>NZ_FMVA01000004.1:0-368961 GCF_900101425.1 Rhizobium sp. NFACC06-2 | reverse complement strand
TCGCCTCCAGAATGATCTGCGCCTCGCGTCCATCAAGGGTGGCAAGCCATTCATCGATGGCGGTGCCGGTATTGGCGATGCGGACGGCTTTTTGTGTCGCGGCATCGAAAAGATCCAGATGTGCCTTTGAGACGTCGCATCCGATGTAAACAGGGTGTACCATGGCAAGCCTCATCCTGTGCTACGAGGTCCGCGCTCACGGCCTCCATCAACTGTTCAGGTTGGGATCATCAAGAGCGGGCGGAGGTCCAAAAGCCAGCAGGCGGTCTCTAACGACCAGGATTCCGACGGCCTTCCGCCCGCACTCTACATAGCACAAATCCAATACACAGGATTCCTGTGACAAGCACAGGAATGAGGGCCAAGCGCGTAATTGAAGGTTCGAATTGCGGGTCAGAATGCAGTAAACGTCAGCGTCGTCAGAGAACGCACGATTCCCGGAATATTGACGATGTTCTGGTTGATGAACTTGCCGATATCTTCTTCCTGCGGCAGATAGATTTTCAGCAGCAGATCATATTCACCGCTGGTGGAATAAAGCTCGGAAACCAGTTCCGTCTTATAGATGGCGTCGGCGACATCATAGGTCTTGCCGGGCTCACATTGAAGCTGAACGAAAATGGGCTTCACGGACATCTCCCGTATTTGAACTTTCGGTGCATGGCTGCTCGCGCCACGCGTCATGGCGCACTATTGGCTGAGCAGCGTCCGTCTTGCAAGACCGCTTACCGGTTTACGCCGAAAACTCCGCGGTCCTGCCGTTCGCGCCAGTTGCGGCCTCGGAAACGATCCACCGCCGAAAACTTTCGAGCGGCGCATAACCGGCGCGATCTGGCATGCAGGCGAGGTAATAGGCTTCCTCACTCTCCACTTCCCCCGCAACAGCCGCGACCAGACGACCGCTTCGCAACTCCTCCTCGATCATGAAAGAAGGAATGAGCGACGCCCCAACCCCGGCGCTCGCCGCCTCGGCAATCGTCGTGAACTGATCGAAAAGCATGCCATGCACATTGTCGAAACTGACGCCATGGCTGCGAAACCATTGCTCCCAGGCATCCGGCCGTGTCGTCATGTGCAGCAACGGGACATGCAGCAGATCGTCCGGCCTTGAAAGTCCGTGTCGCGCCTTGAAGGTGGGGCTGCATACCGGAATGACCTTTTCATGCATCAGGAACACCAGCTCGGTACCCGGCCAATGCGGCAATCCGAAATGGATCGCCGCATCGACTGTATCGGTGCGGAAATCGAACAGCGATGACCGCGTCAGAAGATTGACCGAAACGCCGGGGTATCTGGCGATGAAATCGGGAAGGCGCGGCACGAGCCAGCGCGTGCCGAAGCTCGGCAGAACCCCGAGGTTGAGCGTGCCGCCATCCGGATTGGCGCGCAGGTTGAGCGAGGCCGTCGATATGCGCCGCAACGCCTCGCGGATTTCCCGCGCATAGCCCTCCCCCGCCCTTGTCAGCCGGATCGTCTGCCGCTCACGCAGGAACAGCGCCACGCCAAGCTGCTCTTCGAGCGCCAGAATTTGACGGCTGACCGCGCCCTGCGTCAGCCCCAGTTCCCTCGCGGCGGCGGTGACGCTGCCCGTCCGGGAAGCGGCTTCGAAGGCCGCCAGCAGCGACAGCGACGGCAGAAAACGGCGTGGCGGCAGGACCATATTCCCTCACGGAATGAACTCTTGACGATATGTCGATATTCAACAGGCAAGAGCGCTTGTAAAGTCTTATAAACAAGGGCTTGTCACTCATACGAAGAACAAATGAACTGACCCGGAACATGGTGGAACGATGTATAATGACCCCCGCTCACACGGCCTCTGGGAAAAGACCGCGCCGCAGCCGCCCGTAACGCCCGCCTTGCGGGGCGCAGCGGTTGCCGATGTCGTCGTCGTCGGAGGCGGCTTCACCGGCCAGTCCGCCGCCCTTCATCTTGCCGAACGCGGTGTGGATGTCGTTCTTCTCGAAGCAAGGGAAATCGGCTTCGGCGGCGCAGGCCGCAATGTCGGCCTCATCAATGGCGGCATGTGGGTCATGCCGAAAGAGCTGCCCGGCGTGCTGGGCGAGGTTTACGGTGAGCGGCTTCTCGACCTTCTGGGCAATGCCCCCCTTCTCGTGCGCGAACTGGTGGAAAAACACGCAATTCCCTGCGAGATCGAAAAAAACGGCACGCTCCATTGCGCCGTCGGCGACAAAGGGCTCGCCGAAATCCGTGAGCGCTGCGAACAATGGGCGGAGAGAGGCGCACCCGTCCGCATCCTCGATGCCGAAGAGACAGCGAGCCGCACCGGCAGTACGGGCTATTCCGGTGCGCTTCTGGATACACGCGCCGGCACGATACAGCCGCTTGCCTATGTTCGAGGCCTTGCCGCAGCCGCCCAGAAAGCGGGCGTGCGCCTGCACACGGAAAGCCCCGTGGTAGCGACCGAACGCAGCAATGGAAAATGGGTGGTGAAGACGCCGCAAGGGTCTGTAACCGCCAACTGGATCGTTGTGGCCACCGAAGCCTATAGCACTGGCCCATGGCAGATCGTTCGCGATGAACAGGTCTACCTGCCCTATTTCAATTTTGCGACGAGACCGCTCGGCGATAATCTGCAAAAGAGCATCCTGCCCGACCGTGAAGGCTGCTGGGATACGAAGGAGATTCTCTCATCCTTCCGCATGGACAAAGCCGGCCGACTGGTCTTCGGCAGCGTCGGCGCCCTGCGCGGCACCGGCGCCGCCATTCATCGCGCCTGGGCGAAGCGCTCGCTGAAGCGACTTTTCCCGCAACTCGGGGATACGGAATTCGAATGTGAATGGTACGGCCAGATCGGCATGACCGACAATGCCGTGCCCCGCTTTCACAAATTCGCTGAAAATGTCGTCGGCTTTTCAGGCTATAACGGCCGCGGCATCGCGCCGGGCACGGCCTTCGGCAAGGTCATTGCGCAGCATATTCTCGGTGAAATTGCTGAAGCCGAATTGCCGCTGCCTTTGACGGAGCCGAAAGTGCAGGCTTTCCGGACGGTGAAGGAGGCCTATTACGAGGCAGGCGCGCAGATCGCCCATTTCGCCGGCGAGCGTTTTTGATCGGACACGGGGCCGCTTCAAGGAACGACATCATCCTTGGGTTTGTCTCAAGGATTTAATCACATTCAATAAATGAAGACGTTGCTGATGCGCGGGACCAGCCAGAGCATGACGAGGAGGGCTTTTCGCGCTTAACCACCCCTCTAAACAGACATCCTGGCAGCCTCTTTCCCCATCCCATCGATATATCCTTGAAAATATAATGATTGCCCTATAGGCCTATCGATATATTCATCGGAATATCTCGAACCGGGGGTAATAGACCATGAGACTTTTGCGTCGCAGCTTCTTCAAAACCATTGCCGCAGCCACATCCTTCTGGGTGGCGGCCTCACTCGCGGCCGTTCCGGCCCATGCAGCCGAAAAAGTCACGGTGTTTGCCGCCGCAAGCATGAAAAACGTGCTCGATGCTCTCAACGCCGAGTGGGCAAAGGAAAGCGGTAACGAAGCAACCGTTTCTTATGCGGCAAGCTCGGCGATGGCCAAGCAGATCGAGCAGGGCGCACCGGCGGATATCTTCATTTCCGCCGATCTCGCATGGATGGACTATGTCGCCGAAAAGAAGCTGATCAACGCTGACACCCGCTCCAATCTTCTCGGCAACCGTATCGTTCTCGTCGCTCCCGCAGACAAGGCAAAGCCGGTCGAGATCAAGCAGGACTTCGATCTTGCCGCTCTGGTGGGCGACGGCCGTCTGGCCATGGGTGCGGTCGATTCCGTGCCGGCGGGCAAATACGGCAAGGCCGCTCTGGAAAAACTCGGGGTCTGGTCCTCCGTCGAACGAAAGGTCGCCGGCGCGGAGAGCGTGCGTGCCGCCCTGCTGCTCGTCTCACGCGGCGAAGCACCCTATGGTATCGTCTACCAGACCGACGCCGCCGCCGATCCCGGCGTAAAGATCGTCGGCACCTTCCCGGAAGAAAGCCATCCGCCGATCATCTACCCGGTCGCCATTGTTTCGGAAGCCAAGTCCCCGGCAGCAAAAGCCTATCTGGATTTCCTGAAATCGGCCAAGGCAACGCCCTTCTTCGAAAAGCAAGGCTTTACCGTTTTGAAATAAACTGCATTTCGTGGCCCCAACCTATGGGCCACAAGAGATGACGATTGCAGGATATGGCATTGCATTGGTGGACACTCAGCCCTGAAGAATGGACGGCGATCAGGCTCAGCCTGTGGGTGTCGTCCATCGCCATGCTTGCCAGCCTGCCTTTCGGCATTCTGGTCGCCGTGGCGCTGGCGCGCGGTCGCTTCTGGGGCAAGTCTCTCCTCAACGGCATCGTCCACCTGCCGCTCATCCTGCCGCCCGTCGTCACCGGCTTTCTGCTGCTCGTCCTCTTCGGCCGCAGGGGCGCGATCGGGCAATTTCTCGATAGCTGGTTCGGCATCGTCTTTTCCTTCCGCTGGACCGGGGCGGCGCTCGCCTGCGCCGTCATGGCCTTTCCGCTGATGGTACGTTCCATCCGTCTCTCCATAGAAGCGGTGGACCGCAAGCTGGAAGAGGCCGCGGGAACCTTGGGCGCTAGCCCGGTCTGGGTGTTCCTCACCGTCACCCTGCCCTTGACCCTGCCCGGCATCATCGCTGGCATGATCCTGGCTTTCGCCAAGGCCATGGGCGAATTCGGCGCGACCATCACCTTCGTGTCCAATATTCCCGGCGAGACCCAGACTTTGTCCGCCGCCATCTATACCTTCACCCAGGTTCCGGGCGGCGATGCCGGCGCCTTGCGGCTAACCATTGTCTCCGTCGTGATTTCCATGCTCGCTTTGCTCGTCTCGGAGTTTCTGGCCCGCATCGTCGGCAAACGGGTGAGCATGGAATGATGCTTTCCGTCGCCACCCGCCATCGCTTCGGTTCTTTCGAACTCGATGCGTCATTCACCTCCGAAGGCGGCGTTACCGCGCTGTTCGGACGCTCCGGCTCCGGCAAAACCTCGATGATCCGCATCATAGCAGGCCTGTTACGGCCGGATGAGGGACAGGTTTTGCTCGATGGTGAAGTGCTGGCCGATAGCGGAAAACGGCTGTTCCTGCCGGCTCATAAACGCCGCTTCGGGTATGTTTTTCAGGAAGCGCGGCTCTTCCCGCATCTCAGCGTGGCGCAGAACCTGCATTACGGCCGCTGGTTCGCCGTGAACAAAACCGGGAGCGCGAATGAAGACCGCATCGTCGACATGCTCGGCATCGGCCATCTCCTGCAACGCCGGCCGGACAAGCTTTCCGGTGGCGAAAAACAGCGTGTCGCGATTGGCCGCGCGCTCCTCTCATCACCCAGGCTGCTGCTGATGGACGAGCCGCTTGCCTCGCTCGACGAGGAGCGAAAAGCCGAAATCATTCCCTATCTCGAACGGCTGCGCGACGAGACAAAAATCCCGATTGTCTATGTCAGCCATTCTATTCAGGAGGTCGCCCGCCTCGCCGCCCGCATCGTGGTGATGAAGGACGGCAAGGTGGAAGCGCAGGGAAAAGCGGCCGAGGTGCTGTCCAGACCGGATTTCAGTGCGCATCTCGAACGGCGCGAAGCGGGCAGCATTCTTTCCGGGCTGATTGAAAGCTTTGACGAGCGGCATGGACTTGCCACCGTAACGCTGAAGACCATGCTGCTCCATGTTCCGGCAAAAAGGGGAGCGGCCGGCAGCCCGGTGCGGGTGCTCATACCGGCGCGCGACGTGATGCTGGCAACCGTAAAGCCCGAAGGCTTAAGCGCGCTCAACATTCTCGCGGGCCATGTCGCGACTGTTTCGGCCAGCGAAGACGGCATGGTCACGGTTCAGGTGGATTGCGGCGGCGACATCATCCAGTCGCGCATCACCGATCTGTCACGCGAGAGGCTGCAACTGGAGCCGGGAAAACCGATACACGCGATCATAAAGTCGGCGGCTCTCGATCCCTATTGAGAGCCGCGTCGGGATTGCGGTTGGCCTCCAGCCACTCGATATCCGCGCGCAAGGCCTCGTTCATCCGTTTTTCCATGCCGCGATAACGCTCCAGCACCTCAGTGCCGAAAGCGGTCAGCGCCGCACCGCCGCCCTGTTTGCCGCCGCGCTGCGATTCAATGACCGGTTGCCTGAACATGTGGTTCAGCGCATCCACCAGCAGCCATGCGCGGCGATAGGACATGTCCATCGCCCGCCCGGCGGCGGAGATGGAGCCGGTCTCGACAATCAACTCCATCAATTCGATCTTGCCGTGGCCGAGACGTTCCGCGGGTGGAAAGTCGATACGAAGAACGGGCTTCAGCGGAGAAAGGGCCTCACTCATCGTTCAAAGGCTCCGTCCATGAACATCGCGATAGGCCTTTTGCGCTCCATCCACCGGTAAGGCCGTCGCCTCATAGACGCCACGCGCGACCGCGCGCGCCATCACCATGGTCGCCAGATGGCAAAGCTCGGCGAAATGAACGCCGCCCTCGAGCGGCTTTTCACCGGTCGCGGCCGCGAACATAGTGTCGCCGTCGCTTGGCAGATGGGCGGGCAGAACGGCGCGCGCCAGCCCGTCATGCGCCATGATGGAAAGGCGATGCGCCTGCGCCTTGGTCAGCGCGGCATCCGTCACCACCGCACCGATGGTCGTTGCCGTGAGATTGACCCCCTTGAGGCACAGCGCGGTATAATCCGGCTCGAAACGATCGGGAAAACCGCAATCGCCGTATTCACCCTGCATTTCAAATGGCGCGGACCAGAAATGGCGGCTCGTTCCAACGGTTGCCGAGCCGAGCGCATTGACGGCAACGATGGCCGCCACCTTATAACCGCCGGAACTGACAGCACTTGCCGAACCAAGACCACCCTTGAAGGTGGCTGTCGTCGCACCCGTTCCGGCCCCGACCGTTCCAAGCGCGAAGGGCTCCGCACGCGCCGCATTAAAGGCTCCATATCCCATCTCGCGATAGGGCGAATGCAGTCCCCAGTCCTTGTCGCCGCCGTTCAGCAGATCCATGAGGATCGCCTGCGGCACGATGGGAACGCGGGTGGACCCCACCTGCAGGCCGCGTCCGATTTCGCGCAGCCCGGCCTGAACGCCGCCCGCCGCATCCAGCCCGAAGGCAGAACCGCCCGACAGCACGAAGGCATCCACCGTTTCCACCGTCATCGCGGGGTCGAGCAGGCCGGTATCGCGACCGCCCGGCGCACCACCCAAAACAGAACCGGAAGCGATGGCGGGCTTTTCGAAAACAATCGCCGTAACACCGGAGCCAAGGGCGAGATCGGTAACATTGCCGACCGAAACGCCGTCAATATCCGTCAGAAGATTGGTGAGTGCCGCCATGCCATTTTCCTTTTCTCCCGGTATCCCGCCACCATCAGGCACTGTCAACGCAAAACGATCAGGAAAAAACAGCCGTTCCGATCACGGGCGTCGAGGGAACGGCCATGTCCCTCGGCTCCAGCGGCCCGGAAAGATATGCCTGATGGCCGGCTTCTATGGCGCGGGCGAAAGCCTCCGCCATGCTGACCGGGTCTCTCGCGCCCGCCACCGCCGTGTTGAGCAGAACGGCATCGTAACCGAGCTCCATCACCGTGACCGCATGCGACGGGCGGCCGATACCGGCATCGACGATCAGCGGCACATCCGGGAAACGCGCCCGCATGGATTTCAGCGCCGTCAGATTGAGCGGCCCCATGGCGCTGCCGATTGGCGCGCACCAGGGCATCAGCACCCTGCAGCCTGCCTCCAGCAACTTCTCGGCCACGACCAGATCGTCAGTCGTATAGGGAAAGACCTCGAAACCATCGTCACAAAGGATTTTCGCCGCCTCGACAAGAGCGAAGACATCGGGCTGCAGCGTGTCGTGATGACCGATGACCTCCAGCTTGATCCAGTTAGTGCGAAACACATCGCGGGCCATCTTTGCTGTCAGCACCGCTTCCTTGACCGTGTGGCAACCGGCGGTATTGGGCAGAATCTGGCGATCCAGCTCGCGGATAAGCTCAAAAAACTGACCGCCCTTCTTGCCACCCGCCGTTTCCCGGCGCAGTGAAATCGTCAGAATATCCGTGTTGCTCACCCGCACGGCATCGGCAAGCAAGGCGGGGGACGGATAGCGCGCCGTGCCGAGCAGGAGACGGGACGAGACCTCGCGGCCATAAAGCGTCAGCATGGTTTCAGCCTCCCTGCATCGGTGAGAGGATTTCGATACGGTCGAAAGCCTTCAGCTTATAATCGGCGCGCTCTTCGGAATGCACCAGATCGCCATTCACCGCCGTCGCCAGCCACTCACCCTCGTATTCGAGGCTGGCGAGCAGGCCGGCCAGCGTCTCGGCGGCGAGATCAAGCTCGTCGCCATTCACCAGAAGTTTCATGATCCCGTTCCTTTTGAGAGAGAGTTTGGCAGACGATTTCAGCCGCCTGCCGCGCCATAGCCGGCGACAGCAGAAAGCCGTGCCGGTACGCGCCGTTGATGAAAATTGTCCGGCCATCCTGCGTGACCTTCGGCAGATTGTCGGGATAGGCGGGGCGCACGCCGGTGCCCGTCTCGATGATTTCCGCTTCCGCGAAAGCCGGATGCACGGCATAGGCGGCATTCAGGAACTCCATCATCGAGCGGGCGGAAATGGCGCCCGCATCTTCCGTCTCGATCATCGTCGCGCCCACCATGAAACGGCCGGGCTCGCGCGGCACGATATAGAGCGGAATGCGCGGATGCAGCAGCCGGACGGGACGAGACAGGGAAACCTCCCGCGTGGCGAGATAGAGCATCTCTCCCCGCACACCGCGAAGATCGGAAATCCCGCCGATTGCCGCAGAACCAGTGCAATCCACCACCCGGTCGAACGGCTCTTCATCCAACGGGATAGCCACATGGAACTGCACACCCATGGTGCAGAGCCGCTCATGCAGCGATTTCAGTGCAAGACGCGGATCGAGATGACCCTCGCCCGGAAAATAAAGCCCGGATCGGAACCGCCCGGCAAGATCTGGCTCCAGCGCGGCGATTTCGCCCTCATCCACCCAGCGATAGCCAGCGGTCCGCGATGCGAAACGCGAAAGCTCCGCCTTATCGCGGGCCGGCGCAACCACCAGCGTGCCTTCGCGGATGACAAGGCCGGGGGTTGCTTCATCCCACCAGTCGAGCGCCGCCTGACCGAGCGTCAGAACCGGCTCTTCAGCGCTTTCACGCTCGCACCAGGGGGCCAGCATGCCGCCCGCATACCAGGATGCGCCACGAGACGGTTCGGCATTGCGCTCGCAAACCTCAACGGTAACGCCGGTCCGCGCCAGTTCGAAGGCCGCCGTCAAACCGGCGACCCCCGTTCCCTTGACCAGAACGCGCATGCTATTCGGCATCCGCAGGCGTCGTGAGCGGCATGTAAAGCTCACCGCCTTCCTTGAAGCGTGCGGCCATGGCCTCCAGCCCCTCCTTCTGCGCCTCGGCGCGGATGTCGTGGGAAATCCGCATCGAGCAGAATTTCGGCCCGCACATGGAGCAGAAATGCGCGACCTTGTGCGCTTCCTTCGGCAAGGTCTCGTCATGGAAGGAGCGCGCCGTATCCGGGTCCAGCGACAGGTTGAACTGATCCTCCCAGCGGAACTCGAACCGCGCGCGCGACAGCGCATCGTCCCGCACCTGTGCCGCCGGATGGCCCTTGGCGAGATCGGCGGCGTGGGCAGCGATCTTGTAGGTGATGACGCCGACCTTCACGTCGTTACGGTCAGGCAGGCCGAGATGTTCCTTGGGCGTGACGTAGCAGAGCATCGCGGTGCCGAACCAGCCGATCATCGCCGCACCGATGCCGGAGGTGATGTGGTCGTAACCCGGCGCGATATCGGTGGTGAGCGGCCCGAGCGTATAGAAAGGCGCCTCACCGCAGGTCTTCAACTGCTTGTCCATATTCTCCTTGATCTTGTGCATCGGCACATGGCCGGGGCCTTCGATCATCACCTGGCAATCCTTCGCCCAGGCGATCTGCGTCAGCTCACCGAGCGTCTCCAACTCCGCGAATTGTGCGGCGTCATTGGCGTCGGCAATCGAGCCGGGACGCAAGCCATCGCCCAGCGAGAAGGAGACGTCGTAAACGCGGCAAATGTCGCAAATCTCGTCGAAATGCTCATAGAGGAAGCTTTCCTTGTGGTGATGCAGACACCACTTGGCCATGATCGAGCCGCCGCGCGAGACGATGCCGGTGACGCGGTTGACGGTGAGCGGGATGTAATGCAGCCGCACGCCAGCATGGATGGTGAAATAATCCACACCCTGCTCCGCCTGTTCGATCAGCGTATCGCGGAACACTTCCCAGTTCAGGTCTTCGGCAATGCCGTTGACCTTCTCAAGCGCCTGATAAAGCGGCACCGTGCCGATCGGCACCGGCGAATTGCGGATGATCCATTCGCGGATATTGTGGATGTTGCGACCGGTAGACAGGTCCATGACGGTATCCGCACCCCAGCGGATCGCCCAGACCATTTTCTCCACCTCTTCCGCCATGGAGGAGGTAACGGCGGAATTGCCGATATTGGCATTGATCTTGACGAGAAAATTGCGGCCGATGATCATCGGCTCAAGTTCCGAATGATTGATATTGGCAGGGATGATGGCGCGGCCGGCCGCCACTTCCTGACGCACGAATTCCGCCGTGACGTAGTCAGGGATATGCGCCCCGAAACTCTCGCCGTCACGCACAAGCTTTTCCCTGGCCGCCTCGCGCCCGAGATTTTCGCGGATGGCGATGAATTCCATTTCCGGTGTGATGATGCCGGCCCGCGCATAGGCAAGCTGGGTCACGGCTTTACCGGCCGTGGCTCTGAGCGGCTGGTGGCGCACGGAAAATTCAGGCGTCAGGCGTTCGCCGGTGGCAAAGCCGTTATCCTCCGGCTTGACGTGCCGGCCGTCATAGGCCTCGACATCGCCGCGCGCCACGATCCAGTCATGACGCAGACGCGGCAGACCCTTTTCAATCAAAACGGTATGCGAAGGATCAGTATAGGGACCGGAGGAATCGTAAACCGTCACCGGCGGTTCACCCGCCGTCGGATGAACGGCGATCTCGCGCATCGGCACGCGGATATGGGGATGTAAAATGCCGGCTTTGTGGATTTTGGTAGAGGCGGCATGCGGCCCCGTAGTAACCGACAACGGGATATTCTTGGCAGCGATATTCATCTTGAGGCTCCAAAGTTTGACAGTGGAGACCCAGTTCGAGCCGGAATGATGGAAAATACCGCAGCGCCGACAGCGCAATGCACACGCCAGCCGACCTTCGGTCTTTGCACCGTCCCTACGCCAGTATGAACTGGATCAGGTTCAACGGGTCACTGCGCATGAAAGCAGAATCTCAGCCCCTTGACGGGACACCCCTGGTGAATGGCCACAGCAAAAAACACCGACCGGCATTTGTCAAGGCCGACGATCCATGCTTGGCAAAGGTGCGGGAATGGCGCATGCTGCCGTTAGTTGTAATTAACCTAACGGTTTAGGCGAATATTATCGTTTGCAACGTAACGATAAGCACAAACCATCCTGATGTGAAATTCATGGGAGATACGTCGGAATGAACGCGACTATTCGTGAAATACTGGCCAAATTCGGCCAGCTTCCAACCCCTGTCGATACGATTGCAGATGAAGCCGATCTTTATGCGGCGGGCCTTTCTTCCTTTGCATCGGTGCAATTGATGCTCGGCATCGAAGAAGCATTCGATATCGAATTCCCCGACAATCTGCTGAACCGCAAGTCCTTTGCGAGCATCAAGGCCATTGAAGACACCGTTAAGCTCATTCTGGATGGTAAAGAGGCAGCCTGATGAACGTCACCGTAGCGCCGCAGGATGAAACGCTGTCCGCGCGCGCGGGCCGTGTCGCGGCAATTGCCGCCAAACACGCGGATGAGGTGGATGTCACCGGCCGCTTTCCGCAGGAAGCCGTTGATGCGCTGCGACAGGAACGCCTGCTCGGCATCCAGGTCCCCTCTTCGCTAGGCGGCGAAAGCGCTTCCTTACAGGAAATCGCCGATATCTGCGCCCGGCTCGGCCAGGCCTGTTCAGCAACCGCGATGATTTTCGCCATGCACCATATCAAGGCATCCAGCCTGGTGGAACACGGCGAGACGAGCGCATGGCATGCCGGCTTCATGAGCCGCATCGCCAGCGAACAGCTTCTGCTCGGCTCCGCCACCACCGAAGGCGGCATTGGCGGCAATCTGCGCAACTCCATCTGTGCAATCGAAGTCGAAGGCGATTTCTGCCGGCTGGAAAAGGACGCCACCGTCATTTCCTATGGCAGCAATGCCGATGCGATCCTCATCACCTCGCGTGCCCACAAGGATGCCGCGCCCGCCGATCAGGTGATGACGGTCTTTCTGAAAAACCAGTACACGCTCGAAAAGACCCATGTGTGGGATACGCTTGGCATGCGCGGCACCTGTTCGGATGGCTTCCTGTTTCGTGGCGAAGCACCGGCGGCGCAGATATTCCCGAAGCCTTTCGCGGAAATCGCCGCACAATCCATGCTGGCAAGCTCGCATCTTCTCTGGAGCGCCGTCTGGTATGGCATCGCCTCGGATGCGGTGTTGCGCGCCCAGTCATTCGTCAGGGCCGCGGCGCGGAAATCGCCCGGCACCGCCCCTCCGGGCGCGATCCGCCTTGCCGAGGTTTCCACCAAGCTGCAGGTCGTCAAATCCAACATCATCGCCGGCATCAAGGCTTACGAAGACACCAAGAGCGACCCGGAAAAGCTGATGTCCATGGCCTTTGCCGTCGCCATGAACAATGTGAAGATCTGCTCTTCGGAGACCATTCTGGAGATCATCGATCACGCCATGCTGGTCTGCGGCATCATGGGTTACAAGAATGGCACGCCCTATAGCCTGGGCCGACACCTGCGCGACGCACACTCTGCCCGGCTGATGATTTCCAACGACCGCATTCTCGGCAATTCCGCCAATCTCCTGCTGGTTCACAAGCAGGACACCAGCCTCTTGGGATAAGACCATGGACATGCAAACATCGTTTCTCGATCGACTGTTCGAAGAAGGCCTGCTGATTGAAACCGGTGTGGACGGTCTTTATGGACGCAGCGGCCAGTTCGAGGATGTCATTGCCGCCTTCGAGCGGCTGATCGACCGCACGGGCGGCGCTGACGGCGCCGAAGCGATCCGCTTTCCGCCCGGCATCAACCGCGCCTATTTTGAAAAGAGCGGTTATATGAAGAGCTTCCCACAGCTCGCCGGCACGGTCCATTCCTTCTGCGGCTGTGAGCTCGACCATGTCAGCCTGCTGAAAACCATGGACGAGGGCGGCGACTGGACCAAGGACCAGAAAGCCACCGACATCGTGCTGACGCCGGCAGCCTGCTATCCGCTTTATCCGACGATTGCCAAGCGCGGCGCGTTACCTGCCGGCGGCGGTCTCTATGACATCCAGTCCTATTGTTTCCGCCATGAACCCTCCAAGGACCCGGCCCGCCAGCAGCTTTTCCGCATGCGCGAATATGTCTGCATGGGCACCGAGTCCAATGTCACCGAATTCCGCCAGACCTGGATGGATCGCGGCGTGGAGATGATGAAGGCGGTCGGGCTCGACGTCACCATCGATATCGCCAATGATCCTTTCTTCGGCCGTGCCGGCAAGATGCTGGCCAACAACCAGCGCGACCAGAACCTCAAATTCGAGCTCCTGATCCCGGTCACGTCGGCGACCAGCCCGACGGCCTGCATGAGCTTCAACTACCATCAGGATGCCTTCGGTCAGAAATGGGGCCTGAACCTCGAAAATGGCGATGTCGCCCACACCGCCTGCGTCGGTTTCGGGCTGGAGCGCATCGCGCTCGCACTGTTTGCGCATCACGGCCTGGACGTGAAGGCATGGCCTGCACCTGTCCGGGAAACGCTCTGGGGCTGATCATTCATGCGGCAGATTTTTCCCGGCCTCGATCCCAAAAACTATGTGCAGCATCCGCTCCATTCCTCCGAGAGAATGTGGCCGGAGACCAATTGCTACATCGATTTATGGATCGAGGTGCTGGCCTCGAAAGGTCTGCCGCCGGAAGCCATGTTCGGTTTCACCGTGACGCAGGATTTCGAAGGCGACCAGTTCACCTTCTTCAAGGTGCCGCTGGAAGACCTCGAGGCGCTTTATGGCGTTCGCGCCACCGAACTTGCGATCTTCGACCAGGTGGAAGACCACATCGCGACGCAGCTGGAACGCGGCCGCATCTGCCTGATCGAGATGGACAGCTTCTATATGCCCGATACCCATGGGGTCGGCTACCGGAAGGAACACGGCAAGACCACCATCGCCATCAACAGGCTCGATCGCGAAAAACGGGAACTGGACTATTTCCACAATGCCGGCTTTTTCCATCTCTCCGGCGAGGACTTTGACGGGCTCTTCCAGCACCATCTGGCCGAGACCGACCCGCCCTTTCTGCCCTATACCGAATTTGCAAAATTCGCAGACGGCAATCCTTCACCGGCGCATATTCGCAAGACAGCCGAACGGCTCCTGAATTTTCATTTTTCGAGGCGGCCCTCAGCCAACCCGGTCCGGGCCTTTGCAAAAGTGTTTCCGGCTCAGGTGGAAAAAGTTGCCGACCGGCCCTTCGGTTTTTTCCACAAATATGCCTTCAACACGCTGCGCCAACTCGGTGCCAACTTCGAATTGTTGGCAAGCCATCTCGAGTGGCTGGACGCCGATGGTTTTTCTGAGGCCAGAGGCCACGCGCTCAAGATTTCCGAGGTCGCCAAGACGGTTCAGTTCCAGCTCGCCCGCGCCGTCACGCGCCGCAAATTCGATGCGCTGGCCACCGTGCTTGATCCGGCAGCGGACGCATGGGATGGTTTGATGAAAAACCTTGGCGAAAAACTATCCGATGCCAGCGAGGCCGCGTGAGGACCTATCTTCCGGGTGAAAGCGAGGAATTGCTAAGTGAAGGCTGGACGCTGACACTGACGCCCGCCGATGCCTTTGAGACCCCGTCCGATATTCCGGCATCGCTTGAAAGCCTTCATGTCTCCGTTCCCGGCACCGTGGCGCAAGCCTTGGAAGCGGCCGGGAAATTCGATCGCCTTGCCCCCGTCGCACTCAATGACAGGGACGCCTGGTATCGGCTGACGATGATTTCAGACGCCCGGGAGCGGGCCAAGCTGCGCTTCGATGGTCTTTCAACCATTGCCGAAATCTTCTTCAATGGCGAGCTGATTGCCGCGAGCCAAAGCATGTTCGAAAGGCTGGAAGTGCCCGTCCAGATGACAGGCGCAGACGAGCTTTCGATCTGTTTTCGGGCACTTGCGCCAAGGCTCGAAAAGACCGGTCCGCGCGCCCGCTGGCGTCCGCAGATGATGAATACGCAAGGCTTGCGGCTGATCCGCACCACCGCGCTCGGTTATATGCCCGGCTGGTGCCCGGAAATCCATGCTGCCGGCCCGTGGCGACCCATCAGCCTCATCAAACACGAAAGCGCGCTTTGCACGCTTGGGTCTTCGCTTGACGATACCGGCACGGGAAAGGTCAGCATCGTTCTTCAAGCGAGCCGCGATATCCAGTCCGCACGGCTGATCTGCGCTGGTTACAGCATCAATCTTTCGAAGGGTGAAGACGGCAAACTCTTCGGCGAACTGCTCATACCCGGCGTCGAAATCTGGTGGCCGCACACCCATGGCAGGCCCGCGCTGCACGACGTCGTTGTGGAGTTGGACGGCAGGCAATACAGGCTCGGACGCACCGGCTTTCGCCAGGTGGAGATCGATCGCGGTGAGGACGGCAATGGTTTCGGCATCAGCGTAAACGGCCAACCGGTCTTCTGCCGCGGTGCGGTCTGGACGACGGCAGACATTGTGCACTTGCCGGGAGCAAGGCCGGATTATGAGCCTTGGCTGCAAAAAGCCGCGGAAGCTGGCATGAACATGATCCGCGTCGGCGGCACCATGGCCTATGAAACGCCGGAATTCTTTGCGCTGTGCGACGAACTGGGCATCATGGTCTGGCAGGATGCCATGCTCGCCAATTTCGATTATCCGGCAAAGGACGAGAGCCTGCGCCAGCATATCATTATGGAAATCGAGCAGTTTCTCGAAGCGACAGCGCTTTCTCCATCACTCGCCATTTTCTGCGGCGGCAGCGAAATGTACCAGCAGGGCGCAATGCTCGGCCTGCCGGAACAGATATGGAAGAGCACGCTGACCGAGGAAATCCTGCCGGAACTGATCGCCGAAAAGCGACCGGATGCGGCTTATGTCGCCAATTCCCCTTCCGGCGGTGCTTTGCCATTCGCGCCCAATGCTGGCGTTGGTCACTATTACGGCGTGGGCGCCTATTGCCGGCCGCTGGAAGATGCCCGCCGCGCCGATCTGCGTTTCGCCGCCGAATGTCTCGCCTTCGCCAACATTCCCGAACAGGAAACGCTGGACAGACATCTTCCCGGCGTGGCCGTTCACGATCCGCGCTGGAAAATAAGAACACCGCGTGACCGCGGCGCTTCCTGGGATTTCGAGGATGTCCGCGACCATTATCTGAAGCTGCTTTATGAGGTCGAACCGGATGTGCTGCGGCGGGAGGACGGCGCCCTTTATCTCGACATGTCGCGCGCCGCGACGGCCGAGGTGATGCAGGCGACGTTCGCCGAATGGCGGCGCAGCGGCTCTTCCTGTCAGGGCGCTTTGGTCTGGACGCTGCAGGACCTCGTTCCCGGCGCTGGCTGGGGTATCATCGATGCCGCCGGCAGACCCAAATCCGTCTGGCACGCGCTGAAAAGAGCGTTCCGCCCCGTTCAGGTCAACCTTTCCGACGAAGGCACCAACGGGCTCGACATTCACATCCTCAACGAGACGGGCGACGGCCTGAATGCGATGCTGGAGCTGACCTGCCTGCGCGAAGGTGTACAACCCGTCGTTCACGCCAAACGGCCACTTACACTGGTGCCGCGAGAGAGCCAGACGATTGCCGCAACCAATCTGTTCGGCGCTTTTTTCGATACGACCTATGCCTATCGCTTCGGCCCGCCATCCCACGATGTAACGATCGCCCGCCTTCGAGACATAACGACCGGGCATGTCATCGCCGACGCCTTCCATTTTCCGCTCGGCCGGAAAAAGGCGCTGCATGCCGCAAACCTTCAGGTCGCAATCAGCGAAACAAACGGCGACTGGTCCCTTGAAATCGGCACGGACCGACTGGCGCAATCCGTCCATATCACGGCAGAGGGCTACCGCGCATCGGAAAGCTGGTTCCATCTCGGCCCCGGCGAAACCAGAAAAATCGGTCTTTCGCCGGAGACCGCCACAACCGAAGCGCCTCCTTCCGGAGAGGTCGTGTCACTGGGCTCCAGCCGGCGGTTTTCGTTCTAGAGCCAGCCGCTTCACCGTTTCGATATAGATTGTCTTGGCTTCCGGCGTCGAAAGATTGTGATCGGCATCGGGAATGATCGTCAGCGACACGTTGCTATAGGCCGCCAGCCCGTCACCGTCGGCATCGAAATAATACTGGAAATGCTCGAGGCCATCGTCATTGTCGCTATAGAGCAGATGGACGGTGGTATTCTTCGCCTTCAGCCTGTCGAAAGCGCCGAAGACGGCCCGCCCTTCCTCGCTGCCTCTGCGAAACAGTCTTGCCGTTTTTGTCGAAAGCCGTTTCATCGTCGCCTTGAGAATATTGAGCCCGGCACTTGCCACATCGACATCTCCGCTGATGAGACGCTTGAATGTCGCGCCCTGTCGAAAACGCTGGCTGTATTCCCCGAAGGAACGCGGGCGTTTATGCAGGGCCTCATCCACCGAGCGGCCTTTACGCCAATGGAAGACGACCGGATTGACCGCGACCACGGCGTCGATGCGCTCATCGGCGATTGCGCCGTTGAAGGCGAGATAAGCTCCGCTGCACCGGCCCGCCGCAATGAAAGGTCCCTTGCCGCGCTTGCCGAGAAAATCGAGCGCGGCAGCCACGTCGTCATTCTGCGCGGCATCGTAAAGAACCTGATCGGGCGCGTTTTTGACGGGCGGACTATCGGCAATATTGGCCGCGTCGAAGCGAAGCGATGCCACCCCCTCGCGCGCCAATGTACGGGCCATCCGCACGGAAAGCCTGCCCCAACCCGCATGCCGGTCATAGGCCGCGCCAAGCAGAAGAACCGAAGAAACCACCTCCCGATCATCCGGCCCGCAAAAAATACCGAAAAGCCGTCCGCCGTCTCCAAATTGCACCGGCTGCTCGACAAAACCGCGCCCACGCTGTGGGGCATTGACTGTGAAATCCTCCTGGGGGACAGCCGGACTCTCGGCATGGGTCTGGGAGAGCACCCAATCGACCAACTGGTTGACCACATCGTCGGATATTTTCGAAAGCGTAGGGCTGGAGACGAGATCGTCGTAACCTGAAAACTCCGCCTCCTCCACCGCACCGCCGATCGCAACGAGATGCTGGGCGAAATCGGCATCGGTTACGCGGCCCGGCCGGGAAAGCGCCAGAATGCTGCGCGCCGGAGCGACAGTCAGATTTGAAAGATTGGCCTTCCTGATCGCATCCGCAACACCGGCAGGCATGGCCATGCCGGCAATCGATCCCGCCTCCGTCATCCGTTGCGCGGGCCGAAGACCGAGGCCATCGTCGATCATGGAGGACCACATCGCCAGCTCACGCAGATAGGCGCGGCCGGAAACGACAGGCGCCAGAAGCGCCATGGAACCCACTTCGGCCTCATCGGCAAACGCCTGTGCAGCAATCAGGCAGCCGAGGCCCTGAGCGACAACGACCACTTCGGCGCAGCCGGAAAGACGCTTCAGACAGTTGAGCGCCGCGCGCGCGTCGGAAATCCAGTCCGCTGCACGGCCAGCATCATCAGGGTCGAAGGCGTCACCCGCGCCCAGATAGTCGAATCGCAGACTGGCGACACCGCAAGCGGCCAGCCGCTCGGCCAGTACCCGTTGAAACTTGCGGCTGCACAGCTCCTCCATGCCCCATGGGCTGACGAAAAGAACGGCATGGCGCTGTCTGACGTCCTTGCGCGCCGGATGGAAAATCCCGGTAAGTCCATCAAAAGAGACCGGATGCGCAACCGCCCCATTCGAGGCAATGCCGGAAAGCGACAATGCATCAAGAGACGGATCGCTGCCTGTACGCTCTGAAATATCTATCGCCATCCGCCTTGCCATCATTGCGCCAGTGTCTGGCTCAACCATTACGGGATCATTGTATCGAAGCGTCTTACCGCCGGATCTACAATAAAAACAACAACATTAGAGAAGTCTAAAAATATAGTCGCATTTATATCCATTGCCGCCCGCACGGTGCAAAAATGAACACCGGGATGGCGGGCAAGTCCAGGCTGGGCCGCTATTTTACTCGAAACCGCTTGAATATACTGATAAATAGCGAGTCCCACACCTATTTGCAGGAGGAGGTTGCGCCACCCGGCCACCGGATCGTCTAGACACCGCGCAAACCAACACGCCGGGCCACGCCCGACAGGTCATAGAAGTTTTATATGGAACAAAGCCTTACGCGTTATATCTGGTCGCACACGAGGCGGCAGCAGCTTTTCATTCTGCTGATCGTGGCCCTGTCGATGATCCCCTATTTCCTCGCCTTCGACCTGCCCAAGCAGATCGTCAACGGCCCAATTCAGGGGGATGGTTTCGAAGGGGCGAATGCGACGCAGCTTTTCATGCATCTCACGGTCGATATTCCCTACTGGGGCACCGTGACATTATTCCCCGGGCTCGAGCTCAACCGCATGTCGATGCTGATGGCGCTCAGCCTGACGTTCCTTGCGCTTGTCATCATCAACGGGCTCTTCAAATATTACATCAATACCTATAAGGGCCGCCTTGGCGAGCGGCTTCTGCGGCGCATCCGCTTCGAACTCATCGACAAGATTCTGCGGTTCCCACCCTCCCATTTCAAGCGGGTCAAAGGCGCGGAAATCTCCAGCATGGTGAAGGACGAGGTGGAGCCGCTCGGCGGATTTACCGGCGACGCCTTCGTGCAGCCGGCCCTTCTCGGCGGCCAGGCGCTCTCCGCGCTCTTCTTCATTCTCGTTCAGAATTTCTGGCTGGGCCTGATCGCGGCTTTCATGGCTGCCATTCAGGTGGGCATCATTCCCAAAATGCGCCGCCGCCTCATCGAGCTTGGCCGCCAGCGGCAACTCAGCGCCCGCCAGCTTGCCGGACGCATCGGCGAAATGGTTGATGGTATCGGCACCATCCATGCCTATGACACGTCCAATTACGAGCGTGCAGATGCCTCACACCGTCTCGGCGACATCTTCAAGATCCGCTACGATCTCTACCAGTGGAAGTTTCTGGTTAAGTTCATCAATAACTTCCTCGCACAGCTCACTCCCTTCTTCTTTTATGCGCTCGGCGGTTATCTCACACTGAAGGGCAGCCTCGATGTCGGGCAGCTGGTCGCCGTCATCAATGCCTATAAGGAACTGCCCGGACCGCTGAAGGAACTGATCGACTGGGATCAGGCGCGTCAGGACGTGCAGGTGAAATACGAGCAGGTCTTCGAGCAGTTCGATGCCCCGAACATGATCGACGAAAAGGTGCAGAAACTGTCTCCCGGCGCCGTCGCGGCGATCAGCGCCCCGATCGTCGTCGCCAATCTGACGCTGGAGGATGACAGCGGCAGCCGGCTTCTGGAACAGGCATCGCTGAAGGTCGAGCCGGGCGAGGTGATCGCCATCGTCGGCGGCTCGGGCGCCGAGGCGCTGGCGGATGCGATCGGCCGCACGCTCTGGCCAACCTCGGGCAAGATCAGCATCAACGACGTCGACATATTGGAACTGCCGGAATCGCTGACCGGGCGGCGCATTTCCTATGTGTCCTCGGACAGCTATTTCTTCCACGCCAGCCTGAAGGACAACCTGCTTTACGGCCTCAAACACGCCCCGCTTGCGGACAGGAACTATGAGGGGGCAGCGCTGGAACATCGCAAGTGGGAAATCCGCGAAGCAAAGATGGCGGGCAATCCGCTGATCGATATCAACAGCGAATGGATTGACTACGCTTCGAGCCCGGCCGGCGACGGCAGGCCGGAAAATCTCATCCAGGCCATACTGGCTGTCCTCGACAGCGTGGAACTGTCGCAGGATATTCTGGAGTTTGCGCTGCGTTCGTCGATCGACCCTTTGACCGACCTGCATCTTGCCGCGCGCATCGTTGAGCTGCGGCATGTGCTGCGTGCGGAGCTCGAAAAGGAAAATCTGAGCGGCCTCATCGCACCCTTTGAACTGGAGAGCTATAACAGCGAGGCGACGGTCGGCGAAAACCTGTTGTTCGGCACCATGCGGGATTCTTCCCAGACAATCCGAACCGTCATCGAAAGCGACTATTTCCGCTCCCTGATGCGCGAAACCGGCCTCGTGAAAACCCTGTTCGAGATGGGTTACACGATTGCCGAAAACATCGTGGAAATCTTCGCCGACCTGCCGGGAGACCACCCCTTCTTCCAGCAGCTCACCTTCATGACGCCCGACGACATTCCGGTCTATCAGCAGATGCTGCAACGTCTTCAGAGCCGGAGTTTCGACGAGGCCAATGAAAGCGAAAAGCGCGCAATGCTGCGGCTCAGCTTCTTCTACATCGAGCCTCGCCAGCGTTTCGGCCTGCTGTCGCCGGAGATCATGAACCGGATCGTCGAAGTCCGGCACATGTTCCATGAGAACCTGCCCGACAGCCTGAAAAACGTGATCGAAATCTACGATCCGACCAAATATATGAGCGCCACCAGCCTGCTGGACAATATTCTTTTCGGCAAGGTCAGCCATCGCTACACCGACGCCTCGCGGCGCATCACCCGCATCGTCGCCGATGTCATGCGCAAGCAGGGTGTCTATGAACGCGTGCTGGCGGTGGGCCTGGACTTCAACCTCGGCGCCGGCGGCAAGCGGCTCGGCCCGCTCCAGCGCCAGAAGCTCAATCTGGCACGGGCGCTGATCCGCAAATCCGATTATTATGTCTTCAACCGCCCTCTTCCCGGCCTCGATCCCCGACAACAGGAGGAAATTGTCGAGCGGGTCATCACACTCCTGAAACAGAACAACAATAACCCGTCGATCATATGGGTTCTGTCGAACGCGACGCTCTCCCGCATGTTCGAGCGGGTGATCGTTGTTCACCAGGGCCTGATCACCGCCGACGGAAGTTACGAGACTCTCGCCGAGGAAAACGGTACATTCAAGGACATGGTCGCAACATAAATTCAAGAAGGTGACCGAGGTGGAACAAGAACAGGGTAAGTCAATGCTGTTTAAAGACGAAATTCAGATGCTGAAAAGGGTGCCGTTTTTTTCGGAAATGGAACCGTCAAAGCTCAAACTACTGGCGTTCGCATCCGACCGGGTGTCCTATCATGCTGGCGACGTGCTGTTTCGTCAGGGAGATGTCGGCGATGCGGCCTATGTCGTCTTGACCGGAAAAGTCGATGTTCTGGTCGATTCCCCTTCGGGCACGCTGAAAGTGGCCGAAATGACCGGCAATGCCATTGTCGGCGAAATCGCAATCCTCTGCGATAGCGTCAGAACCGCGACCGTTCGCGCCTCCACCAATGTGGAAGCCCTGCGCATCGGCAAGGAACAGTTCTTCAAGCTCATGTCCGATTTCCCCGACATCACGATCAAGGTCATGCGCGTTCTGGCCGAACGCCTTACCCAGACGACGGCGGAACTGAGCAAAGCGCGGGCGGGTGCCCGGACATAAACGACAATTCCTTGCTACCGTGAATGGCGATATTGGAAAAATAAATGTCGTACTATTGCAATATAAATGAAATGCTGACTGAATAAGGGGTAAAGGCGTCCGCCAGAAACGAGCGGATATAAGAATCTATAGAGACAACGGGCTTCATGGGAGGAAAGCGTGCAAGATTCCGTTGTTATTGGGGTGTGTCATGGCGTTCGATTCCGACACAGCAAGTCGGGAAAGTAATAGAAATTTTCGGGTAAAGATCTGGGGTGCGCGGGGAACGCTTCCTGTTTCAGGTGAAAGCTTCCGAAAATACGGCGGAAATACCATCTGCATCGAGGTGAGATGCGGCGATCACGTTCTTTTGTTCGATGCGGGTTCGGGCTTGCATCCCGCTGGCCTTGCGCTGCGGGCGGAAGGCATTACCGACGTCAACCTGTTCTTCTCGCATTGTCATTACGACCACATTGTCGGCTTCCCCTATTTCAAGCCCTTTTATAACAGCTCCAACGATGTCGCCATCTGGTCGGGCCACCTCGCCGGCACTATGACCACCCGGGAAATGCTCAAGGACTTCATGAGCCCGCCGTGGTTCCCCGTGCCGCTGGAAATCTGCTGCGCAAAAATCGACACGCGGAACTTCATGCCGGGGGATGCGCTCGATGTGCATCCCGGTCTCTCGATCAGAACAGGAATGCTCAACCATCCCGGCAACGCCATCGGATACCGGCTGGACTGGGAAGGAAAGTCCCTCGCCATCATCACCGACACCGAACATGAGCCGGGCGATATGGACGAAACCGTGCTCGACCTGATCAGGGATGTCGACCTTTTCCTCTATGACGCCATGTTCACCGATGAGGAAATGAGCCTTTATCGCGGCTATGGCCATTCGTCCTGGCAACAGGCGATCCGCCTCGCCAAACACGCCGGCGCAAAAAATGTCGGCTTCATCCACCATGCCCCAAGCCGCAGCGACGAAGAACTGGACACTATCGAAAAACAGGCGAAAGCCCAGTTCAGCGGCGCGTTCGCGGCCATGGACGGCCAGATCATCGAGCTCTGACGCAATCCGGCTTCGGCGAAGTCGACCTGTCCGACCACGTTTTCGAAACGCTGATTTCGACATCTCTTGCCATGCGGGCGTTCGAACACGCACAATTGACCGTTTCCGATCCATTGCTCCACGATATTGCCACGAGACGGCCTGCAATAAGGGTGCCACCGCATACTACATGATGATTCTGCGCTGAATGACCACATGATGGGATTTGCATGATCCGTTTCTTTTCGGAGACCAATTTGAGACGCGCCCGGATTTTATCCGGCCTCATTATATTTGCTTTCGTATTTTCCCACCTTTTCAATCACTCCCTCGCACTCATCTCCATCGATACCGCCGAACGGGCGAGAAAATGGTTCAGCCTGATCTGGCTCAACCCCGTCAGCAGCCTGCTTTTTTACGGTTCGGTTCTGGTGCATGTCTGTCTTGTTCTGCGCTCGCTTTATCTGCGCAGAACGCTGCGCATGCCGCTCCGCGAAGCGCTTCAGGTCATCTTCGGCCTGTCGATCCCGTTCCTGATCATCGGCCACGCCGTCAATATCCGCGTGTCGCATATGCTTTATGGCATCGATGTCGGCTATTATTCGGTCATCCGCAGGCTGTGGATCAACAACCCGATACAGGGCGCCTGGCAAAGCCTCGCCTTGATCGTGATCTGGGTCCACGGATGCATTGGCCTCTATTTCTGGCTGCGCTACCGGGACTGGTATCCGCGGATAGCCGGACTGTTCATGACGGTGGCCGTGATGCTGCCGCTCCTGGCGCTGCTGGGCTTCAGCGATGCCGGCCGCTGGCTGGCGGAAATCGATGAAAAATACGCGCTTCCGCCCGGACTTGCCGACAATACGATTCAAAAGGACGAGCTGCCACTGCAGCGGGAAATGGAAACACGGATCCGTTTCATCACCGGCACGGCGGAGACGTTGTTCGTCGGCGCGGTAATGCTGGTTTTCGCCATGCGTGGCGTTCGCAGCTTTCGGCAACGATTGACGGCAATCGAAATCCGCTATGAACATGGCGCGCAGGCACATGTACCTGCCGGGCTCAGCATTCTGGAAGCCAGCCGCCTTGCGGGAATTCCGCATTACTCCGTCTGCGGGGGCAAGGGGCGCTGCTCAACCTGTCGCGTCAAGGTTCTGAACAGCAAAGGCCCGCTGCCGCCACCGGGAGACATCGAGCAAACCACATTGCGGCGCATCCATGCCGATTCGGATGTCCGGCTCGGCTGTCAGCTACGCCCCACCAGCGATATTGATATCGCCCTTCTCGTTTCGCCGCCCCAGCAAAGCGACCTGCCGGCCGATGCACAGCCAGCCCGCCCCGGCCGGGAAGAAGAAATCGCCATCCTCTTTTGCGATCTGCGCAACTTCACCACGCTTTCCGAAGCGAAGCTGCCCTATGATGTCGTCTTCCTTCTGAACCGCTATTTCACCATCGTCGGCCAGGCCGTCGAACAGGCGGGAGGCCATCTCGACAAATTCATCGGCGATGGCGCCATGGCGCTTTTCGGACTTGGCGAGGACGCGGAACATGCCTGCCGCAACGCCATGAAGGCGGCCGCGACCATATTGCGGGATATCGCAATCCTGAACGAGGGGCTGGAGAAACAATTCGCCGTCCGTCTGGAAGTCGTCGTCGGCATTCATTCCGGTCCGAGCATCGTCGGCGTCATGGGATATGGCGCGGCCAAAACCCTGACGGCCATCGGCGATACCGTCAACGTGGCAAGCAGGCTCGAATCCAAGGCCAAGGAATTCGGCGCAGCCATCGTTGTTTCCGAACCGGCCATCATTCAGGCGGGACAGGAGATTGCCGATCTCAGAAGCGAAGAAATCGCCATCCGCGGCCGCAACTCACAAATGAAGGTCTTCCTGCTCTCGAAAGAAGAGAGCGAGCGCTATTTATGAGACAGCCCCGACACATCTGTCGGTGCGTCCGATCTCAAATCTTGCGATAGAGAAAATAACGGTCCATCGGCACGCTTGCCGGCACCGGCAGCGGCTTCAACATGGGATGATCCAGAGGCAGACCGCTGACCGCGAGACCGCCTTTCGCCAGCATGCCCGCCGCAAGATCGGGCAACCATGTGAGGGTAACCGCATCCTTTTGCGGATAGCCCGTGCCGATATCGGCATGCACGAACGCCGCTTCCGTGCCGACGAAAGCCGGAGCGGTTTGCGATATTTCACCGATCACCAGATCTTCCTGTGCCGGAACGGAGGAGGCATGCGCACCCATGGCCCTGTCGAAAGCGATGATGCGGCGGTTGGGGAACAGTTCCCGCAGGTGATTGAAGGTGCGCCCATTGCCAAGGCCGATTTCCATAAGCGCGCCTTCATCCGGCAGGTCGAGATCGGCTGCGACATGGTTGAGGATATCGCGCTGCGCGGTCAGCCGGCGAATGAAACTATCGAGTCTGCTCATGTTATCAGGCCTTGATGATGTGTTTTGCGGCTATATTCCGACGCGCGAAAACATTGCGCGTGTCGATGATAAGCGGCGCCCATTCGCTTAGAGCGGCATAATCCACATTGTCATGATCGGTCGCAACGAGAACGGCGTCGAAAGCGCCGATCGCCTGCCTGTCCCACGGCACGGATTTCATGCCCATCAGGTGGATATATTCCCGGGTTTTCGGGATTTCGGCTACGTGAGGATCGAAATAGGCCGCTTCGCCCCCACGCTCCTGAATAAGCTCGATGAGCTTCAGAGAGGGGCTTTCGCGAATATCCGGCACATTCTTTTTATAGGCGAGGCCGACTACCAGCACCTTCGACCGGCTGAGCGCCTTGCCGGAATGAATATCGAGCGCCTCCGCGACCCGCCCGATGACGTGACGCGGCATGCCGGTATTGATCTCGCCGGCCAGTTCGATGAACCGCGTCGGCAATTCATATTCGCGCGACTTCCAGGTGAGGTAAAAAGGATCGATCGGTATGCAATGGCCGCCAAGGCCCGGGCCGGGATAAAACGGCATGAAACCGAATGGCTTGGTCTTCGCCGCGTCGATCACTTCCCAGATGTCGATCCCCATCGCCTCGTAAACGACCTTGAGTTCGTTGACGAGCGCAATATTGACGGCACGGAAGACATTTTCGGTGATCTTGACCGCCTCGGCCGTGGCATTTGTCGAGACGGGGACGATCTTTTTGACCACCGAACCGTAAAATGCCGCCATCAGCTTTCCGGCCGCCTCGCCATCGCCAGCGACAACCTTCGGAATGGTCGAGGTCTCGAAATCGCGATTGCCGGGATCTTCCCGTTCGGGTGAAAAACCGATGAAGAAATCAACGCCGGAGACGAGCCCCGTGCTTTCCAGAATGGTCTTCACCACCCCGTCAGTCGTGCCGGGATAGGTGGTCGATTCCAGAACCACGAGCTGTCCCTTGCGCAGATGGGCGGCAATATCGCGACAGGTCTTTTCGACATAGGAAAGGTCCGGCTCGCGATATTTCGTCAGGGGGGTGGGCACGCAGATGGCAATGACATCGCATTCGGCCAGCCTGGAGAAATCCGAGGTGGCGACAAAGCCGTCATTCTGTCTCACACTCGCCAGCACCTCGTCGGAAACGGCCTCGATGTAGCTGCGCCCGGTCTCGATCGCAGTAATTTTACCGGGATCGATATCGAAACCGATAACCTTGAAACCGCCCTTGGCGATCGTCATGGCAAGCGGCAGACCGACATAGCCGAGGCCTATCACCCCCGCTTTGGCGCTTTTGTTTTCAATGCTGGAAAGCAGGTTCCGGGAAATGTCTGGGGAAGTCAAAGCGTGTCACGCTCCGCGCATGTGCAAAAGATGCCTTTCAGTTGGGCAAGAATGACGGACCTGTCAAGGCTCGGCCCTTTCAAATTCCGGTTGACGCCCTAGCCACCGCCAACGCACAACCATCGCCATGAAGATCGCCTTTTATGCGCCGCTCAAATCTCCCAACCATCCCGTTCCCTCCGGTGACCGGCTGATGTCCCGTTTGCTGATGATGGCGATCACGATGGGCGGTCACGATGTTTCCGTCGCTTCGGAATTGCGCAGCTTCCTGAAACAGCCCGATGACCCGGCAAGGGCCTTGCTCGCCGATGAGGCCGAGCGCGAAATCGAGATCATCACACGGCGCTGGCGACAGGATGGCGTGCCGGATCTCTGGTTTTGTTACCACCCCTATTACAAGGCTCCGGACTTGCTCGGGCCGGAACTGAGCAAACGTTTCGACATCCCCTATGTCAGCGCTGAAGCGTCCTATTCGCCGAAACGGAATGGGATGGGATGGCAGGCGGTTCAGAATGGGTTGCTGGCCGCGTTGAACGCCGCCGCCATCAATATCTGCTTCACCGCGCGAGATCGTGAAGGGCTTGTGCGGGCCTCCCCCACCCTTCGCTGGGCCATGCTGCCGCCTTTCATCGATGCCAGAGCCTTTCTCAAGAACACGCCCCAGCCGTTACCCGCAAGGCTCGTCACCGTCGCCATGATGCGGGCAGGTGACAAGCTCGACAGCTATCGCGCCCTTTCCGAAGCGCTCGCCCTGTTGCCGCAGGATCTCGACTGGACACTGGATATCGTTGGCGACGGACCGGAACGCACGGCCGTAGAAGCCATGTTCAGCACGTTTCCCAACTACCGTCTCGTCTGGCACGGGGAAAAAACCGCAGCCGAGATCGCAATGCTCCTTTCAAAAGCCTCTCTCTATGTCTGGCCGGGCCATGGCGAGGCCTATGGTCTCGCCTATCTCGAAGCGCAGGCTGCCGGCCTGCCCGTTGTGGCCGAGAAAGTGGCTGGCGTCCCCGAGGTGGTAAAATCCGGCGTCACAGGATTACTGACACCAGAAAATGATAGAGCCGCCTATGCCGACGCGATTAAAACCCTGCTCGGCGATAGCAGACAGCGCGAAGAACTGGCACGGGCGGCCCGGCAATTCGTGAGGAATGAACGGTCTCTGGAAAACGCCGCAAAAGAACTGAACCATATCCTGCTGCAAGCAAAGGCGCGAAGATCATGAGTCTGGAAAAATTCGTTGCGGCACTGGACGAATGCGGGCGGCGCGGCATATCCGCCAATCTCTGGCTCCGGGACGACGATGCGGTGGAGCCGACGCCCGCGCTCGACACGTTGCTCGATCTTTGCGGCGGCTTTTCCGCTCCGGTCACGCTCGCGGTCATCCCCGAGATGACAAACGATAGGCTCGCACGCTATCTGGATGAGTGGGACATTGCCCAGGTCGCCGTCCATGGCTGGTCCCATACGAATTATGCCGGCGAGAAGGAAAAGAAACAGGAACTCGGATCGCATCGCGATGCTGCTGTCGTTCTCGATGAATTGCAATCCGGACTAGATAAATTGCACGACCTGCATGGCGGGCGTTTGGTGCCGATGCTCGTGCCGCCATGGAACCGCATAGATGCCGGTATCGTGAAGGCGCTGGCGGGCCTTGGATATCGCGCCCTATCCGTTTTCGGCCCGGAGAAAAGCACCCTGCCGCCCTGCCTGAACACCCATGTCGATGTGATCGACTGGCACGGCAGCCGCGGTGGCCGTAACGACGACGTGCTCTTCGCGGAGACCGCCGCCCGCATCCTGGCAACCGCCGAAAACGGCGGCACCACCGGCATCCTCACCCACCATCTCGTCCATGACGACAATGTCTGGCGCTTTCTGCGGCGGCTTTTCGAGGTAACCACCGATCATCCCGCGGCCCGCTGGCGTTCTTCGAAAGACCTCGTCGACGACATCTCACCATGATTTCCAGGCGATCAGCAACCCGCTCGCCTCGGTGGAAAGTTCCCGCCTGACCGCTTCCACCGTCTCAAAGGGGGCGCGGTCGGGAAGGGACGCGGCAACGAACCCCGCCGGCGCAAGGCTGATACTTCCCGCGCGGGCGACGATGGTGAAGATCAAGGGGCCGGTCGACCACCAGGCAGGCGCGCGCGGCATGTCTTCGATAATCCCGGGAAAGGCTTCCAGCATCCTGCTGAAAACCGGATGTCCGGCAGGCGCAGCGATGAAGGAATTGGCAAGCAGCATGCTGCCCTGCCCCGTGTCCCGTGGCGTTTTTTCGTCAAACACCGTCAGCCCCGCCAGAGGCAGGAATGTATCGAAACTCACATCGTCCCGCGCCGGATACCAGTCGCAATCGAGATAGATACCGCCAAACCGCTCCAGCAGAATATAACGGGCCACATCCACCGCGCCCGGATAATCGCCCTTGTCCAGCATGGTTTTGAAGACGCCGTTCGAAAACACGCCTTCCCGCTCTAGATCGGCCTCCCGCCAGAGCCGATAGTCGTAACCATGGTTCGAAGCGTGGGCGGCCCATGCCTCAACCGAGACCGGCGGAGCTTTTTCCCCGATCCATATCTGGTGGATGAGCCTCGGCACATCTTCACGGCTTTTGACGCTGATCGTGCGACGTTCTTCCGTGGAAAACCGCGCATATTTCTCCAGCACCTGCGGGGGTGGAACAAGCGTATATTGATAACCGATCTTGGCGACCATATCGCCCTCGGCCTTGGCGAGGCGCAGCCTTGCCGCGTGCAGCCGGCGCGGCAGGCCGAGGACCGTTTGCTCACCCATCAGGTGGCCGTCCTTTGCTGCAACCAACGATAAGAGAAGCGCATTGGCTTCCGCATACTGACCGCCATTTTGCAACTGCCGGGCTCTATCCAGCTGGGCATCGTAATATTTCTTGTCGGACATGGATCCTCATCCAGAAACGCTCGTTAACATATCGCCAAACAAAAGGCGTCAGGCAAGCCGTCGTGTTTCGGAAGCCGGCTTTGAATTCGCTAAACAATTCGATGTTTCAGAGGCATAGACAGACAACAAACCCTGCGATAACGTGGATTTAAGCCCTCCTGAGCAAATTGTCACAAGGCAACGATAACGAGACGGCAAGGAACCCTTTGGCATGAGCGCAGGCGCAGATTTGCTCCGTATTGAAAATCTGCGGGTCTCGTTTTCTCTCATGGGCGGCACCATCGATGCCGTCAGAGGCGCGAGCCTTCGCATTCTTCCGGGAAAAGTCACGGCTCTCGTCGGCGAGTCCGGCTCCGGAAAATCCGTCATCGGCCAGACCATCATGGGCATCCATCCCAAGACGGCGCGCGTGAATGGCCGCGTGCTGTTCACCGATCCGGAAAATGCCGCGGCCGGCCCTGTCGATCTGCTGCAATTGCCGAAGGACGGCCGGGAAATCCGTTCGATACGCGGAAATCGCATCGGCCTGATCTTTCAGGAGCCGATGACGTCTTTCTCGCCGCTGCACACCATCGGCAACCAGATCGACGAGGCGCTCAGGATTCACAGCATCCTGTCACCGGCCGAACGCGCGGAAAAAATGCATGAAACGCTCGACCTCGTGGGGTTTTCCAAACCCAAGAAGGTCGTGAACATGTATCCCTTCGAGCTGTCGGGCGGCATGCGCCAGCGCGCCATGATCGCCATGGCGCTGATCTGTCGTCCCGCACTTCTCATCGCCGACGAGCCGACCACGGCGCTGGATGTGACCATACAGGCGCAAATCCTCAAGCTTCTGCGCGACCTCCAGAGCCGCCTGAACATGAGCATGCTGCTCATCACCCACGATCTCGGCGTGGTAGCCAATATCGCCGACGAGGTCGCCGTGATCTATCAGGGCGAGATCATGGAGGCCGGTACGGTCGACGACATTTTCAAGTCGCCGAGCCACCCCTATCTCAAGGGCCTGATGGCCGCCGTGCCGCATTTCGACATGAAGCCCGGCGAAAGACTGAAGGCGCTTCGCGAAATCAACATTGACCACGAAAGCCTCGTCGGCAAAAAAAACGCCGCGGTGAACAAGACCCCCGGCCCGCTTCTGACCGTGGACAATATCAGCAAGACCTTCACGACCCGGAAATCCAGCTGGTTCCGCAAAGGCGACGCCAACGCCACCAAGGCAGTCAACAGCGTCAGTTTTGAAATTCGCCGCGGAGAATGCCTCGGGCTGGTGGGCGAAAGCGGCAGCGGCAAAACCACCGTCAGCAAAATCCTCATGCGCGCCGTTCGCCCGGATGAAGGCTCGGTGACCTTTCACCGGCCTGAGGGCGACATCGATGTCCTCAATGCCAGGGATGGAGACCTGAAAGAGCTGCGGTCGAAGATACAGATGGTCTTCCAGGATCCGATATCGTCGCTGTCTCCACGCATGACCGTGGGCAACATCCTGAGCGAGCCGCTGGAAATCCACGGACGTGGTGACGCCAAATACCGCGCGGAGAAAGTCCGGGGTCTCGTCAGGGCCATCGGCCTGGGCGAAAGCGCGCTGAACCGCTACCCCCATAGTTTCTCCGGCGGCCAGAGGCAACGCATCGGCATTGCCCGCGCCTTGGCACTTGGCCCCGAATTGCTGATCTGCGATGAGCCGGTCTCCGCCCTCGATGTCTCGGTGCAGGCGCAGATCCTCAATCTGCTGAAGGATTTGCAGCAGGATCTCGGGCTTACCTATCTCTTTATCTCCCACAATCTCGCAGTGGTGGACTATATGGCCGACCGCGTGGCCGTGATGTGCGAAGGCCGCATCGTGGAGCTGGCGCCGCGCGAAATCCTGATGCGCTCTCCGGTTCATCCCTATACGAAATCCCTGCTGGCGGCCGTGCCTTTCCCCGATCTCGACCGCCCGCTCGATTTCCGCACCATCGGCAAGATCAGCGCGACGGGCAAATTCGACTGGGGCAAACAGTTCCGCGACGAGGGTGATGGCGACATGATCTCCGCCGATCTCGGCGAAGGCCATTTCGTGCTCGCAAACGGCAATGCCGATATTCAGGAGCTTCGCCCTTGATCACGCGTCGCACCACCCTTGCCCTCTTGGCCTCCGTCTTCCTGCCGGCCCATGCCCGGGCCGCCTATACCGACCCCGCCTATTTCAAGGAAAAACGGGAAAAGGGCGAATTGCCCGACGTGGCCGAACGCCTGCCGAAAAACCCGCGCGTCATCGACATGAAAGCGCTTGGCCGCGAGCCGGGAAAACATGGTGGCTCGGTGCGTATGCTTATTGGCGGCCAGCGCGACATTCGCCTGATGCCGATCAGCAGCTATGCCCGCCTTGTCGGCTATGACGAAAAATTCGAGCTTCATCCGGATATTCTCGAAAGCTACGACGTTCAGGAAGAACGCATCTTCACCTTCAAGCTGCGCGAAGGCCACAAATGGTCCGACGGCAGCGACTTCACCTCCGAGGATTTCCGCTATTTCTGGGAGGACGTCGCCCTCAACAGGGAAATCCACAAGGGCGGCCCGCCGATCGAGCTTCTGGTCAACAGCAAGCCGCCGCTTATCGAAGTCATCGACCGGCTGACGGTGCGCTATACCTGGGATGGCCCCAATCCGGATTTTCTGGCGAAGCTCGCAGCGGCCTCACCGGCGCGGCTGTTCCTGCCCGCCGCCTATATGAAACAGTTCCACATCAAATATCAGACGGCGGAAAAGCTCGCCAAGCTGATCAAGAAAAACAAGACAGATGACTGGAGCGGGCTGCATATCAAGATGTCACGGCAGGTGCGGCCCGAAAATCCCGATCTGCCGACGCTGGATGCCTGGCGCAACACCACCGCGCCGCCGGCCGAACAATTCGTCTTCGAGCGTAACCCCTATTATCACCGGGTCGACGAAAACGGCCTGCAACTGCCATATCTCGATCGTTTCCTGCTTAACGTCACTTCGTCCGACATCATCTCGGCCAAGACGGCCTCGGGCGATAGCGATCTGCAATATTTCGGCCTCGATTTCGCCGATTACACCTTTCTGAAGGATGCCGAAAAGCGCTTTCCCCTGAAGGTGAACCTCTACAAGCGCTCTCAGGGTTCGCGCATCGCGCTGCTGCCCAACCTCAATTGTGCCGACGCGGTCTGGCGCAGCGCTTTTCAGGACGTGCGCGTGCGCCGGGCGCTGTCGCTCGCGATAAACCGGCACGAAATCAACATGGTCTGCTTTTACGGGTTGGCAAAGGAAAGCGCCGATACCGTTCTGCCGGAAAGCCCGCTTTACCGGCAGGAATTCGCGGACGCCTGGAGCGCTTTCGACCGGGCGGCGGCCAACAGGCTGCTCGATGAAGCCGGTCTCGACAAGCGCGACAATGCCGGCCTTCGGCTCCTGCCGGATGGCCGCCCGGCCTATATCATCGTCGAAACGACAGGCGAAAGCACGCTTGAAACCGACGTGATGGAGCTGGTGACGGATCACTGGCGGCATATCGGCATTGCCGTTTCCGTCCGCCCCACCCAGCGCGATGTCTTCCGCAAGCGCGCCATGGGCGGCGAGGTGCTGATGTCGGTATGGATGGGCATGGACAACGGTGTGCCGACGCCGGACATGCTGCCTTCCGGCCTAGCACCCACCGGTGACGACCAGCTGCAATGGCCGGTCTGGGGCGTGCATTATCTTTCGGGCGGCCGCGAAGGCAAGGAGCCCGATCTGCCGGAGGCGGCGCATCTGCTCGATCTCCTGAAAAAATGGCGCAGAAGCGTCACCGAACAGGAGCGCGAAGCCATCTGGCTGGAAATGCTGGGTATTTATACGCAGCAGGTGTTTTCCATCGGCATCGTCAACGGCGCGCTGCAACCCGTCGTTCATGTCAAACGCATGCGAAACGTGCCGGACAAGGCGCTTTTCGGTTACGAGCCCACATCCTATCTCGGCGTCTATATGCCCGATAGCTTCTGGTATGACGGAGACGCCTGATATGCTGCGGTATATTTTAAAGCGCATCCTCGTCATGATCCCGACGCTGATCCTGATTTCGATGCTGGTCTTCACCATCATCGAACTGCCGCCGGGCGATTATTTCGAAAGTTATGTCGCCGAGCTGCGCGCCATGGGCGAGACGGCGAACCTTGCCGAAATCGAGGAACTGCGTGTCCGCTACGGTTTCGACCAGCCGGCCCCGATCCGCTATTTCCGCTGGGCGACCGGCATGCTGGTTGGCGATTTCGGTTATTCTTTCGAATATCAGCTGCCGGTCAGCGATGTGGTGGGAGACCGCCTGTGGCTGACGGTTCTGGTCTCCTTCGTCACAATCATCGTCACCTGGCTTATCGCCTTCCCGATCGGCATCTACTCCGCCACGCATAAATACAGCTGGGGCGATTACGGCCTCACCTTCCTCGGCCTGCTCGGCATCGCCATTCCCAACTTCATGCTGGCGCTTATCCTGATGTATTTCGCCAATATCTGGTTCGGCATTTCCATCGGCCATCTGATGGACCGGGAATATCTGAACCAGGCGATGAGCTGGGCGAAGTTCAAGTCGATCCTCGAACATATCTGGATTCCCGTCCTCATCATCGGAACGGCGGGCACCGCCGGCATGATCCGCCGTCTGCGCGCCAATCTGCTTGATGAATTGCAGAAACAATATGTGGTCACCGCCCGCGCCAAGGGGCTGCATCCCTTCAAGGTGCTCACCAAATATCCGCTGCGCATGGCGCTGAATTTCTTCATCTCGGACATCGGCTCGATCCTGCCGGCGATCATCTCCGGCGCGGAAATCACCGCCGTCGTGCTGTCGCTCGAAACCACCGGTCCCATGCTCATCCGGGCGTTGCAGAGCCAGGACATGTATCTGGCCGGCTCGTTCCTGATGTTCCTCGCATTCCTGACGGTGATCGGCGTTCTGGTGTCGGATATCGCCCTTGCCATACTCGACCCGCGAATCCGCTTCGGAGGTGGTAACGTCAAATGACTTCATCCATTCCGAAACCCGGCGAAGCGCTGCCCCATTATGTCTCGACCGCGCCCTTCGACCCGTCGCTGATCGAACCCAACACGTCAGGAATGGCGGCCTTCAGCAAGGCCTCGCAGCTGCGTCTCATGTGGTGGCAGTTCCGTCAGCACAAGATCGCGGTGTGGTCCGGCGCCTTTCTGGTGGTGCTTTATCTTTCGATCCTGATCTGCGAATTCCTCGCACCCTATAATCTCCACACCCGCAATATCGAGCATATCTACGCCCCGCCGCAGGCCATTCACCTGTTCAATGACGGAAAATTTGTCGGCCCCTTCGTTTATGGCCGGGAAATGACGCTCGACATGGACAATCTGAGACGGGTCTACCGGGATGTGCCGACGGATATCCAGCCGCTGCGTTTCTTCTGCAAGGGCGATACCTATCGCTTCTGGGGCATGTTCGAGGGCAGAACCCATCTCGTCTGCCCGGCGGAGGGCGGTGAATTGTTCCTGCTCGGCACGGATCGTCTCGGGCGTGACGTGCTGTCCCGCATCATCTATGGCGCGCGCATTTCGCTGACCATCGGCCTTCTCGGCGTCGCCATGAGCTTCGTTCTCGGCATTGTGATCGGCGGTCTGGCCGGTTACCGCGGCGGCACCTTCGATCTGATCGTCCAGCGCATCATCGAGGTGCTGCAATCCATCCCGAGCATTCCGCTCTGGCTGGCGCTTGCGGCGATCATGCCGGTGACCTGGAGCCCCATCCTCGTCTATCTCGGCATCACCATCATTCTCGGCATGCTGGACTGGACGGGCCTTGCGCGCGCCGTGCGCTCAAAACTTCTGGCGCTTCGCGAAGAAGACTATGTTTTGTCTGCACAATTAATGGGTGCCGGAACGCCGCGCATCATCGGCAGACACCTTATTCCCGGCTTCATGTCACACTTGATCGCATCCGCCACCCTGACGATACCGGGCATGATTCTCGGCGAAACCGCACTGAGCTTCCTCGGCCTCGGTCTCAGACCACCGATCACAAGTTGGGGAATTCTCCTCACGGAGGCGCGCAGCGTCAGCGTCATTGCGCTATATCCATGGCTTCTCATCCCGACGATCCCTGTCGTTCTCGTCATTCTGGCCTTTAATTTCTTCGGCGACGGACTACGTGATGCTGCGGATCCCTTCAGATAAAATGGAACACCCTTTGATAAACTGCCCTTCCGCCATCGCCTTTTTTGTGAAAGGCAAAAAGAGGTGTGGCCCATGACCTCCCGTTTGAACGACGCGCGTATTCTAATGTACAGCCACGATTCCTTCGGGCTCGGGCATCTGCGGCGGTGTCGCACCATCGCGCACGCTCTGGTGGAGGATTATCGCGGCCTCAACGTCCTCATCATTTCAGGCGCGACGATTGCCGGTGCTTTCGATTATCGCGCTCGCGTCGATTTCGTGAAAATCCCGAGCGTCATCAAGCTGCGCAACGGCGAATATACGTCCATGGACAGGCATATCGATCTTCAGGAAACGTTGAAGATGCGCCGCTCCATCATCTACCACACCGCCGAAAGCTTCCAGCCGGATATCTTCATCGTCGACAAGGAGCCCATGGGCCTGCGCGGCGAGGTGGAGGAAACGCTTGCCTATCTCAAGGGACAGGGCACCAAGCTCGTCATCGGCCTGCGCGACGTCATGGACGCGCCGCAGCTGCTTGAGGCGGAGTGGAAGCGCAACAATGTCATGACAAAGATCGGCCAGTTCTATGACCACGTCTGGATTTATGGCCCACCCGATTTCCACGATCCGCTGACGGGGCTCGACGTTCCGCACACCGTTCGCGACAAGATGGATTTCGTCGGGTTTCTGCAAAGGTCCAAGACCCAGGCCGAAACCGTATCGCATCGGCCGGAAGGCGATTACCTTCTCGTCACCACCGGCGGCGGCGGCGATGGCAGCGAATTGATCGACGACGTCATCAACGCCTATCGCCATGACAGCGAACTGACGCACAAGGCGCTGGTGGTGCTCGGCCCCTATATGCCGGCGGATCAACGCCAGCGCTTCATGAACAGCGTTGCCGATATTCCGCATATCGAAATCATCGAATTCGACAACCGCATGGAAGACCTCGTCGCCGGCGCACAGGCCGTCGTGTCGATGGGCGGTTACAACACCGTCTGCGAGATATTGTCCTTCGACAAGCCCGCCCTCGTCGTGCCGCGTACGGTGCCGCGCGAAGAGCAGCTTATCCGCGCCAGCCGTGCCTCGGAGCTTGGCCTTTTCGACATGCTTCTGCCGGAAGATGCCGAGAACCCGGCAAAAATGGCGGCTGCTCTGAAAGCGCTGCCGAACCGCGCACCGCCCTCCGTCAATGCGCGCGGGCTGAAGCTGGACGGTCTGGAAAACATATCGCGCCGGATAGCCGAATGGCTGCCGTCCGAGGGCGACAAGGCGCCGATCACGCTGACCGCGTGACCGGTTCCCCGACAAACACCGCTTCAAAAGAGACACGCGCAACGTGACCAATACAAAAAAAATCGTGGTGCTCCTCAAGGGCTATCCGCGCCTGTCCGAGACTTTCATCGCCCAGGAACTTCTGGGGCTGGAAAAGGCAGGGCTGAAACTCGAACTCATGTCGATGCGCCGGCCCACGGACAAGAAGCGCCATCCCGTTCACGATGAAATCCGCGCGCCCGTCACATATCTGCCGGAATATCTGCACGAGGAGCCGCTGCGGGTTTTGAAGGCGCTTTGGGCCTGCCGCAGGAAGCCGGGCTTCACCAAGGCGCTTCGCCGGTTTTTCACCGACCTGCCGCATGATATCAGCCGCAACCGGTTCCGCCGTTTCGGGCAGGCTGCCGTGCTCGCGCATGAATGGCCGGCGGATGCCGAATGGCTGCATGTCCATTTCATCCACACGCCCGCCTCGGTCGCCGCCTATACCCACCTCATTACCGGCACGCCGTGGACGATTTCGGCCCACGCCAAGGACATCTGGACCTCCAGCGACCGCGACCTTGCCGCCAAGCTGCAAAGCGCCCGCTGGGCCGTGACCTGCACTGCCGGCGGCTTCCAGCATCTGCAGACCCTTTCCGGGTCAAGGCAGAATGTGCATCTGAGCTATCACGGCCTAGATCTCACCCGTTTCCCGCATTTCGAAACGCCACGACCGGCAAGAGACGGTTCAGATGCCGATGATCCGGTGAGGATTTTGAGCGTCGGCCGGGCGGTCAAGAAAAAGGGCATCGATATTCTCCTGCGTGCGCTCGCCTCGCTGCCGCAGGATATCCACTGGCGCTTCACCCATATCGGCGGCGGCGATGAACTGGCCTCCCTGAAGAAACTTGCAGACGAACTCGGCGTTGCCGACAGGATCGTCTGGACTGGTGCCATGGACCAGAAGCAGGTGCTGGAGAACTACCGGGAAGCGGACCTCTTCGCCCTTGCCTGCCGCATCACCAGCGATGGCGACCGCGACGGCCTGCCAAATGTGCTGGTCGAGGCCGCGAGCCAGGCGCTGACCTGCATCTCCACCAATATTTCCGGCATTCCGGAGTTCTTCGTCAGTGGTGAAAACGGCCTGCTGACGGAACCGGAAAATCCGGCCACCTTCGCAGAGGCCCTGCGCACGGCCATCACCGATCCGCAATTGCGCCAGCGTCTTGGCAGCGCCGCCGAAAACCGTGTGCGCACCGCCTTCGACCATCGCACCAGCATTGTCGAGTTGAAGGCCCTGTTCGAGACCGAGTGGGAAAAAACGTTATGACCGATACGGAAAAACGCCCCTGCGTCTTCTTCTACGTCCAGCACCTTCTTGGCATCGGCCATATCGCCCGCGCCAGCCGCATTGCCAACGCCCTTCAGGCGAACGGTTTCGATGTCGTGCTGGTCACGGGCGGCACGCCGGTTCCGGGCTTTCCGGGCGAGGGCATCCGCCATGTCGAATTGCCGCCCATCGCCGTCAGCGACGGCAGTTTTGCCGGCCTGGTCGACAGTTCCGGCAAACCGGTGGACGACGACTTCAAGAGGCTGAGAACCGACATGCTGATCGGGGCCTATCACGGCGCCAAACCCGATATCGTTATCATCGAGGCCTTCCCCTTCGGTCGCAGGCAGGTGCGTTTCGAATTGTTGCCGCTTCTCGATGAGATAGAAGACAGCGAACCGCGCCCGCTCGTCACGGCGTCACTGCGCGACATCTTGCAGGAAAAGACCAAACCGGGCCGGGACGAAGAGACCGTGTCACTGGTGAAGAAACATTTCGATGCGGTGCTCGTCCATGGCGATCCGGATTTCGCCCGGCTGGAAGACACGTTTCCCCTCGCAGGCGAAATCAGCCAGCGCATCGTCTATACCGGCCTCGTCGCCCCTCTTCCGCCGGCGGAACCAGCGGAAAAATTTGATATCGTGGTTTCCGCAGGCGGTGGTGCCGTTGGGGCCGCACTCATACGGGCTGCTCTCGAGGCTGCCCCCCTACTGGATGGCATCAAGAGCTGGTGCCTCGTGACCGGTCCAAACATGCCGCAGGCGGATTTCGATGCGATCTCGGCGCGGGCGGCGGGCAATGTGTCCGTCTTCCGTTTCCGCAAGGATTTCGCAAGTTTGCTCGCCGGCGCACGGCTTTCGATTTCACAGGCCGGTTACAACACCGTCTGCGATATTCTTCAGGCCAAATGCCGCTCGCTTCTGATCCCCTTCGCAGCCGGGGGCGAAACCGAACAGAGCGCCCGCGCCGAACGGCTGGCGCGGCTGGGGCTGGCGCATGTGCTGGAGGAGAAGGATATTTCGGCGCAAGCGATGGCCGATGCCATCAAGGCGGCATTGTCCCTGCCGGTGCCCGGCACGATCACGCTCGATCTCGATGGCGCGGCCGGAACGGCTAGAGCGCTGCGCCGTCTTTACGATGAGCGGTGAGGATCGTCTTCAACTCGCGAACCGCCGCCTCATCGGTAACCTTGCGCCCTGCGCCGGTGAAACCGAGCTTCGCCACCCTGCTTTCCGGATCATAGGATGGAACGGCGGAACAGGAGGCGTGGATTTCCGTGATCGGAAAGCGATTCAGCAAGGTCTGAACGCTCTGCGGACGCACGCCGGCACCGGGCATGATGACGATCCGGCCTGCCGCCATCTCGGACAGGTGGGCCAAAGCCTCGATCCCTTCAAGCGCCGAACGCGCGCCGCCTGAGGTGAGAATTCTTGGGAATCCCACTGCGATGGCAGCTTCCAAGGCCTCGTCCATATCAGGCACGACATCAAAGGCCCGGTGCAGCGTCACATCCAGCCCCTCCGCGTGACGGCGCAACTCCTCGAGCAGGACAATGTCGAGCGAACCATCGCCACGCGATGCGCCGAGCACCACGCCGGAAAGGCCGGCGGCACGTGCCGCGTCTATATCGCGTTTCATCACATCCGCTTCGTCGCGCGTGAACACGAAATCACCGGCGCGCGGTCTGATCATGACGCTCACCGGCAACCCGCAGAACGCCGCGCGCTGCATGAAACCCGCCGATGGCGTCACACCGCCGCCCGAAAGCGCCGCACAGAGCTCGATCCGATCAGCCCCGCCGCTGACCGCCGCTTCCAGACCGGCGACATCGTCCACGCAAATTTCGAGAATCATCGTAACCTCTTTCATTTGAGTGGCCGTTACCTGCGGCGGCCCTTTCCATCAAGCGCGTAAAGCATATAAACGCCGCCGAGCCCTACGATCGCCCCCAATATGGAGGTTCCCGAATAGCTGGAGACCAGGGTTCCAACGGCAAAAATCAACGCGCCCAGACCAGCGCCGAGGAAGATATTGACGGCGATCAGCGAGCTTCCGAGTCCCGGCCGGTCCGCGATCAGTTCCTGCAGATAGGTAATTGGAATGCTGATGATCGCGGCGGCACCCAGTGCACTGATGACCGTTTGGGCGTAGATATGCCACGGCGCTGAAGCAAGTCCCTGCAGAATGAGATAGATGGCGTAAAGCCCCGCTCCCGCCGCAAGTGTCAGCGTCTGCGGAACCTTCTTCTCGATCCAGCCCCACAGGAGAATGAAGACGATTTCCAGCGCAGCGACGATACCCGCAACAATGCCGATATCCGCCACCGTGCCCTTGGCCTGTCCGGTTATGATGAGCGAGCGCACGGAATCGTTGAGATGCAGCATCGAGCAGATGAGCGCAATCGCGATGATCCGGAGCAGCACCCGCCGCGATCCGATTTCCGCAAGCGAGGCGCGCAGGCCGAACCGCGCTTCGGTATTTGCCGATGCCGGCGTGGCGGCCCGCGGCAGGCAGAAGGCGACAAGCAGAAAGCAGACAAGCGCGCAGATGCCCGAAAACAGGAAAGCCATCAGCATATTGCCGGAATTCACCAGAAAAACACCGACAATGCCCGGCACCAGCACCCAGGAAAGCGAGATGGTTGCCCGCATGATCGAATTCACTGCGATCATCTCACCCGTCGAAAGGTTGCGTGCATCGGCGCGCACATGGGCGAAGATCAACGAATTCATCGCTCCGAAAATCGGCAGAAGCACCAGCTTCGCGGCGACGAAGGCGGTAGCGTTGCCGGCCAGATAGACCAGCAGATAACCGCTGACGCCGAAGAGCGCGATATAGAGCATTGGCTTGCGATATTCACCCAGCCTGTCTGCGACGATGCCCATCAACACGCTGGCGCTGACATTGATGACGGCGGCAAACAGCATCAGCAGCGAATAGACGCTGTTGCTCAGCCCGATTTCGCGAATGCCGATAACCGCCTGATAGGGGGCGGTCGCCGCATTCGAAAACCCGAAGAACAGGATGGCGAGCGCCCCGATGCGGATCGACGGATTGTTGATGACGATGGAAAGAGCCGACGGCATGGATATTCGCCTGAGATGATCCGGCATTGCCGGATCGCTGGGTAAAACCTACCGAACCGCTGTCATCGCCAGCGGGCCGAAAGGATGGGCTGAGGGGTATAGTCGAAATGCGACTTCCATGGGTAAAAATCGCCGTCCCGGCGGCGATTGGGAAGGTTTTCGATATCCTGATTGATGACCCCTTCCGTCAGCGCCATGAGGTTGGGATTGGCGATAGGCGCAAGCTCCGGTGAAAGATAACCGGACTTGACGACCAGCAGCCGCACCTCCTTTGGATTAAAGCCGAGACGGGTGAAATCGGAAATCATGTGATAAGGCCTACGCCGCGCCGCCAGAATGACCGTGATGCCGCCGATGGCGACCACCGCCTGCCGCTGGTCAGCAGCACCGGGATCGTCCAGTTTCACAGCACCGGGATCGTCCAGTTTCACAACACGGGCCTCGACGGTCACGGACGGGCTCTGCGGATCGAGACTGCCGCCGATCTTCAGGGAAAGCGTGGCACCTTCGCCCGCCGCAAAACAGGCTTCGACCGCCGGCCTGTCGGTGATGCCGCCCAGCAACGCGCCCTGCCAGTTGCGCGCAATCAGCGCAGCCAGAACATCGGCGCGATCGCCAACCCCGCCGCCGGTCGGGTTATCGCCGGAGTCGGCCAAGATGATCGGCCGCGTTGCCGTGTTTTCGGCGATATCCAGAATGGCCTCGAGCGGCTCTGTCACGGGGCCGAAACGAAAATCCTGCCGGGCATTCCAGTAGGATTGCGCGATCTCGGTCGCGACCGCCTGTGCGGCTGCTTTGTCCGTTCCCGTCACCACGGCGCAGGCCGTCGCCCGGGGTTCGTCCGCCCAGACGTAGCCGATCATGAAATTCGCATCCCAAATGCCGGGCCGCACATCGTGATCCGGCAGAACGGCATAAAGGCTTTTGGCAGGTTCGTCTTCCGTGGAGGTCTTCTCCCCCGGCAGCAGAACCGGAATTTTCGCCCAGGCGACGCCGGGCTTTTCGCCCGTCTTCAGGGCCTTCAGCAGCATCGTCCACGCCCGCACCATCGTCTCGCACACATCGATATGCGGCGCAGTTCGGTAGCCGGCAAATATGTCGAGCTGATCGATGATCGTCTGGCTGACATTGCCATGCAGATCATAGCTCGCAGAGACCACGACATCCGGCCCGACGACGGCGCGGGCGCTGGAAATCCAGTCACCTTCCGCATCGTCCATGCCTTCGACATTCATCGCGCCGTGCATGGCGAGATAAAGGCCGTCCAGCGGCAGGCAGGCCTTAAGGCGTTCGAGAAACTCCGCCTTGAACGCCTCATAGGTCACGCGCGAAACCGGTCCGCCCGGCACCGCCCGCCCATGCAGAAGCGGCAATACGTCCGCCCCGCCTTCACCGAGGAAATTGAAATACTCGGCCTCCAGCAGTTCCGCGCCGCGAAAGACACGAAAATCCTGCTCGCCCATCAGCACCGGTGAATAGGTGCTGCATTCGGTATGAATTCCACCCACGGCAATACGCATGTCGGTTTCCCCTCAATAAACCGGGCTCAAGGGGACGATGGCCGCAAAACGCAGCCAGTCCTTTTGCGCCTTTGGCGTCCACGCCGCCTCGGCAATCGCCGGCAGACGGGGGAAAACCAGATGGTTGAAATAGGCGCGATTGAGGAAATGTTCGGACCAGATGCAGGCCTGAACGCCCTTCATCCGCTCCTTCAACTCCTCGGGAAATTCGCCGACAGCCTCATAGGCATAAGTATGCGACGGCGGAACCGTGCCGGCCCAACTTGCGCCAGGCTCCTGCCAGGCTTCATCCTGCACCATGTCGAGATAATAGGCCTGACCCGGCGTCATCACCACGTCGTATCCCTGCTTTGCAAGCTCAAGCCCGACTTCCGGCTTCTGCCACGCCATCAGCAACGTTCCGGCGGGATCGACGCCGCCGCCGTGGGAAACCTCGTCCCAGCCGGCAAGCTGGCGACCGCGCTCATGCAGCATCCCCTGAATGCGCTTCATGAAATAGGACTGGATGCCGAAGGTGCCATCGAGCCCCTCCTTTTCCATCAGCGCCTTGGCAAGCGGCGACGCCAGCCACGACCCATCCGCAACCTCATCGCCACCGATATGGATCAGCCGTGACGGGAACAGCTCCACCATCTCATCGAATATCTTGCCGAGGAATTCATAGGTCGGCTCGATGGCCGGGTTGAGCGCGTTATTGGGATATCCCTGCACAGAGCGGTAGTTGTCCGGCGCCTCCTGTCCGTCCGTCAGCTCCGGATAGGCCACGAGAGCCGCCGTGCTGTGGCCGGGAATATCGACTTCCGGCACGATTTCGACGTTCAATGCCGCCGCATGCGCGACGACCATGCGCACCTCATCCTGTGTGTAATAGCCCGACACCGGCTCAGCCCCGTTACCGAGCTGCGGCAGAAGCGGCGCATCCGGGCCGCGCGTGGCGCCAACGGTGGTCAGCAGCGGATAGGCCTTGATTTCGAGCCGCCATGCCTCGTCATCCGTCAGGTGCCAATGGAAGCGGTTCATGCGCAGCCATGCGAGAATATCGATAAGCCTCAGGACATCGCCTGTCGGATAGAATTGCCGGGAGACATCGAGATGGCAGCCGCGCCAGCTATAACGGGGCGCATCGCTGATGATGCCGGAGGCAGGGAAGCGGAATTGGGGATCGATGCGCGCGCCATGCAGCAGTTGCGCCAGAACCGTCAGGCCATATTGCAGACCGGCAGCGGCCGAATATTCCACGACCACCGCTTCTTTTGAAAAAGTGAGGCGATAACCTTCCGCTTCCAGCCCGCTATGCCGCTTGAAACGAAGCGGTTTTCCCTCATGAACCGGCGCAAGGCTGAAGGGCACGTGCCCGACGGCAAAGAGCCGGCGGAACAGCGAAAGCACGGTTTCCACCGCAAGCACTTCTTCTGCACCCGCATCTTCCGCCGGGAAGAGCGCGACGGGAAAACCCTCGCCCGGTTCGGCGTCGATTTCAGCGGGCCAGGGCTGGATGGAAAAGGGCAGATCGAGCTTGCCTTCCGGAAGTAGCACCGGCGCCGGCTCGCTGTGACGCCCATCCAGCATCAGGTCACCGACATCGACGGCGCGATGCGTTCCGTCGGCAAGGCTGACATAGGCGGATTTCGCGCCATCCGTGCGATGCCGGGCCGGTCGTAGCAGGCCATCGACGGTGAAGCGCCAGGATTTCCCCGGCTCGAGCACGAAGCCCGGCGGCGGTGCAAACTCATGGAAATTGGCGTTGCGGCGCAGATAAATAGCATTGTCGCAAGCGGGCTTGTCTACCGTCCGCGTCAAAGACGTGTAGACGATGCGAAAATCCTTCAGCGGCTCGCGGGAAAGATTGACCAGGGTAAAGGTAAAACCGCCCGAGGCGGAATCTTTGAGCGGATGCCAGGAATTTTCGAGACGATAATGTGCGAGCGCCATGATGCTCCCCTTTATTGCGCATTGGGCCCTCAGGAGGGCTTCGGTCAGTAATGTTCGGATTGCGAGAAGGTCCGGGCCAGCGGCGCCTGCCCCGCCGTCAGTCCGCAATCGACCGGCAGGCACACGCCGCTGATCGCCTCCGCCTGTGGGCCGGCCAGAAAGGCGACGGCGTTGGCAACATCTTCGGGCCTCACGATGCGTTGCAGCGGATACCAATGCTTCGCCTCTTCGAAGACCTGAGGATTGGCGACGGCGCGCGCCTCCCATGCCTGGGTGCGCACGGTGCCCGGCGCAACGGCGTTGGAACGGATGCCGAATTTGCCGTATTCCACGGCGATCAGCTTGGTCAGATGGATCAGCCCGGCCTTTGCGGCGCTATAGGCCGGGTGGCCGAAGACCGCCATGCCGTTGACGGACGTGATATTGACCACCGACCCCTGGGTCCGCTTCAACGCCTCTTCGAAAGCCCTGAAGCAGAGAAACGGCGCTTCTAGATTGAGGGCATTGTCCCTGCGCCATATATCGGCGGTCGTGTCGTGCAGGCTGACCGCTCTTGCCGCACCCGCATTGTTGACGAGGGTTACAACATCGCCCAGCTCCGCAACCTCGGCGGCCAGCCTCGCAAGGTCCTGCGGATCGGTGACATCGCAGGTTTTCGCAACGAAGCGGGGACTGGAAAGCAGGGATAGCGCGCTCGAAAGGGCGTCGGGATCGATATCGACCAACACGATCTTTGCATGGCCTTCAGCGAGCGCCGTGGCAATTGCCCGGCCAATATCACCTGCCGCGCCGGTAACGACGGCGAGCTGGTCTTTCCTGTCCTTCATCTCCTACAACTCCCTTGAAGCTTTCCGACCCGCCACAAAGCGGGTCCCAGGCAAAGCAGCCTGTGTTTTTCGTCAGCCCGCCTCAGTCACCGAGCAATTGTTTGTCATCCGGGTCACGATGTTCCACGAGCTGCTGCTTGATATGACGCAACGTCACCATCGATCGTTGCCGTTGATGATAGGCAGCAAGCGTCGCCAGAACATCGACGGCGGCCAGATAGGCGTAGCGCGATGAGGTGGGGCGGAAGATATTGTTTCCCTCGGGCACATTGACCGCCACCACCATGTCGGCGGCCGCGGCAACAGGCGTGTCGCTCTGGGTGAGCGCAATGGTGGTGACCCCCATTTCCCGCGCCAGCCTGAAACATTTCACCAATTCCATGTTGCGGCCGGAAAAGGACGAACCGATGATGACGTCTTCTTTGCGCGCCGCAGCCGTCATCATCAGCTGCATACTGTGATCGGCACTGGTCGAAACGCGCAGGCCCAAGCGGAACAGCCGATTCTGAATTTCCGAAGCGATCATCGAGGAGTTGCCGCCTGCACCGAAGGCATAGATCATGCCGCTATTGGCGATCCTGATCGCCGCTTCATCGGCAAGGGCGGGATCGAGCGTCCTGTGCAACAGGAAAAGCGCTTCCTGCGCCTTGGCGAGCACCTCTTCCGCCACATCCGAGGGACCGGTGCTGGAGGGTTCGGAGGTGAGGTATCGAATACCCACATAGGCCGTCTTGGCGAGGCTGACCTTGAAATCCGAAAAGCTCTGGCACCCCAGCCGACGGCAGAACCGCGTCACGGTCGGCGGCGACACTTCGGCGCGGGCCGCCAGCTCGATGATCGAGGCATTGACGGCGAATTCGAAGTCCGAAACCAGAATATCGGCAATCCGCCGCTCCGACTGCGAGAATTGCCCCCTGTCTTCCTGTATTCTTGCGAAAATATCCATGTTCACCGGTCTCCGTTCCGCCAAAACTTAAGGCTTGGCCCCGTTTCCGATGCACCCTAAGAAAGCGCGCCCGTCAACCGCATAGATCCATGAATCGAGGATGTTTCGTCTTGCTGACGACACCGCGCGCACCTTTGATCTGAAAATTATTTTCTCTGTTGATTGAGAGATGAGCATATGCCAACAATCAACACCAGAGAAATCTCCAAATCTTGAAAATAATTTCAAAAATGGACCGAACCCATGCGTGATCCCTTCAAAAACCCCTTTCCCGAAACAGACATCGCCCGCCATTCCATCTGGGAGATGCTGGTAACGCGGGACATCGACGCTTTTCTTGCCGCCGACTGGTCGAAGGTCGCGGACGATTTCGTCGAAGACGGCTTTCTCGGCATCAACGCCAACCGGGATGCGAACCCGGACAATTGGCGCCTGTCGTTCCCTTCGCTCAGCGCCTATCGCGACGAGTGGCTGCGGCAGGCGCAGGATTTTCAAACCCAGAAATTCGCAGATAACCCGCGCGATGCGATCTTTGCGACCACCACGCTGGAAGAAATCGAAGTGGAAGGTGAGACCGCGCTGGTGCGCAAGAAGTTCGACGGTGGGCTTCGCAAGGCCGATGGCAGCTTCGACGTCATGAAATGGCAGACACTCTATTATTGCCGGCTGCATCAGGGACGCTGGAAAATCAGCGGTTTCACCGGCTACATGCCCAACCCCATGCCGTGATCCGGCGGACATCTGAAAAAACTTCGCACGCCGGGCCGAAAGCCCGGCGTTGTTTTTTCGTCTGGAAGGGGCGGAAAAATGCTGCCGGGGACGGATCGCGTCAAGAACAGCCGGGCATTGGGAAACAGATAACATGGCCCGGCTCCTGCGCCTTATTGGATCAGCTTGAGGACTGAAAGATCGACGCGCCGCTCCAGCGCAATGCCGCTTTCGTCAAACAGATGGCAATCCGACGCCTTGATACCGGTGACGATGGGCTCATCCACAACCACAGGTGCGGAGCCGGAAAGCAGCGCGCAATAATTCTCGCCCGTCGGGGCGACGCCATAGGCGATGGTATTGACCCCGAGCCGCTCGATCACGCTGGGCGCGACCGTGACATTGAGGTCGGCCGTTTCGAGGCCGGTATGTTCCGGGCGGATGCCGAGCGTCAGCTGCGTGCCCTCAAGACCGGCGCGGGGCTCCACCGGCACGGTGATCGTCTGTCCCTCATATTCCACCGTCACACCCTCGGCGCTGACGGATTTGCACGTGACCTTCAGGAAATTCATTTTCGGGTTGCCGATGAAACCTGCCACGAAGAGGTTAGCCGGCTTGTGATAAAGCTCGAGCGGCGCACCGACCTGGGCAATTTCGCCGGCATTCAGCACCACGATACGGTCGGCCATGGTCATGGCTTCCACCTGATCGTGGGTGACATAGATCATCGTCGCCTTCAGCGTCCGGTGAAGATTGGTGAGTTCGATGCGCATATCGGCGCGAAGTGCTGCATCGAGGTTGGAAAGCGGCTCGTCGAACAGGAATATCTTCGGTTCGCGAACGATGGCGCGGCCGATCGCCACGCGCTGGCGCTGACCGCCGGACAACATTCCGGGGCGCTGCTGCAGACGCTGATCGAGCTGGAGAATCTTGGCGACGCCCTCGACCTTCTGCTTGATCTTGTCCTCCTCCATCTTCTCGACGCGCAGCGGAAAAGCGATGTTTTCAAAAACCGTCATGTGCGGATAGAGCGCATAGGACTGGAAAACCATGGCGATGCCGCGTTTGACCGGCGGCAAGTCATTGACCTTCACGCCGTTAATGACGACGTCGCCAGCGGAAATATCCTCAAGGCCGGCGATCATGCGCAGCAATGTGGATTTGCCGCATCCCGAGGGACCGACAAAAACGACGAACTCGCCATCCCTGATGTCGAGCTGAACGCCCTTGATGACTTCGAAATGTCCATAGTTCTTGCGGACGTTGTTGAGATAAAGCTGACCCAAGACTTGCCTCTCCCGTCAGCGGCCGACATCTGGCCACGTTCAGAGATGTTCCGAAACAGGGGCAAAGCCACACCGGATCGGAACCGTTGAAAACAGGGGAAAGAGCATCCCGGAAGACGCAAGGCATTCCCACGGCGAAACTTGCCGGATGCGGACGGCCAGCGCCCGCATCCGTGCTCATGAAAGATTATTTATACTGCTCGAGAGCCGAAGCCGCTTTCTTCGCGGCATCTTCCGGGCTTGCCTTGCCGGTAACGACAGACTGCACCATTTCGATCATCGTGTCCTGGAAGCCCTTGTAGTCCGTGAAGAGCGGCTCGGGACCGCCATAGGCGATACCGTCGATCAGCGGCTTCCAGAAGGGATCCTTGGCGATGAATTCATCGACCTTCGGCGACGGACGCAGCGGGGTGAGGCCCGCGCCGCCCTGCAGTTCGTATTCGCCCTGCGGACCGGGAGAGGTGATGAATTTGGCGAATTCGGTCGCCTTTTCTTCCACGCCGGTTCCCTTGAAGATCGCAAGGCTGTCGGTGATGAGCAGCGTGCCGGGACCCTTTGCTTCCGGGCCGAGCGGCAGCGTGGCGATGCCCCAGTTGATCTTGGTTTCCTGCAGGCGCGTGGCGGCGCCCGAACCGGCCTGGATCATGCCGACCTTGCCATCGAGGAAGATGGCGCGGATTTCGTTCTGCTCATAGGCCGTCGGGCCTTCGACGGAATAGGGCGTGATGTCCTTGTAGGCCTTCAGCGCTGCAACAACCTGCGGGCTGTCGACGGTGATCTTGTCGCCGTCAATTACCTTGCCATTATTGGTGTAAACCCAATGCATGAACTGGTGCATGGTATTGTCGAAGGTCTTGGCGGGCAGGCCGTAACCGGCGATGCCTGTCTTTTCCTTGATCTGCTTGGCAAACGCGATCTCTTCTGCCCAGGTCTTCGGCGGCACTTCCGGATCGAGACCCGCCTGCTTGAACAGGTCCTTGTTCCAGTAAAGCGCCTTGGTGGAGAAAGCGACCGGCACGCCCCACTGCGTGTCCTCGAAGGTGACCGTGTCGACGATGTTGGGGTAATAGCTCTTCTTTTCGTCTTCGGTCATCGGCACCGGAACGATGAGATCGTTCTGCGCGAACTGCTTCAGCGTGCGCGAACCGACATAGGCCATGGCGACCGGCGTGCCGGCAGCGGCGAGCGTCGTGGCCTTGTCCTGGCACTGCTCCCAGCCGACGACCTCAGGCACGACCTTGAAGCCGGCATTCTTGCCTTCCCATTCCTTGATGTATTTTTCATGGATGGGATCCATCTTGTCGCCGCAATAGATCCAGCTGATCTCCTCGTCGGCGGCATGCGCCGCCACCGTGCCAAGGGCGGTGGAACCGGCAAATGCGAAAGCGCAGAGCGCCAATCCGTAATGTTTCAGTGCCATTGTAGTCTCCCGTTTTGGTGGTCGTTCCGGTTATTGCTTATTTCACCGCGCCGGCGGTCAGCCCGCCAACGAGATATCGTTGCATCAGGAAGATCGCGATCATCGCCGGTGCGATGCCCACGAAGCTCGCCGCCATCAGCTCGTTCCAGACGACTTCCTGCCGGCCGAAATAGGCAAACAGCCCGACCGGCAGCGGCATGTATTCTGTCTTCGAGTTGAAGGTCAGCGCGTAGATGAATTGCTGAGCATAGGCTTCGATGAAGGAGGAAATCGCGACAACGGCAATGCCCGGCGTTGCGATCGGCAAGACCACCCTGCGAAGCGTATAGAGCCTGCTCGCCCCATCCACATAGGCCGCTTCCTCCAGCTCCCGCGGGATACGGCGCATATATGTCACGAGAAGCAGGATGCCGGTAGGGATGATGAAAGCGACACCGGGAATGATCATCGCGAAATAGGTGTTCAGCACCCCGATGGACCGCATCAACCGAAACAGCGGGATGAGCAGAACCGCGCCGGAGAACATCTTCACCGCCAGGAATATTCCGAGCAACAGGCCGGCACCCCTGAACTCGAAACGCGCGAAGGCATAGGCGGCGGGGATGACGAGCACAAGCACGATCAGGGTGATCGAACCGGCGATGAAGAACGAATTGAAAATATAAAGCGCAAAACCCGGCACGCTCACCCACATCGTTCGGTAGGCCTCGAAGGAACCGTTCTCCGGCCAGAACTTGTAGGGTGAAGAAAACAGCAGGCTGAGCGGCTTCAGCGATACCAGAAAACCTTCGACGAAGGGTGCAAGCACGAAGGCCAGAAACACGGCGATACCGCAATAGATTCCGACCATTTCATACCAGGTGTAGCGGTTGATCCTCGCATGTCTGTCGGTCATCGCGTGGCCTCCTGCGAGAAACGGCGGGTGATGCGGAAATAGAAGAAGGTGAAGATCGACAGGAAGATACAGATGAGCACCGCGCGCGCTGCACCTTCACCATATTTATAAGCGCCTATCGCCGTCTTGTAGGTGTCGATGATCATCGTTGTGGTTTCGCCGTTCGGACCACCACGCGTGAGGATCCAGATAATATCGAAGGAATTGAACGTCGAAATCAGTGATAGGACCGACATGGTGATCATGGCCGGCAGCATCAGCGGCAGCGTGATACGACGGAAGCGATAGGAGCGGCTGGCACCGTCCGTCCACGCTGCCTCGTAGAGATCCTGCGGAATGGACTGGATTGCGGCCAAAAGATAAAGCGTCACCATCGGCACGCCGATCCACACATCGGTGACGATCGTCGCCCAGAAGGCGGTTCTGCCATAGGCAAGAAAAGCAATCGGGCCGTCCACTAGGCCGAGATTCTGCAGCACCCCGGAAATCATGCCGAACTGGCCGTTATACATCCAGCCCCACATGAAAATGCCGATAGCCATCGGCACGATCCAAGGCGGCATCGTCAGGATGCGAAACAGAGCCCGGCCGGGAACGGCGGAGTTCAACAACACTGCACCGAAGGTGCCGATGATCATCTTTATCGAGACGGAAAAGAACGTCCAGACAAAGGTCCGCGTGATGACATCGGCAAAAGTCGCGTTGAAGATTTTCTCGTAATTGATGAAACCGACCCAATTCGTCACCTTTTTAAGCGACGCATCGGTGAAAGACAGGATGAATGTGTCGACGAGCGGATAGGCGACGATCAGTGTGATGTAGAAAAGCGCCGGCAGAAGAAGAAACCAGGCGAAGATGACTGCGCTGCGTTTAGCATCCATTACGCAGCCCTCCTCAAGCCGATTTCACGGCGGAGGATTTCGGCTGACCATGCAGCGCAAGATCGTACTCCTCCCACACCGGTTTGAGATCGACCACCTTGCGGCCATGGCGCGCTTCATCCATGGCAAGCGCCAGAATACCGGCCTCGATCGCATCGAGCGCGGAAACCGGAAGGGCCGCACCCTTGACGATATGGGCGATCACATCCTCGGCCATCTGCTCGTCGGCACCGTAATGCTGCGAGAGCGCGGTCGCCGCCGAATAGGTCTTGGCCACGGTCTTTTCATTGGTCCGGGCATTGTGCACGTTGAGGAAACCGCGCACGAAATCACCTTCAGCCATGCCCTTGGCGCCGATCACGCAGAAGCGGCGGAAATCGTCGGGAACGTTGAGATTGGTGTGGAATGCCAACGATGCGCCATTTTCATATTCGACGATCGCGGTCTGGTAATCAATGATATCGCCATCGCTGTCGAACACCTTGTCGGCTCCCATCCAGCCGCTCGGCTTGCGATGGTAGACTTCCATGTCGTTGATGCCGTCATTCTGGGGCGCATTGGCCGGCGTGAAGCTCTTGCGGCCACCGAAGCTCGAGACGAAACGCGGCCGCGCGCCGACCACGCCGTTATAGAGATCGAGATCGTGGCAGCATTTTTCCAGCATGAAGGAGCCGGAATAATTCTCGTAACGCCTCCAGTCACGCATGAAGAACGCACCATGATAGGGCGGAATATGTTCGGAAGCTTCGATGGAAACGACATCGCCCAGCTTGCCTTCGGCCTGCGCGGCGCGCAGATCGCGGTAAAGCGGAGAATATCGCAGGACAAGGCCGACCAGCAGCCGCTCATGGCCGTGCTTGTTGAGCAACCGGGCGAGTTCGAGACTTTCCTCGATGCTGACGACGATGGGTTTTTCGGAGAAGATGGTGCAGCCGGCCTCAAGACCGATCCTGATATGGTTCAGATGCATGTGGTTCGGCGAGCCGATCATCAGGAGATCGAATTTCTCGTTTGCGATCAGCGCCTCGGGACTATCGTAAGCCTTGCCGGCCGAAATGCCCTTTTCCTGCAGGCCCGGCAGGCCCGCCGGCGCGGGATCGACATAACCGACGATCTCGAAATCCTTGTCGATCTCATGAAAAACGTAGCCCAGATAACCGAGACGGAATCCGAGTCCGATAATTCCCACCTTCATGAACTTTGTTCCCTGTTCATTCGTAATTCATTTTCGCAGAAGCGACCATTTCTGTGCTGGTCATCCTGTTATCTGCGACAATTTCCTGCCACGATGAAATTAATTTTCACAACGGTCAAGCTAAATTCGATTTCGCAAACGCTGCCGCGAGTCGAAAATCGATTTTTCCGGCGCGACGGATGCGAAACGGATCGCCGCCGACCACCGACGTAAAAAACAATACCAAAAAAATGCCAATCGTCCAGAGCAATTCCGTTATCGAGAAAATTTTTTTGGTTAATGCGAAAATATCAAGCAATCAGCCTTATTATTCGGCAAAATATCGAAAAAACCACCGATTAATCGTACAAATCTAGCAATGGTTCTATTTTGGTATTGCCGATTGCGTGGCATATGATATAGCCAGAGCCGGCCATATAGCCGACCACATGGATCGTGACAGAGGTTATGGATGAACGGGGCAGCGCTTAATCTGAACGACCTGCAATCAGGCGGCGGCCCGCTTTACCTGAAACTGCGCCAGACGATTGAAGACGCCATCAATGGCGGCCGCCTGAAGCACGGCGACGCCTTGCCGCCGGAGCGGGATATCGCCGAAAGCGCCTGCGTCAGCCGCGTCACGGTGCGCAAGGCGGTGGACGATCTCGTCCGCGACGGCCTTCTCGTTCGCCGGCACGGTTCGGGTACTTTCGTCGTCAAGCCCATCACCCGCATGCAGCAGCCCCTGACCAAACTCACCTCGTTTACGGAGGACATGCGCCGACGCGGAATGACGGCAAGCACCCGCTGGCTGGACAGAGGCCTGTTCCACCCGACCGGCGACGAGATGATGGCGCTCGGCCTTTCCCAATCCGCCATGGTGGCGCGGCTCACGCGTCTGCGTCTTGCCAATGACCAGCCAATCGCACTCGAAGTCACCAGCCTGCCGGGCGATATCCTGCCTGACCCGCAACTGGTGGAAAACTCGCTTTATCTGGAGCTTGAGAAAAACGGCATTCGCCCGGTGCGCGCCATTCAGCGCATCTCCGCCCGTAACCTCACCGATGAGGAAACATTGCTACTCGGGGTTCCGCCGGGCTCGGCAGCGCTTTCCGTTCAGCGAATGGCCTATCTGGAAAGCGGGCGCCTCATGGAAATATCCCGCGCGCTGTACCGCAGCGACGCCTATGACCTCGTCGCCGAACTGACGATGGGGCCCGAGTGACAAATCTCTTGATCAAGGACATGAAACGATGACAACCCTGATGCGCCAGGAAATCGATGAGATTCCCGATGCAGTCGCCCGCCTGCTGGACAATGCCAATGCCGACTTCCGCGAAGCTGGCGCTCACCTGAAGGCCCGTGACCCGGCCGTTATCGTCACCATTGCACGCGGCTCCTCCGACCACGCTGCGCATTTTCTGAAATATGCGATCGAATTGCAGACCGGGCTTCCGGTCGCTTCGCTCGGCCCCTCGCTCGCCTCGATCTACCAGACGAAACTGCGGCTGGACCGGGCGGCGGCCTTCGCCGTCTCGCAATCCGGCAAAAGCCCTGACATCGTCGCTCTGGCGGAAAGCGCCCGCAAGGGCGGCGCGCTCACCTTCTCGCTTGTCAATACCCTGCCCTCGCCGCTCGGTGAGGCGGCCAATCACGCCATCAATATCCAGGCGGGCCCTGAAAAGGCGGTGGCCGCAACCAAATCTTTCGTCAACTCCATCGTTGCTGGCCTCGCAATCCTTGCCGAATGGACGGAAGACAGCCTGCTCGCCAAAGCCGTCAGCGCCTTGCCGCAGAATTTCGCCAAGGCCATCGCACTCGACTGGAGCCAGATCGGCGAAGCGGTCAAGGGCGAGGAATCGCTCTATATGCTGGGCCGCGGTCCGGCGCTGGCCATTGCCGCAGAAGCCGCGCTGAAATGCAAGGAAACCTGCGAACTCCACGCGGAGGCCTATTCATCGGCGGAAGTCATGCACGGCCCCGTCTCGCTGGTCGCACCGAAATTTCCCGTCATCGCTTTTGCCGCGCGTGACCGCGCCGAAACCTCCGTGACGGATATCGCAGCCGGTCTCGCCGGCAAGGGCGCAAGTGTTTTCGTCACCGCCGCAAAAGGCAGCCCGGCCAAGCCCTTGCCCTTTGTGGAAACCAATCACCCGCTGACCGATGCCCTGTTGCTGATCGCGCCGTTTTACGGCTTCATCGAGCAATTGTCGCGCGCCCGCGGCTTCAACCCGGATGCGCCCGTGGCATTGAAGAAGGTGACGGAAACCCAATGAGCAGCAGCAAGGCATTTGTCGGCGCCCGCATTTTCGATGGCGCCGCGTGGCACGATGGCAAAGCGCTCGTGACCGGCGATGGCCAAATTGCCGACATCGTCGACCGCATGTCCGTGCCCGCAGACGCCGACATTATCGATGCGGAAGGACTGTTCATTGCGCCGGGCTTCATCGACCTTCAGGTCAATGGCGGCGGCGGCGTGATGTTCAACAACGAGCCGGTTGTGGAAGGCATTGCCCGCATCTGCTCGACCCATGCGCAATTCGGTACCACGGCGCTGATGGTCACACTCATCACCGACCGGCCGGATATCACGGCCAAAGCCGCCGAGGCAGGCATCGCCGCCCACAAGGCAGGGGTGCCGGGCTTTCTCGGCCTGCATTTCGAAGGGCCGCATCTTTCCGTCGCACGCAAGGGCACCCATGATCCGGCGCTGATCCGAAAGATGGAAACGGCCGATCTTGCGGTTCTAACGGGTTGCAAGGAGAAGCTTCCCTTCGTGCTGACAACCATCGCCCCGGAAAACGTAACCGAGGCGCAGGTCACAGCGCTGCACAAAGCCGGCATCGTCGTCAGCCTCGGCCATACCGATGTGGGCCTTAGCGTCGCGACGGCCTATGCCGAGGCCGGCGCATCCATGGTGACACATCTCTTCAACGCCATGAGCCCGCTCGGCCATCGCGAGCCGGGACTGGTGGGGGCGGCACTTTCGAACGGCAAGCTGGATTGCGGGCTGATCGCTGACGGCTTCCATGTCGATCCTGCAGCGATCGGCATTGCGCTTCGCGCCAAGAATAATCCTGGCCGCATTTTCCTCGTCACCGACGCCATGTCCACCATCGGCACGGATGATGACGGTTTCGAGCTGAACGGCAGGCGCGTCTATCGCAACGGCGGCAGGCTGACGCTGGCCGACGGCACGCTGGCGGGAGCGGATATCGATATGCTGTCCTGCATCCGCTTCATGCATGAAAAGCTGGACACACCGCTGGAAGAAGCCTTGAGAATGGCGTCCGCCTATCCCGCCGAGGCAATCGGCGCTTCCGGCAAGGGTAAGCTCCTGCCCGGCTTCGATGCGGATTTCGTCATGCTGACGCCCGACCTTCAGATGCATTCGACATGGATCGGTGCAGAAAAAATCCACGATGCCACCCGTTCCGGAGCCTGAATCATGATCGTTTGTTTCGATATAGGCGGAACGACCATCAAGGGCGCTATTGCCTATGCTCCCGACGATATTCGGCCCGTGCCGCGCATCCCGACGCCCAAGACCAGTTTCGAAGACTTCGCCGCCGGCCTGAAATCCGTCATCGACAATAGCGGCGGCACACCCGCCTGCGTGTCGCTGTCGATTGCCGGCGTCATCGATCCCGACACCGGCAAGGCCACTGTCGCCAATATTCAGAGCATCCATGGCAGGGTCTTGAAGGACGAGCTGGAAAAGGCGCTGAACCTTCCCGTCATCGTATCGAACGATGCGGATTGCTTCGTGATCGCCGAATCGGAAATCGGTTCCGGACGGGGTCACCGCGTGGTCTTCGGCGTCATCCTCGGAACGGGTGTCGGCGGCGGGCTAGTGATCGACGGCAAGCTCATCAACAGCGACGGCGGTTTCGCCGGCGAATGGGGACATGGGCCGGTGGCCGCGACATTGGCCGGAAATCCGCCGGTTTCGCTGCCGCGTTTCGAATGCGGTTGCGGGCTTACCGGCTGCGTCGATGCAATCGGCAGCGCACGTGGCATGGAAAAACTGCATTCGCATCTTCACCAGCAGGCGATGACCAGCGAGGATATTATTGCAGCCTGGCAGGCGGGCGATCCGAAGGCCGCAAGAACCATCGATGTCCTTATCGATATTCTCGCCTCGCCTCTGGCAATGGTGATCAACGTTACCGGCGCAACCATCGTGCCGGTCGGCGGCGGACTTTCGAATTCTAAGGCGCTTCTCGCCGCTTTGGACGAGGTGGTAAGGAGCCGCATTCTGAGGCGCTTCGACCGCCCTCTGGTCGTACCCGCCATCTGCCGCATCGAGCCGGGGCTGATCGGATCCGCCGTTATCGGGCTGAAATATGAGAAAGAAGCCGACGGCACTGCCTGAGCAGCATCACATCGTCTCGATCTTTTCCCGGCGGAAACCCACCCCCACCAGCCGGCCGGTCAAATGGGAAAGAAGCGGAAACCGCATGATGGCCAGCACAAAGGCTGGCGGTCCCTTCGGTTTTTCCGCATCTGCCCGTCCCTTTTTGCCGCCGATACGCATCATCCGCTGCAGAAATTGCGTGGCCTTGGTCGGGAAGGATCGCCGCTTTTCAATCGCGGCGAGATCATCATCGGCAATGGCCCGGCCGGAGACGAGCACCGGCACCAGTATATTGGCCGCCGCAACCGCATCCTGAATGGCCAGATTAATGCCGACACCGCCAACGGGGGACATGGCGTGGGCCGCATCACCGATGCAGATCAGGCCGGGTTTCCACCAGCGCTTCAGCCGGTCGATACGGACGGTGAGGAGATGCACGTCGTCCCAGCTCTTGAGCTCATCGAGCCTTTCGCGTGGGAAAGGGCAGATTTCCGCAACCCTGTCCCTGAAGGCTTCAATTCCCTGCAGCTTTATGTCGGCGAAAAACCCCTTTCGCACCACATAACCGCATTGCCAGTAATCGCCCCGGTTGATCATGACGAAACCCTGCCGCGAGCCGGCATGCCCCATGGTTTCCGTCGGATCGTCGGGCTGTTTCGAAAGACGCATCCACAGCACCTCCGTCGGAATGCCGAAGCGCTGCACTTCCAGCCCCGCCGCCTCGCGGACGGTGGAGTTGCGCCCATCCGCCCCCACCACCAGATCGGCCTCGATCTCGATGATGCCTTCCGGCGTGCTGACCGTGAGACCGCCGATATGGCCACCGCGCTCGATCAGTCCGGTCACCGGCGCATTCATCAGCAATCGGAAATTTTCGTATTGTCCCGCCTTGCCGACGATGAAATTGAGAAAATCCCATTGCGGCATAAAGGCGATGAAGCGGTGGCGGACCGGCAGGCGGGAAAAATCCGCTATCGTGATACGCTCGCCGCCGATAACCGCATTCAGCCTTGGTGCACGTGTGTGCGGCAGGCTCAGGAACTCATCGATGAAACCGAGTTGCTCCATCAATTCAAGCGTTGAAGGGTGGATGGTGTCGCCGCGAAAATCGCGGAGAAAATCCCCGTGTTTCTCGACGACCACAACATCGATACCGCTGCGCGCAAGCAGCAGGCCAAGCATCATGCCCGCCGGCCCACCGCCGGCCACGGCGACGGACGTGCGGATGTGCTGAACGGCCCTGCCGTCATTTTCCGGAGCGATTGTCGCTTCTTCCATCACCTTCCCCCTACATCCCGCTTGAGATCCTTATCGTGTATCCGCCGCCGGGACGTTTACATTCTTCGGCTGCGGCCAGCCCTGCGCATCGAACCGGAACAGCATTTCGGACCGGGCAAAGATAAAGGCGAAGGCCATGGCCGTCCACATGCCGAGCAACAGCCCGGCGGCGACATCGCTTGGATAATGTGCGCCGACGATGACACGCGAAACACCGATGACAAGAGCAAGTAGGAGAAACGCCCAGCGGAAGCGCGGCATCAACATGGCGAAAGCGCCGAAAAACGCCCCGGCGGCGGTCGAATGGCCCGAGGGGAAACTTTCATAGAGATTGTCGCCCGTAAATGGGGTGAGGCTATAGGCGCCCATTTCCAGCAGAAGCTCCGGCCGTGCCCGTCCTATCAGGAATTTCAGCGTATGGACGAGAATGCTCGCCGTTCCGATCGTCAGGAAGAAATAGGTAAGAAGCCGCCATGCCGTCCTCAGCCGTCCATTATAGGTCTGCGCCTTTAAAACCCGTGCGGCGACATAGGCCAATATCGCCAGAAGGCCGGTAGAATAGAGCATCCAGCGGAAGGTTCCGAAATCGGTAATGGCGCGATTGAAGGAGACCACGTCGCCTGGCAGCGCCTGCGCACTTTCGGAAAGACGCGGATCAAAAGGAATGAAGACAAGGACCAGCACAAGGCTTGCCGCAAAAATCCACCCGCTGGAAACCAGAAAACGTCGCATCGATATCCTCTCATTGTTTTTCTTGCATATGGCTTTGCCTTCCGCAAAAACAATAGCCCCGGCTTTGTCCTTGTTATGGCTGGTTTTCGCGGGTAGAGGCTAAGGAATGTTGCTCGAAAGTGCATGACGTTTTCGGGAAAACGACGTGCACCGAGAGGTGCGAACCGGAAACGACCGACGGACTGAAAATGACGAATGCCAGTGAAATGCCACGCAAGCTGACAATATTGGGTTCGACCGGTTCGATCGGCACCAATACGCTGGATGTCGTCCGCCAGCTGGGTGGCCGCGACGCGTTCGAGATCACGGCTTTGACCGGCGCGGGCAATATCGCGCTTCTGGCGGAGCAGGCGCGGGAATTAGGCGCGGGGCTGGCGGTTACCGCCGAGGACGACAAATACGAAGCGCTGAAATCGGCCCTTGCCGGCACCGGCATCGCGGTTGCGGCTGGCAAATCCGGCCTCGAGGAGGCCGCGTCTACGGATGCCGGCTGGGTGATGGCGGCGATTGCCGGAACCCCCGGCCTTGCACCTACTCTTACAGCCGCACGGCGTGGCGCAGACATAGCGCTCGCCAACAAGGAATGCCTGGTTTCGGCTGGCGATGTTTTTCTGCGCACGGTCAAACAGGGCGGCGGCAGGCTGATCCCGGTCGACAGCGAGCACAGCGCAATCTTCCAATGCCTGACGGGCGAACATAAGCAGGCCGTGGAACGCATCGTGCTGACCGCATCCGGCGGCCCATTCCGCACCTGGTCGCGCGAGGAGATGGCCAATGTCACGGCGGATATCGCCCGCGCCCATCCCAACTGGTCGATGGGACTGAAAGTCTCCATCGGCAGCGCCTCCATGTTCAACAAGGGGCTGGAAATGATCGAGGCGAAATATCTATTCGATCTGAGGCCCGATCAGGTGGAGGTGATCGTCCACCCGCAGTCGATCATCCATTCGATGGTGGGTTACACCGACGGCTCCTATATCGCCCAGCTCGGCTCTCCCGACATGCGCACTGCTATTTCTTATGCCCTCACTTATCCGCAACGCGGCAATCTAAGTGTCGAGCGGCTAGATTTCGCAAAACTGGCGCGGCTCGATTTCGAAGCGCCGGATGAGGCCCGTTTCCCGGCGATCCGTCTGGCTCGCACCGCGCTGGAGCGCGGCGGTCTACAGGGCGCCGCCCTGAATGCCGCCGAAGAGACCGCCTTTCACGCTTTCGTTGCGGGCAATATCGGTTTTCTCGATATGGCCGAGATCGTCGAAACGGTCATGGACCGCATGCATGACGGCCGCTCCGCCGCCACGATTGAAGATGTCTTCGCAGCGGATGAGGAGGCCCGTCGTCACGCCCGCGAATTGATCGCCACCAAAGAAAAGGCCGCGTAAACGCGGCCCGGTCTTCTCTTATCTAAACTGCGGCCTCACGCCACCGCCCGCGCCAGCGCACAATGCGACCAGAGCTGGTGCAGCGCGCCGACCAGATGCTCGATATCGGCATCGCTGTGCAGCGGCGTCGGCGTAATGCGCAAGCGCTCGGTCTTGCGCGGCACGGTCGGATAGTTGATCGGCTGCACATAGACGCCGTGATTGTCGAGCAGGATATCCGAAATCCATTTGCACTTGGCGGCATCGCCCACCATGACAGGCACGATGTGGCTTGGGTTGTCCATGTGCGGAATACCGCGCGCATCGAGAAGGCCGCGAAGCTTGCGCACCCGGTCCTGATGGCGGGCGCGCTCGAAGGGGCTTGCCTTCAGATGCTGGATCGATGCAATCGCGCCGGCGGCAAGCGACGGCGGCAGGGCTGTCGTGAAGATGAAGCCGGAAGCGAAGGAGCGGATGAAGTCGCAAACCGCCGTGGAGCCGGTAATATAGCCGCCCATGACGCCGAAGGCCTTGCCGAGCGTTCCCTCGATGATCGTCAGGCGATCCATCAGGCCTTCGCGCTCGGCGATGCCGCCGCCGCGCGGTCCGTACATGCCAACGGCATGAACTTCGTCGAGATAGGTCATGGCGCCATAACGGTCGGCCAGATCGCAGATTTCCTTGATCGGCGCGATATCGCCATCCATCGAATAGACGGATTCGAAGGCGATCAGCTTTGGCGCATTCGGATCCGCCGCCTTGAGCTTGGCTTCGAGGTCTTCGAGATCGTTGTGCTTCCAGATCACCCGCTCGCAGCGGCCATAACGGATGCCTTCGATCATCGATGCATGGTTGAGCGCATCCGAGAAAATGATCAGGCCCGGAATTTTCTGACCGAGCGTGCCGAGGGTGGCCCAGTTGGAGACATAACCCGAGGTGAAAATCAGCGCCGATTCCTTGCCGTGGAGATCGGCAAGTTCGCGCTCGAGCAGGACGTGGTAGTGGTTGGTGCCAGAAATATTCCGGGTGCCTCCCGCACCCGCGCCACAGTGATCGATGGCGGCCTTCATGGCTTCGATGACTTTGGGGTTCTGGCCCATGCCGAGATAGTCGTTGGAGCACCAGACGGTCACATCCTTGCGCTCGCCATTGGCGTTATACCGTGTCGCACGTGGGAAATTACCCTGCTGGCGCTCGATATCCGCAAAAACGCGATAGCGTCCCTCAGAATGCAGGCTTTGCAGTTCCGTCGTGAAAAATGCCTCGAAGTCCATGCCATGCTCCAGAATTGACCAGATCGTTTTGTGCCTCGACACCGGGACCGTCAACCCTTGCGGGCCACATTAACCGCGTCTGCGTCAATTCGCCGTTGTTTTGAACCATTCCAATAAACCGTTTATAGAACCCGATGAAAAGTACAAAATTGATTCACATCAAAAAACCCGGATTTTTGGAACCTTTTTTGCGCCGCGCCGTTGTTTGGGACGCAATCGATTACGCTCGGAGGAATGCCGAAAGAGGAGGCTTCCCTAAACGACATCGAATTGTTAGTTATCTGTGGCGGTCGGAGGTAGCAGTCGCCGCAGATAAATATGGGACGCCTACCGAGCCACAAGAGCTCATTGTAACGTTGGAGAGAGTTTCATGAAAAAGGCAATCATATTTGCGCTGGTCGGCCTGTCGCTCGCAAGCTGCACGCAGACCGAAAAGGGAGCTTCAATCGGCGCCGTTTCCGGTGCTGTCCTTGGCGGCGCTATCACGGGCAACGTTCGTGGCGCGGCAGTGGGTGCGGCAATCGGCGGCGTGGGCGGTGCCCTCATCGGCAATGCTTCCGAACCGGGCTATTGCTATTATCGCGACCAGTACGGTCAGCGTTACACAGCGCGTTGCCGCTAATCGCTTCGCGAAATACCGTTGCACAGAAGCCCCGGTCAACCGGGGCTTTTTGCGTTTTGGGCGGCAAAACACCAGCGCAAGGGTCCTCAAAGCCGTTTATTTATGATTAAATTGCAATGTTAACGGACAGGAAACGGGTTAGGGCAACAATAAAGGCTCAACCATAAAGCAGCTTATGCGAAGAACACGAACTAACCCGAAGACAGGTATTGCGTATCGGAAAGCTGGCACCGCACTTGCGGTTGCCGTGACGTTCGCCCTGTATCCGGCGTTTACCCGTGACGCCTTTGCCTTCAAACTGTTCGGCATGCGCCTCTGGGGTTCGGAAGAACCGGAGGTCGAGGTTATCAACCCCGTCAAATACGCCGTCACGCTCGATGCCACGGACGCCGATAAGTCCCTGAAAGACAGCCTGGAAAACAGTTCGCTTCTTCTTGCCGACAAGGACAAGCCGGCCTCCGGCGATCTTGGCCTTCTGATAAAGGCAAGAGACGACCGGGACAGGCTGATCGCGGCGCTTTATGAAAACGCCCGTTATGGCGGCATCGTCAAGGTCACCGTTGCCGGCAAGGATGTGGATAGCCTCCCGCCCAATCCGGTGTTCGATCATTCCGCTCCGGTGCCCGTGGTCATCACGGTTACGCCCGGCCCGATCTTCAAACTCGGCAATGTCAGGCTTGAAGGCGATGTCACCGGCCGCAACCTTGAGGAATATGGCCTGACGACCGGCGGCGACGCCGGTTCTCTCGCCATCATCCGCGCCGGCAATAAGCTGATCGACGATCTGAAGGCCGAAGGCCGTCCGCTTGCGAAGCTGACGAAACGCGAGGCGGTCGCCAACCACGCGACGAACACGGTCGATATCACCATGGAGGCCGAAGGTGGTCCTGTGGCGCCCCTCGGCACGGTCACCGTCACGGGTGAAAAAACCGTCGATGGCGATTTCATCCGTCGTTATTCGCGCCTTAATGGCGGCGAGCCCTATTCGCCGGAAAAACTGCGCAAGGCCGCCGACCGGCTGCGGCAGCTGGGCGTCTTTTCCAGCCTGACCATCAAGGAAGCGGGAACGCTGGCGCGCGACGGCACCATTCCGCTTACCATCGAGGTTTCGGAAGGCAAGCACCGCTATTTCGGCGTCGGCGCGCAATATTCCACCACCGAAGGTATCGGCCTCCAGGGTTATTGGGGCCACCGGAACCTGTTCGGGCAGGCGGAATCGCTGCGTATCGAAGGTTCGGTTTCGCGCATCGCCGAAGCATCGAGCGTCGAAGGCATGGATTATTCAGCGGGCATCACTTTCACCAAGCCCGGCATGTTCAATCCACGCACCACCTTCAAGACCAGCCTGATTGCCAAGACCGAACACCCCGATACATACGACGCCAAGACCGTGACTGGCACGGCCGGTTTCGCCTACGAGCTGAACGATACCGATACAGCCGCAGCCGGCCTCGAGGTGCAATGGGCCGATACGGAAGACGCATTCGGCAAGAACGAATATCTCACCACCTCCATCCCGCTGGAATTCGTTCGTGATACACGCGACGACAAGCTCAACCCCACCGAAGGCTTTCGCGCCTCGGTGGCCGCCAAGCCGAGCTATGAAGCGCTGAACGGCACCTTCTTTTCCTCTTTCGAAGGTTCCATTTCAGGCTACAAGGGGCTTGGCGCTGAGGACAGGCTGATCATGGCCGGGAAGCTTTCCGGCGGTGTGCTGGTCGGTGGCAGCGATCTGCAGGACATACCCACCACCAGACGCTTTTATGCCGGCGGCGGCGGATCGGTACGCGGTTACAGCTATCAGGAAATATCGCCCTATAATGCCGCCGGCGATGCGACGGGCGGCCGCTCCTATGTGGTCGGTTCCATCGAAGCCCGTATCAAGGTCACCGATACAATCGGCATCGTGCCCTTCATCGATGCGGGTGTGGTTTCGGAAGACGTGACACCCGATTTTTCCGATATCCGGGCTGGCGCCGGTATCGGTCTGCGTTATGCAACGCCCTTCGGGCCTCTGCGTCTTGATGTCGCCATGCCGCTCGACAAATACGATGGTGGCAACAGTTTCGGCATTTATGCTGGCATCGGTCAGTCTTTTTAAACGCCGCAGTCGAACACCCTTGCAACAGAGTGTAGATTACCCTTTATGAAAACGTTGATTCGATTGCTGAAATGGCTGGGCTACGCTGCATTGTGCGGCGTGGCGCTGGTGTTGCTTGCGGTTCTGTTCGTCGGTTTTACCCCGATGGGCGCAAGAATTGCCGCAAAGCAGATTTCATCGCTCGTTTCCACGCCCGATCAGGTAATCGAGATTTCTCCCCCGAGCGGCCTTTTGACCGGCCGCCTGCGGCTCGACAATGTCACCCTTTCAGACCGGCAGGGACCCTATGCCCGCGTGAACCAGATCGCCGTTGACTGGTCGCCGCTCTCGCTGCTTGCCGGCACCTTCCATGCCGACCGGGTCTCGGCCGGATCGATCGATGTCGAGCGCAAACCGCTTGCCCCGGAGCAGACATCGACCAAGAGCTCCGGCAATTCCTCGCTGCCGATCGAAATCGCCGTCGACAAGTTCAGCTTTCCAGATATCAGCCTCGGCCAATCGCTTCTCGGCCGTCCGTTCGACCTCAACGCGGAAGGCAACCTGACGGCTGCCGAGGACGATATGCGGCTATCGCTCACCGCCCATCGGCTCAATGCGCCGGATGCGGAGGTTAATGCCGACATCGCCTTCCTTCCGAATGAGAATGTCCTGAAGCTGAAAGCGGAGATGAAGGAGCCCGAAGGCGGTCTTCTCGCCACGCTGCTTTCGCTTCCGGGAACGCCTGCGGTGGCGATAGACCTCAACGGCGAAGGCCCGCTTTCCAACTGGACGGGTACGCTGCGCGGCAATGTCGCCGGCAACCCTGTCGTCAACGTTACCGGCCGCCACCTTCTTGCAGATGATGGCACCCGCCGTATCGAAATTGCGGGCGGCGGTCAGCCCGATCTGCTTCTGCCCCCGGCCTTCCGTCAGCTTTTTGCTGGCGAGACAAAGCTCGACGCAAATGCAACCCTTTCTCCGCAGGGTCGCATCGAAATCGGCAGCAGCACGCTGGAGACCGACACCCTGCTGTTGACGGCGTCAGGCACGGTCGATCCGAACGGTCAGAACGATCTTGCCGCCAATCTCATCGGCACCGCCGGCCCCGTCGATTTTCGCTGGCCGCTGGAGAATGGCGAGGTACAGGCCCTCATTAATGGCCTTGATCTTTCCCTCAAGGGTGGCGCAGACGCCGCGCATCTCAACACAACGGTATCGTTGCGCAGCCTTTCCCTGCCGCAAGGCAGGCTCGATGACGTCAAGCTGACGGCCGAGAGCGCCGATCTCAACATCGCCAACCGCAGCGGCACGATCGCGACGGTGCTGTCCGTGGCGCAATCCTCCTTCGTCAGCCCCGATATCGACCGGCTGGTGCGGGCGCCCCTCACCATCAAGGCGCCGCTCAGCCTCACTTCGTCAGCCATCGGCTTCGACGGGGCAACGCTGGAAAGCGCCAGTGTCGGTGGGACGTTGAACGGCAGTTTCGATCTCGCCGGCAATCGCCTGACCTCCACCGTGCAGCTCTTCGCGCTGCCCGCCACCCTTCCACCGGCCCTTGCGGAAAAGTTCGACACCACCATTGCCCTCCAGGGCGATATCGACGTGACCATCGGAGGACGCACCAGCCTTGAAAACCTCGTCGTCAAGTCGGGAACCATCGAAGCAACCGGCAATGTCGGCCTCGAAAACGATGCATTGAGCGCCAGCCTGACGGGTAAATTTCCCGCTCTTGAAAAACTGACGCCACAGGCGAAGGGCGTCGCCGATTTTGCAATCGAGGCCAGCGGCGCGCTGGCAGCACCGGATTTCAACGTCACCCTGAGTTCTGAAAGCGCAATCCTTGCCGGGCGAACACTCGAATCGCTGAAGGTCAATGCAACGGGCAAGGCCGATCCCGCCGCGCCTCAGGCAAAGCTCACCGCCAGCGGCAGTCTCGACCGACAGAAGATCGACGCCAATGCCGATGTGGTGCAGACCGAAAACGGCACGGCCATCCCCGAGCTGCATGTGGCCGTAGGCCGGAATATCCTGAACGGGCAGCTGCAATTCTCGCAGCAATTCCTGCCATCGGGCAATCTCTCCTTCAATTTCCCCGACCTTGCCCTGCTCGCCGCCCTCGCCGCGCAGCAGGCGGATGGCGATATTGCCGGCGATATCGCCCTGAGCAACGCCAATGGCCGGATTGCCGCGACGATCAAGGCCAATGGCGGCAGCATCCGCCAGGGCACGACAACGATCTCCAAACTCGCCGCCGATATTTCCATCGATGATCTTCAGGCTCTCGCCATCAATGGCAAGGTCAGCGCCGATAGCGTCAATGCCGGCGCCGCCGCGATATCAGGCCTGAATGCCACCATCGGCCATTCCGGCACGACGACGCAGTTCGACGTCAATGGCCGTTACGACAATGCGCCTCTGGTGGTAAAGGGCAGCGCTGAGACCGGCGGATCGCCGATGACGGTGCGCGTCGACGCCTTTTCCGCCGCCCCCAAGGGCATTGCGGTTCGCCTTGAAAAACCAAGCACCATCGCCATCCAGAACGGCACGGCCCGCATCTCCGATCTGACCATTATCACGGGTGAAGGACGCGTCGAGGTCAACGGCAGCGCCGGGTCGACGCTCGATATCAATGCCGATATCCGTTCGCTGCCCGCCAGTCTCGCAAATGCCTTCGCCACCGGACTGGATGCGGCAGGCAGCATCTCCGGCACGGTGAGCGCCAAGGGTGCGGCATCGAACCCTGCGGTCGATTACAATCTGAACTGGACCAATGCCGAGGTCGCGCAGACACGTGCGGCAGGCCTTGCCGCACTCGGCATCAAGGCGAATGGCCGTTTTGCCGGCGGCACCTTGCAGATCGACACGAATGTATCCGGCCAGGGCGGCATGTCGCTTTCCGGCGGCGGCTCGCTGGGCATCGCCGGCAATCGTCCGCTTTCCATGGCGTTTTCCGGCAGGCTGCCCTTCTCCGCCGTCGCGGCGCAAACCGCAGCGCAGGGCCTCGATGTGGACGGCACCGCCGCCATTGATGTGAAGATTTCCGGCAGCGCTTCCGCACCGGTCGTTACCGGCAGCATCACCACCGATGGTACGCGCCTGACCGATGTGCGCCGGAACCTGACCATCAACGATCTGGGCGCCAGCATCACCTTCGACCGCGACCGCGCCGTCATTTCGCGACTGACGGGCAAGCTGGCGGGCGGCGGAACGATCTCGGGAACCGGCAGCGTCGGCATAGCTGGTGGTTCTGGTTTCCCCGCCGATATATCGATCACGCTCAATCGCGCCGGTTATAATGACGGCACGCTGGTGACGACGGTGGTAAGCGGCACGCTGACGCTGAAAGGCCCGCTGTTGAATTCCCCCGTGCTGGGCGGCAATCTGACGCTGGACAGAAGCGCCATCACCATTCCGGAAAAGCTTCCGGCCTCGCTGACGGAAATCGATGTCAAGCACAAGAACGCGCCACCGAAGGTGCGCGCGCAGGCCAAGGCGCTCGGGGCTGATCAGGGCGGCAGCGGCAGCTCGTCCACCATCAATCTCGATCTGCAGGTGAACGCACCGAGCGGCATCTTCGTGCGCGGACGCGGCATCGATGCGGAACTCACGGGCAATCTGACGATCCGTGGCACGGCAGCCGTTCCCGTCATTTCCGGCGGCTTCGAAATGCGCCGTGGGCGGCTCGAAATCCTCACTCGCCGCCTCGATTTCACCACCGGCAATATCAGTTTCGGTGGCGGCCTCGTTCCGGTCCTCGATATGAAGGCCGACTCGACGGTCGGTTCGACGACCATCACGGTGGCGGTTTCCGGCAATGCCAACGATCCGACCTTTGCTTTCTCCTCGGCGCCCGCCCTGCCGCAGGATGAGGTGATGGCGCAGCTGATCTTTGGCCAGTCCATGTCAAAACTCTCGGCTCTGCAGATCGCAAGGCTGGCCGATGCCGCCGCCCAGCTGGCCGGCGGGCGCTCCACCTCGCTGTTCGACAAGCTCAGAAGCAATCTCGGCGTCGACGATCTCGATATTTCGACCGATTCCGAAGGGCAGGCCCGTGTTTCCGCCGGTAAATATCTGAACGAAAGAACCTATCTGGAGCTGCAGCAAAGCGGAGAATCCGGTGCAAAAGCCATCATCAATCTCGATGTCGGCCGGGGCGTGAAGCTGCGTGGGGAAGCGGGCGGCGATGGTGAAGGCGCGGCCGGCATTTTTTACGAGAAAGAATATTAGCATTTGCAGTAAAAGTGCGTAGCGGTTTTACGTCCGGACAATCCGTAAAATCAAAGAGAGAGTATTTTTGCGATTCGAAGAAAAGCGAAAACGCTCCAGGGCCGCTTCGTATTTAGGTTTGCGAAACCATCTCGTGCTACGACTCTTCCATTGAAGACGGAAATATTGTTTCCGGCTGTTCAGGCACCAGGCAGAACGCCAAATCCGCATATGCAAGTGTCGGTGCACTTGCGCCGGCCTCCACAGCGAGCATTGGGAAGAATTCTGATGGCAATGATTAACTCTACCAATTTTGGCGGTGAGACGCTCGAAATCATCGCGTTCCGCCTGCATGATCAGGAATTCTGCGTGAAGACGACGACCATCCGCGAAATTCGCGGCTGGGCGCCTTCTACGCCCATTCCCCACGCGCCGAAAGACGTCATCGGCGTCATGAACCTGCGTGGCTCTGTTATTCCGATCATCGATCTGGCTCACAAGCTCGGCATGAAGAGCACCGTCGCCAATGAGAGAAGCGCCATCGTGGTGGCGGAAGTGCACAACATGGTCATCGGCATGCTCGTCGACCGGGTTTCCGACATTCTGACGATCCCGGCAAACCAGGTTCAGCCGGTTCCGGAAATCTCGGCTTCCTTCGACAAGTCCTATTCGGAAGGCATCATCGCCAACGAACACGGCATGATCTGCTTCCTGAACCTTGCGAAAATGTTCAAGGGAACCGAAGCGGAAGATCTCGCGGCCTAATCAGGCCGTTTCGGCTGGCCACACCACACGAAGACTATCGATCAATCCAGACCGCCGGCGCTTCCTGTCCGGCGGTTTTGTTTTTACTCTTTACCTCGCCTTACTAAATAAGAACATTTTAATATTATGAATATCTAATATTAAAAGCCGTGGAACAGTATCACGCCGGCAGGAATATCACGCTGGCCCAATACCTGACCGGGGCGGAGAGACGGAAGTGCCTGCATTGCTGCCTTCGGCGGCAAACCTGTTCGTTGTTCAACATGATACGACGTGGACCGCATATCCTGTGCGGCTCACCGCGCCGTGGGCCGTTTTTGGGGGACGTATAATGCTGGGGTTAGGGAAAAGCGCAGATAACAGAAATATACTCGATGCCATATCGAGATCGCAGGCGGTCATAGAATTCGATCTCAAGGGTAATATCCTCACCGCGAATAAAAATTTCTGCACGGCGCTGGGTTATGATCTCACCGAGATCGTCGGCAAGCACCATCGCATCTTCTGCGACAGCGAGCTTGCCGGGTCGCGGGCCTATCAGGAATTCTGGGAGTCTCTTGCCCGTGGCGAGTTCCAGGCCAGGGAATATCGCCGTATCCGCAAGGACGGCTCGGTTATCTGGATCGAGGCCTCTTACAACCCGGTTTTCCGTTCCGGCAAACCCTATAAGGTCGTGAAGATCGCCACCGACATCACCGCCAAGAAAATCAGGGCCGTGGACGATGCGGGCAAGCTGGAGGCGCTCTCCCGTTCGCAGGCCACCATCGAGTTTTTCCCGGATGGCACCATCATCACCGCCAACCCGAATTTTTGCGCCACGGTGAATTACGACCTCAAGGAAATCGAGGGCAGGCATCACCGCATGTTCTGCGATCCGGCCTATGCCGCCTCGCCTGCTTATAGCAATTTCTGGCCGCGACTGGCGGCAGGGGAATTCATCTCGGATGAATTTGTCCGCTATGGAAAGAACGGCAAGGAAATATGGATACAGGCTGCCTATAATCCGGTGCTGGACGAGGCGGGCAAGGTTGTCAAAGTGGTGAAATTCGCCACGGATGTCACGCCCCGCATGAGCGCCATAAGTGTGCTTGCCGATGCCCTGCGGGCGCTTGCCGAAGGTGATCTTGTGCAGCGCCTCGACAACAGCTTCGTGCCCAGCATGGAAAAGCTGCGCGCAGACTTCAACGAAGTCGTCGCCAAGCTGCAGGCCACCATGCAGACTATCGCCCACAATGCCTCGACAATCGCTTCGGGCTCCGGCGAAATCCGCATCGCTGCCGATCAGCTTTCGCAGCGTACCGAACAGCAGGCCGCTTCGCTGGAAGAGACAGCAGCCGCGCTGGAGGAAATCACAACCACCGTTACCGATGCCAGCCGGCGCGCCGGCGAGGCCGGAAAGCTGGTGCTGCGAACGAGAGAACATGCCGAACATTCCGGCGATATCGTCCAGCAGGCAATTTCCGCCATGGATGCGATTTCGCGGTCCTCGGGTGAAATCACCAATATCATCGGCGTCATTGACGACATCGCCTTCCAGACCAATCTTCTGGCCCTCAATGCGGGTGTCGAAGCCGCCCGGGCCGGCGAAGCGGGCAAGGGTTTCGCCGTTGTGGCGCAGGAGGTCCGCGAACTCGCACAGCGGTCCGCCGTTGCGGCCAAGGAAATCAAATCCCTCATCAACACCTCCCGCGAGCAGGTCGCCAACGGTGTGGATCTGGTGGGCAGAACCGGCGGCGCGCTCCGGGATATCCAGTCGCAGATGAGCGAGATCGACACCAATGTCTCGGCGATCGTTGAAGCCTCGCGCGAGCAGGCGAATGGTCTCAGCGAAATCAATCAGGCCGTCAACGTCATGGATCAGGCCACCCAGAAAAACGCCGCCATGGTGGAGGAAACCACCGCCGCCAGCCACGGCCTCGCCACGGAAGCGGAAAATCTGCACGAATTGCTGCGGCAGTTCAGAATATCCCACGAGGCATCGCCCGCTCGCCCGGCCGACAAAAAACCGGCCGTCGTCACCCGGCTCCAGACACCGCAACCGCGATATGCCGCCGCGCCAAGGTCTCACGGAAACGCAGCAGCCGAATGGGCGGAGTTCTAGGCCCGCTCTGAAGCCAAAGGCCGCCAGGAAACGGCGGCCTTAATGTTATAGAAGGATACGATCCGCCCGGGTGAAGATTTCAAAATCCTCACCCCGCACCAGCGCCACAAGTGTGACACCCGAACTCTCGGCCGTTTCGATGGCAAGCGCCGTGGGTGCGGAGATCGCCGCCAGAATGGGGCTGCCAAGAATGGCGGTCTTCTGGACCATTTCCACCGACAGTCGGCTGGTGACCACCACAATGCCCGTATCGGGCGATAGGTCCGCATTGACAACCGCACCTGCGAGCTTGTCGAGCGCATTGTGCCGGCCGACATCTTCGCGGACAGCAAGCAGCCCTTTTTGAGGATTGTAGAAACCCGCGCCGTGAACTGCCCTTGTTTCGCGATTGAGGCTTTGCGCTTCATTCAGCGCTTTCACCGCGGCAACGATGTCATCTCCGTCAACGGAGACTTCCACGCCGCTCAACTCCGGTACCACGCGGACCGCCTGTTCTATGGATTCAATGCCACAAAGACCGCAGCCGACGGGGCCTGCCATATGCCGCCGCCTTGCCCTCAGCGCATCCGCGTTGGCATCCTGCAAATCCACCTGAACATCGAAGCCCTGCCCGGCCTCGATTACCTCGATGGAACGGATTTCCGCCCTTGTGGATATGATGCCTTCCGTAAGACTGAAACCGACCGCGAAATCGACAAGATCAGCGGGGCTGGCCATCATCACGGCATGGGTGCTGCCGCCATAGGAAAAGGCAACCGGCACCTCCTCCGGCACCGCCCTCTCGCCCTTCACTATGGCCCCTTCGCGCAAAGCGGTTCTTGCGACCCTTCGGTAACTTGCCTTTGCCGACACCCGATCATTCCTCCATGACGAAAATCCGCTTCGTCTCGCTCACGATCTCAAAGCAGCATTTCTTCCCGGTTATCACATCTAACCGAAAGCCCTGAAAATCGGAATCGGTTTCCCGGCTGCGCCCGTTGAAGGCGCTCCCTGCCTCACCCATTTCCCGCATGTCCATCACTGATGCAATCCCGCCAAAGCCATTCGGAATCTCAGATCAGGCCGGGTGACGGGTTTTTATGCGAAAGCAGCCATGCTTCGCCTGATATGGTGAGGCAACAGCCCAAAACAAAAAAGCGACCGAAACGGCCGCTTTCTGCTTTAGGTTTTTTGTGGGCAGTCATTCTTTCGAACCCGCCCGGTGCTTTCAAGCAGCGACGAGAACCTCATGCAGGTTCGTCAGTTCATAAAGGTGCTTTTCAAGCTTGGTCAGATGTTCGTGGTGATGATTGCCCTCTTCGATTTCGGCCTTGGCCGCATCGATACGCTTCTGCAGCGTGTCGGGAGACATGTCATCGGCCGAAACGGCGGATTCGGCGAGAAGCGTGCAGCCGGTCGGCAGAATATCGGCAAAACCACCGAAGACGACATATTTATGCGTCTCGCCGGAAGCGAACTTCACCGTTACCAGGCCGGGCTTGATCGTGGTCATCGTCGGCGCATGATTGGCCAGAACGGTCATTTCACCCAGCGTAGCCGGGATGACGACTTCCGTAACCGTTTCGGAAACGAGCAGACGCTCCGGGGAAACGAGATCGAATTTGAAACTGTCAGCCATGGCTATTCACTTCTTTTCAATTACGCGGGCGTCACGGACTTGTCTTTTACAACGCAGGCGAAAGCCGTCCGGTTTCGCCACCATTGTCGGCAGGGCGCGCGGCTAAAGCCACGCGCCCGCCAATTCATGATCAGGCAGCCTCGGCAGCCAGCTTCTTTGCCTTTTCGATGGCTTCTTCCATCGAGCCGACCATGTAGAAAGCAGCTTCCGGCAGGTTGTCATACTCGCCGTTGACCAAGCCCTTGAAGCCCTTGATCGTGTCTTCGAGAGCGACCAGCTTGCCCGGCGAACCGGTGAAGACTTCAGCAACGAAGAACGGCTGCGACAGGAAACGCTCGATCTTGCGGGCGCGGGCAACCGTCAGCTTGTCTTCTTCCGACAGTTCGTCCATGCCGAGGATGGCGATGATGTCCTGCAGAGCCTTGTAGCGCTGCAGGGTCGACTGAACCTTACGAGCCACTTCATAGTGCTCTTCGCCGACGATCATCGGGTCAAGCATACGCGAGGTGGAGTCGAGCGGGTCAACAGCCGGGTAGATACCCTTTTCAGCGATCGAACGCGACAGAACCGTCGTTGCGTCAAGGTGGGCGAACGATGTGGCAGGTGCCGGGTCGGTCAAGTCGTCGGCGGGAACGTAAATGGCCTGAACCGAGGTGATCGAACCCTTGGTCGTGGTGGTGATGCGTTCCTGCATCTGGCCCATGTCGGTTGCGAGCGTCGGCTGGTAGCCCACGGCCGAAGGAATACGGCCGAGCAGAGCCGACACTTCCGAACCAGCCTGCGTGAAGCGGAAGATGTTGTCCACGAAGAACAGAACGTCCTGGCCTTCGTCACGGAAGTTTTCAGCGATCGTCAGACCGGTCAGAGCGACGCGAGCGCGGGCGCCCGGCGGTTCGTTCATCTGGCCGTAAACGAGTGCTGCCTTGGAGCCTTCGCCGCCGCCGAGCTTGTTGACGTTTGACTCGATCATTTCGTGATAGAGGTCGTTACCTTCACGGGTACGCTCACCAACACCGGCGAATACCGAGTAACCGCCGTGCGCCTTGGCGACGTTGTTGATCAGTTCCATGATGAGAACCGTCTTGCCAACGCCGGCGCCGCCGAACAGGCCGATCTTGCCGCCCTTGGCGTAAGGAGCCAGAAGGTCGACGACCTTGATGCCGGTGACGAGGATCTGCGCTTCGGTCGACTGTTCGACGTAAGCAGGAGCGTCCTGGTGGATGGCGCGCTTGGAAGCGGTCACGATCGGACCAGCTTCGTCAACCGGCTCGCCGATGACGTTCATGATACGGCCGAGCGTTTCCGGACCAACCGGAACGGAGATCGGAGCGCCGGTGTTCGAAACGCTCTGACCGCGAACCAGACCTTCGGTCGAGTCCATGGCGATCGTGCGAACGACGTTTTCACCGAGGTGCTGCGCGACTTCCAGAACCAGGCGGTTGCCGTTGTTCTCGGTTTCGAGCGCGTTCAGGATCGGAGGCAGTTCGCCTTCGAACGCCACGTCGACAACAGCGCCGATAACCTGGGTAACCTTGCCCGCGCCGTTCACCGCTGCGGTTTTCTTGGGGGTAGCTGCCTTAGCCATTATCCTTACCCTCTTTCCTTACCTCAGAGCGCTTCCGCGCCCGAAATGATTTCAATGAGTTCCTTGGTGATCTGAGCCTGACGCTGACGGTTGTAGGAAAGCGTCAGCTTGTTGATCATCTCACCGGCATTGCGCGTTGCGTTATCCATCGCGCTCATCTTGGCGCCCATTTCACCGGCGACGTTTTCGAGCAAAGCCCGGAAAACCTGAACCGAAATGTTGCGCGGAATAAGGTCTTCCAGAATAGAAGCCGCATCCGGCTCATATTCGTAGACGGCGCTCTGCGTCGCGGCATCCTCTTCCACAACAGGCGTTGCGGCCGGAATGAGCTGCAGGCCGGTCGGGATCTGGCTGATGACGGACTTGAATTCCGAATAGATCAGTGTGCAGACATCGAACTCGCCGGCGTTGAAGAGCGAGATCACCTTCTTGGCGATCTGGTCGGCATTTTCAAAACCGACCTTCTTCACGTCGCGCAGTTCGATGCGCTCGATGATGTTGGCTGCAAATTCGCGACGCAGCGCGTCGTAACCCTTCTTGCCGACCGTGATGATCTTGACCGTCTTGCCTTCCGAAATCAGCTTGCGGGCGTGATCGCGGGCAAAACGGGCGATTTGCGAGTTGAAACCGCCGCAAAGACCACGCTCAGCCGTACAGACGACGAGCAGATGCACGTCGTCCTTGCCGGTGCCGGTCATCAGCGCCGGAGCAACGTCCGCCTCGACCGCATTCGCGATGTTGGCAAGAACGGCGCTCATGCGCTGAGAATAAGGCCGGGCGGCCTCCGCAGCTTCCTGGGCGCGCCGAAGCTTCGCCGCGGCGACCATTTTCATCGCCTTGGTAATCTTCTGCGTCGCCTTTACCGAGGCAATGCGGTTTTTCAGATCCTTTAGTGAAGGCATCCGTTATCCGTCCGAGTAAAAGAGCCCTGATTTAAGAGAAAGACTTGGCGAAGCTATCAAGAGCGCCCTTGAGCTTGCCCTTGGTATCGTCGCTGATAGCCTTTTCCGTGCGGATGGTGTCGAGGATCGCCTTGCCTTCCGAGCGGAGGTAGGAGAGGAAACCCTGCTCGAACTTGCCGACCTGTGCGACCGGGATCTTGTCGAGGTAGCCGTTGACGCCGGCGAAGATCACCGCAACCTGTTCTTCCGTCTTGAGCGGCGAGAACTGCGGCTGCTTCAGAAGCTCGGTCAGGCGGGCACCGCGGTTAAGCAGGCGCTGCGTGGAAGCATCGAGGTCCGAACCGAACTGGGCGAAGGCGGCCATTTCGCGATACTGGGCGAGTTCACCCTTGATCGAGCCGGCAACCTGCTTCATCGCCTTGATCTGGGCGGCGGAGCCAACGCGCGAAACCGACAGACCGACGTTAACGGCCGGGCGGATACCCTGATAGAACAGGTCGGTTTCAAGGAAGATCTGGCCGTCGGTGATCGAGATCACGTTGGTCGGAATAAAGGCCGAAACGTCGTTACCCTGCGTTTCGATGACCGGCAGAGCCGTCAGCGAACCGGCGCCCATTTCGTCGGAGAGCTTTGCAGCGCGCTCGAGAAGGCGGGAGTGGAGGTAGAAAACGTCACCCGGATAAGCTTCGCGGCCCGGAGGACGGCGCAGCAGAAGCGACATCTGACGGTAAGCAACGGCCTGCTTGGAAAGGTCGTCGTAGCCGATGAGAGCATGCTTGCCGTTGTCACGGAAGTATTCGCCCATAGCGCAACCGGCAAACGGAGCAAGGTACTGCATGGGAGCCGGATCGGAAGCGGTCGCAGCAACGATGATCGAATACTGCAGCGCGCCGCGCTCTTCCAGAACCTTCACAAACTGGGCGACGGTCGAACGCTTCTGACCGATAGCGACGTAGACGCAATAAAGCTTGTCGCCATCCGGGCCATTGTCGTGAATGGCCTTCTGGTTCAGGATCGTATCGAGAATGATGGCTGTCTTGCCGGTCTGGCGGTCGCCGATGACCAGCTCGCGCTGGCCGCGGCCAACCGGGATGAGCGCATCGATGGCCTTGAGGCCGGTCGACATCGGCTCATGAACCGACTTGCGCGGAATGATACCGGGAGCCTTGACGTCAACGCGCGAACGCTTGGCGGCATTGATCGGGCCTTTGCCGTCGATCGGGTTGCCGAGCGCGTCAACGACGCGGCCGAGCAGTTCCGGACCGACCGGAACGTCAACGATAGCGCCAGTCCGCTTTACGGTGTCGCCTTCCTTGATGTCACGGTCCGAACCGAAGATAACCACACCGACGTTGTCGGCTTCGAGGTTGAGCGCCATGCCGCGGATGCCGCCGGGAAACTCGACCATTTCGCCGGCCTGAACATTGTCGAGGCCATAGACGCGGGCGATACCGTCACCGACGGAAAGCACCTGACCGACTTCCGAGACTTCCGCCTCGTTGCCGAAATTTTTGATTTGATCTTTCAGAATTGCGGAAATTTCCGCGGCGCGGATATCCATCAGCCAACCTCTTTCAGTGCAAGCTTAAGGGTGGAAAGTTTGGTGCGAAGAGACGTATCGATCTGGCGAGAGCCGACCTTGACGATCAGGCCGCCGAGGATCGACGGATCGACGGTAACGGAAACCGCCACATCCTTGCCGGTAACGCTCTTCAGCGCCGCCTTCAGTTCAGTTTCCTGCGCCTCGTCGAGCGCATGTGCCGAGGTAACCTCGGCGGTGATTTCGCCGCGGTGGGCAGCGGCAATAGTGCGGTAGGCGCGGATCATGCCGGGAACGGCAAAGAGACGGCGGTTATTCGCAACGACCTTGAGGAAATTGAGCGCGAGACCGGCAATGCCGGCCTTTTCGCAGATCGCGGTGATTGCCTTGAACTGATCCTCGGCGGAAAACACCGGGCTCGCAACCAGACGCTTCAAATCGTCGCTTTCGTCGAGAAGTGCGCCGAACTTATCCAGATCGGCCTGAACCGCTTCGACCGCACCCGCTTCCAAAGCAAGCTCGAAAAGCGACGACGCATACCTTTCCGCTACACCGGATGTTCCATGGGAGGTGTCTGCCACGGGCACTTTTTCCCTGCTAATCGTCCAAGACCATCAGCGATGGGGCTCCACCGCATCAAATTCTTGAAATCGTTTCAATTTCCCCGAAAAAGACCGGAATTCCCCCCTGCCTTTTCCCAATTTCGCGGTCCGTCTAGCATAGGACGCCGGGACTCGCAACACGCGTAATAGCGGAAAGCGCCGTTTGGGCAAGGGGGAATGCGTTTAAATTTTCCGATTTCGCCCAGGATGCGGCATCTGTGCGTCACAAAAGGCAAAAAGCCCGCTTCAGACCAGCCCGAACACGTAGCTCAACGACAGTGCAGCGAGCAGAAAGTGTACAACCAGAAGTAAGAAATTCCGCATGGTTGCGCCACCATCGGAGAGTATGGAGAGAATGCCGCCAAAGACACTGAGGCTGAAGGCCACCCCAAAGGCGAGATAGACCATGGGCTGCGCGAGAAGCAGGGCGGCGGCGCCGAGACCGAGATAGAACCCGGCAAGCGACGAGCGCACGAGTGCATAACCATCCCTGCGCTCACCCGCCGGCTGCAGACCGAAGGCGCGCAGCGTAATACCCGGCGCAAACATGAAAAAAAGGCCCATCACGGCCGAAACCACCGCCGCTCCGAAGGCCAGCTGCTCGCCGAACTCGGCGGGAAAATAAAACTCCATCTCGTTCCCCAAATCATTTTGACTGCCTGCTGCGTTATGACACGGTCATGACAGCGGGAAAACGCCCCGGGGGCAAAGTTCAAAGGAAACTTTGCGGGTCGATATCGAGCTGCACATGCACGCTGCCGCGCTCTTTCGGGCCATTGGCCAGAAGCGTGCGGAGAAAAGACTGCATGTCGGAATTGCGCCGCCCGTGCACCAGCAGGCGGAAACGGTGACGGCCACGGATGAGCGCGAGCGGCGCTTCCGCCGGGCCGAGCAGCATGATGCCGGCAACCTGCGGGGCTGCGGCCCTTAAACCCCGGGCATGGGTTTCCGCTTCCCCGCGCGTATCGGCGGAAACGATGATCGAGGCAAGCCGTCCGAAAGGCGGCAGAACGGCTTTTTCCCGCTCCACGATTTCCCTTTCGTAGAAGGCCGATGCATCGCCCGAAACGATGGCCTGCATGACGGGATGCTGCGGCTGATAGGTCTGCAACAGGCCATGGCTCTTCAACCCCGTTCGCCCGGCGCGCCCCGTCACCTGCGACAGCAGCTGAAACGTTCGCTCCGCAGCGCGCGGATCGCCATTGGCAAGGCCGAGATCGGCATCGACGATGCCCACAAGTGTCATCAGCGGAAAATTATGTCCCTTGGCGACGAGCTGCGTGCCGATAACGATATCCGCCTCACCCTTGACGATCGCCTCCAGCTCCAGCCGCAGCCGCTTGACACCCATGAGATCGGATGAGAGTACGATGGTGCGGGCCTCAGGGAAATGTTTCTCCACCTCCTCGGCAATGCGCTCCACACCCGGCCCGCAGGCCACCAGATGATCGAAGGTGCCGCATTCCGGGCAATGGTCAGGCGTCGGCTCGTTGTGGCCGCACTGGTGGCACTGCAATTGATTGCGGAACCGGTGCTCCACCAGCCAGCTGGAACATTGCGGGCATTGGAAACGGTGACCGCAGACCCGGCAGAGCGTCAACGGCGCATAACCGCGACGATTGAGGAACAGCAGCGCCTGCTCGCCCTTCTCGATGGTCTTGCCGATGCCGCGCAGCAGGACGGGTGACAGAAACCCTCCCCTCTCCGGCGGATGACGCCGCATATCGACAAGATGCAGATCGGGCATAGCCGCATCGCCGAACCGCGTGTGCAGATGAATGGTGTTGTATCGCCCCGAACTGCCATTGACCTGGCTTTCGACCGACGGTGTGGCAGACACCAACACGACAGGAAATTCTGCAATCCGCGCCCTGACGACGGCCATGTCGCGGGCATTATAAAAGACACGGTCTTCCTGCTTGTAGGCCGGGTCGTGCTCCTCATCGACGATAATGAGGCCAAGATTGTCGAAGGGCAGGAAAAGCGCCGAGCGCGCGCCGGCCACCACCTTCACTTCGCCCGTCACCACCTGCCGCCAGACTTTTTCGCGCATCCGCGGTGACAGGTCCGAATGCCATTCCGCCGGTTTCGCACCGAAACGATCCTGAAAACGTTCAAGGAAGGCCGCCGTCAGCGCAATTTCGGGCAAAAGGATGAGAACTTGCTTGCCCTGCCGGAGCGTCTCGGCCACCGCCTCAAAATAGACCTCGGTTTTCCCAGAACCTGTGACGCCGTCGATCAGCGAAACATGAAAGCCGCCCTTGCGCACATCCTCGAGTATCTCCGAAGCGGCCTGTTTCTGCGGGCCTTCCAGACGCGGCTCGACATAGTCAGGATCGGGCTCGGCCACGACAGGCGGCGCCGGCAGAAACACCGTCTCGAACACGCCCTGCTTGATGAGACCATCGATTACGCTGGTCGAAACGCCGGCGGCATGGGCAAGACCGCTCTTCGTCCAGCCATGCCCTTCAGCCGCCAGCTCCATAACCCGCTCGCGGGCGGGGGTAAGGCGCTCGGGCCGGCCTTCGGTCAGCCGCAGCCCCTCGATCATCGGTTCGGGATCGAAGGCCGCGGGCGCTCTGAGCGCCATGCGGGCCACAAGGCCGGGCGGAGAAAGCGTATAGGCGGCGACCCAGTCCACAAAGCGGCGCATTTCCGCCTTCAGCGGCGGGCACTCGAAACTTTTGGTGATGGGCCGCAGCTTCTTCGGATCGACGCCCTTCTCACCCGCATCGTCCCACACCACGCCGAAGACTTGTCGGGGGCCGAGCGGTACCTGCACGACGGAACCGGTCTCGACCACCATATCTTCGGGCACCGAATAGCTGTAGGGCCCGGGCGCGGGCATGGGCACGAGAACGGGCACCGTGCGCGTGGGCGACGGCGGGTCGAACAGAGCCCCAAACAGATCGGACGAATCTTTTGCCATGATGTGGCGACCATGCCCCGGCGACAGGAAAAAGGAAACCGCCCGGATGTAGTGGGCGCGCCTTGCAAAGTCTACCTCTTAACCAAATGCTGACCATAAGCGCATAGTTTCGAAGCATGGAAAGGAGCGCCGCGTGACCGAAATCCTGACATTTGCCCAAGCCGATCTTCTCGACGAGCGCCAGTCCTGGCTCGCCGCCCTCGCAGGCGAACGCCGGCTTTCGGACAATACCGTCGAGGCCTATGAGCGCGACACCCGGCAATTTCTGACATTCCTGACCGGATACATCGGCAAACCGGCCTCCATCACCGATATTGCCGATCTGCGTCCGGTCGATCTTCGCGCCTTTCTGGCCAACCGGCGCAAGGAAGGCGCCGGCGCACGTTCGCTGGGCCGGCATCTGGCGGGCCTGCGCTCCCTGCTTCATCACCTGCAGAAAAAAGGTCTGGTGAATGCCACAGGCGCCACCGCCATGCGCGCCCCAAAACAACCGAAATCGCTACCGAAACCGCTGACCGACCGGCAGGCGCTGAAAATCACCACGACTGAAGCGCAATTGAACGACGAACCATGGATCGCCGCCCGCAATGCCGCAGTCCTTTCACTGCTTTATGGCTGCGGCCTTCGCATTTCCGAGGCGCTCGGTCTTACCCCGGCCGATTTCCCGCCGGGCGCCCGCAGCCTGCGCATTACCGGCAAAGGCAACAAGACGCGGATTGTGCCCCTGCTGGCGGTGGTGACGGAAGCCGTCGATACCTACAGGAAACTTTGCCCCTATGCCCTGTCGGCGGATGAGCCCATGTTCCTCGGCGCACGCGGCGGCAAGCTGCAGCCCGCCATCATCCAGAGGGAAATGCAGAAACTGCGCGGCGCTTTCGGCCTGCCGGAAAACGCCACGCCGCATGCGCTGCGCCACTCCTTCGCCACGCACCTTCTCGCCGGCGGCGGCGACCTGCGCACGATTCAGGAACTGCTCGGCCATGCGAGCCTCTCCACCACACAGGTCTATACCGGCGTCGACACCGCGAGACTGCTGGAAATCTACGACAACGCCCATCCGCGCGCATGAAGCAGGAAATGGTTAACCATAATCATTAACCAGACATCCAAGCCGCCGTTCTATAAGCGAACGACAACCGGATTGGACCGATGCACAGCCTGATAAAACCGCAAAACCTCACCGCCACCCTGATGGGCAAGACCGGCGACGCCCTGCTGTGGCTGCTTGCCGCCCTGCATGTCACCGCCGTCGCAATCCTGCTCATGACCTTGCTTTCGCTGGGGCAAGCGGAAGCCGCGCAGCAGCAGATCACCTGCACCGGCAGCGACATTCTCGTGGAGATGCGCAAGACCGATCCGCAAGCCTTCGCAAAAATCGAGCAGGAAGCGGCCGCGATCCCCAACGGCAAGGGCAATTTCTGGCGCATCGAAAAGGCGGGAACGCCCACGTCCTATCTTCTCGGCACCATGCATGTCACCGATCCGCGTGTTCTGGAAATGCCTGCCGCCGCCAGCCCCGCCTTCGAAAAAGCCGCGACAGTGATCGTGGAATCGGACGAAATCGTCGATGACAAGAAGGTCGCGGCGTCGCTGCTGAGCAAGCCCGAACTCACCATGTTTCTGGATGGCAAATCGATCACCGATATCCTGTCGCCGGAAAATGTCGCGCGTCTGGAAAAGGGTCTCAAGGAACGCGGCATTCCGCTGAACGCCGTTTCGCGCATGAAGCCGTGGATGCTTTCGAGCTTCGTCGCCCTTCCCGCCTGTGAATTCGCCCGCAAGGCCACCGGCCTCTCCTTTCTCGACAAGAAGCTGGCCGAAGATGCCATCGCGGACGGAAAACACCTTGTCGGGCTGGAGACCATGGTGGAGCAGCTGACGGCGATGTCGGAGCTGCCGATGGAATTTCATCTTCAGGCGCTGATCGAAACGCTCGAACTGGGCGACCGCATGGATGACATCATGACAACCATGACCGATCTCTACGTCGCCGGCGATATCGGCATGACCATGCCCATGCTGAAAAGCCTGGACCCCAAGAAGGCCGCAGCGGAAAGCGAACAGGGCTACGCCGCCTTCGAACAGCGCATCATCACCGACCGCAACCATGTCATGGCGGAGCGGGCCGCCCCCGAGCTTGCCAGGGGCAATGTCTTCATGGCCGTCGGCGCACTGCATCTGCCGGGCGAGGAAGGCCTTGTCGAACTGCTGCGCGCGGAAGGCTTTACCCTCACGCGGGTCGATTGACCCGCTCACTCCCGATGCTGACTGGACGGACATTGGCGCAGAACGGCCGCATCGTCGCCGGCACGATGCGGCGGTGAAACGGTCCGACGACAAAAAGATAGAGCCGCCCAAACAGGTTCTTGCGCCTGACAATGGTGGTGACACTCACCAGCTGGCTGTTTTCCTTCTCTTCGAGATCGACAACGATCCGGAAATCGAGATGGCGGTCATCGAAACCCAGCACAGTTCGCTGTGGCGTGGAGGACAGGACTGGAAAACCTCCTGCCGATGTGCCAGCCACCATTTCGACCGTTCTTAAACCGAAAAGCGCCACCACGCGGTTTCGAAGTGCCATAAGGCTGCGGATCCATGCCGGAGGATGAGCGAGAAGGAGCCTGCTCACATCGAGTGAGGACGGCTCCGGCGTCACCATCTCTCCCTGATAGCGATCCCGCCAGTCTGCGCCCGGTAATATGTCTTCGATATCCTGCATTCCTGAACCCCGGCCGCGCCATGCGGCAGGGGTCACCTTCCTCTTTTTCCGAGGGACCGGAAACGCGACAAACCGCCGCTTAGCCGTGCGTCATGCGCTTCAGGACATTGGTGCGCCAGTAGAACTGGTGAACCAGAACGGCGACGACATGACCGGCGATCAACACCCACATCAGCGCCTTGAAGGGTCCGGAATGCAACTGCCCGGCCGGCTGAGCGCCGAAGTAATAAGCGGCAATACCGGACAGGGGCAGGACAAGGAACAGGGCATAAAAGGTAAAATGCGCCACCTTCGCCGCAATCTGAAACGGCCGAGGTTCTTCGGCGGGATGCGGCGGCACGCCCTGGAAGAAGCGCAGACAGAGCCGCAGCACTGCAAGCAACAGAATGGTGAAGCCGACATAGGCGTGAATATTGGCCGAAGATACCTGTTCCGGCGTCAGTGTTTCGCCCCTCCGCATCAGCCGGTAGGCATGTTCCATCCCATCGGGAAACAACAGGTTGAAGAAGATCAGAAGCGCCATCGCCCAATGAATGATGCGCTGCGGAACGGTGAAGGAAACTTGACTTGGAAACGCCATTTTATTGCCTTTTATCAAAAGGTTAGACAGGCTATGGCGCGAGTATGGAAAACCCCGGCCTGCATGGCAAGCCGGGGTTTGGCAGATGACTGAAATTTAATATTGGAGCAGCGGGCTCCAACACCGATCACATGTGGATCGGCTTGAAGAAGGTCGCCAGCGCCGCTTCCTTCACGGCTTCCGACATGGTCGGATGCGCATGGCAGGTGCGGCCCAGATCTTCCGAAGAACCGCCGAATTCCATCAGCACGGTGATTTCGTGGATCATTTCGCCGGCACCGAAGCCAACGATATGACCACCGAGAACCCGGTCGGTTTCCTTGTCGGCAAGGATCTTCACGAAACCATCCGTCACCTGCATGGCGCGGGCGCGGCCATTGGCGGTGAAGGGGAACTTGCCGACCTTGTAGGCGACGCCAGCGGCCTTCAGTTCTTCTTCGGTCTTGCCGACGGACGCGATTTCCGGCTGCGTATAGACCACAGCCGGAATGACGTCGTAGTTCACATGGCCGCGCTGGCCGGCGAGGATTTCCGCGAGAGCAACGCCCTCGTCTTCCGCCTTGTGCGCCAGCATCGGGCCCTTCACCACGTCGCCGATCGCATAGATGCCGTCGACATTGGTCTTGTAGTGACCGTCGATTTCAACGCGGCCGCGGCTGTCCAGCACAACGCCGGCTTCCGCAAGGCCGAGGCCTTCGGTGTAGGGCTTGCGGCCGGTGGAGATCAGCACGACGTTTGCTTCCAGCGTCTCGGCAGCGCCGCCCTTGACCGGCTCGAACACGACCTTTGCACCGGCTCCAGTCTTTTCAACAGCCGTCACCTTGGCGCCGAGCTTGAAATCGAGACCCTGTTTGGCCAGCAGACGCTGGGCCTGCTTGGAAACTTCACCATCCATGCCGCCGAGAATATTGTCGAGATACTCGACGACAGTGACCTTGGCGCCGAGACGCGACCAGACCGAACCGAGCTCGAGGCCGATGACGCCGCCGCCGACAACGATGAGCTTTTCCGGAACCTTGGAAAGAGCAATCGCACCGGTGGAGGACACGATGACGCTTTCATCGATATCGACCTGAACGCCCGGAATGCCGGCAACATCCGAACCGGTGGCGATGACGATGTTCTTCGCTTCGATCTCCTGCGTCTCACCCTTGTCGTTGGTGACGGAAACCTTGCCGGCGGAAACCACCTTGCCGGTGCCCTGGAAGGCATCGATCTTGTTCTTCTTGAACAGGAAGGAAACGCCGTCGACATTGGCCTTCACCACGCCGTCCTTATGGCCCATCATCTTTTCAAGATTAAGCTTCGGCGCGGCGACTTCGATACCGAGCGAATCGACACCATGGGCGACATGGGCGAAGGTTTCGGACGCGTGCAGCAGCGCCTTGGACGGGATGCAGCCGACATTGAGGCAGGTGCCGCCATAGGTCGCGCGCTTTTCGATGACAGCGACCTTCAAGCCGAGCTGTGCCGCCTTGACCGCGCAAACATAACCGCCGGGGCCTGTGCCGATTACAACTACATCATATGCCATGTTCGTTTTCCTGATTGATGTCGGGCAAGATGCCGGATCATTGCCCTGCTTGCGTTTGACCTGAAACTCAGGCCGCTTTTTCCGTTGCGAGTTTTATACCGAGAGCGATGAAGACCACACCGCTGGTGCGGTCGATCCATTGGCTGGCGCGCTGAAATGCGGCGCGCATGCGCGGCGTCGTCATGAACAGGCTGACACCGACGAACCACAGGATAAGGCAGCTCGCCATGACGAGCCCGTATCCGAACTTGATGGCGACCGGCGTGTGAGCGTGAACCACCGTCGAAAAGATCGACAGGAAGAAAAACACCGGTTTTGGATTGAGTGCATTGGCGGCAAAACCGAGCGTAAAGGCCTTAAGCGCGGTCTGGCTGCTTTTCGCCTGAACGCCCTCAGCTTCATCGGCGGGCAATTCGGTCTTGCCGGCGCGCAGCGCCTTGATGCCGACATAAATCAGATAGGCGACGCCCAGCCATTTGACGATGTTGAAGAGATAGATCGACTGAGAAATGATGAGGCCAAGTCCGAGGATCGTATAGGTGACGTGGAACATCAGAGACGTCCCCACCCCGAAGCTGGTGATGATGGCCTGTTTGCGACCATGCACCATGGCCTGGCGCATCACCATAGCGAGATCGGCGCCGGGCGAGACGATCGCAAAGGAGAAGATCGCCATCAGGGATGCAAGTTCGATGAGATATTGATGCATCACGAGCCGCCTTCAAAACATCAGCACGATAAACATGAGTGCCAGACCAAGCATTGAGCCCAGCCAGACGAACGAGCGGATATAAGGAACGCCCGTAAGATAAAGCGGGATATAGACAACACGGCAGATCAGCCAGAGCCACGCACCAATAAGCGCTAGCCCGGATGGGTCACCCGCCATGATAACGCCGAAGGCGAGTGCCACAAAAGCCGGATAGGTCTCCCGGAAATTCGCCGATGCGCGCGAAGCGCGACCGGAGAGCTTGCCCTGTGGCTTCTGCTCACCGTCCCTAGGACCGGCATTCCATTCACGACCCAACTCTCTGGTCGCCATCATCCCCTGTAACAGGACATGCACGACGAGAAGAAGAACGCTTAGACCGATAAGCGGTAAAAAAGGCGAAGCGGCAAGAAATGTCGGCTGCACGTCTGCTCTCCCAGGTGGTCTTTCAGCGGGGCTTCACTTGAAACCCCGCTGAAACGAAAAGCAAGACCGATTAAAGATCGAGAACCAGACGTTCCGGATCTTCGAGGCTCTCCTTGACGCGAACGAGGAAGGTCACGGCTTCCTTGCCGTCAACGATACGGTGATCGTAGGAGAGCGCGAGATACATCATCGGACGGATGACGACCTGACCGCCGATGGCGACCGGACGCTCCTGGATCTTGTGCATGCCGAGGATGCCCGACTGCGGTGCGTTGAGGATCGGCGAGGACATCAGCGAACCATAGACACCACCATTGGTGATGGTGAAGGTGCCGCCCTGCATGTCCGCCATGCCGAGCGAACCGTCGCGCGCTGCCTTGGCGAGGCGACCGAGCTCCTTTTCAACGCCAGCGATGGAAAGCTGGTCGGCATCGCGGATGACGGGAACGACGAGGCCCTTGTCGGTGCCGACAGCCATACCGACGTGACAATAGTTCTTGTAGATGATATCAGTGCCGTCGATTTCGGCGTTGACGGCGGGCAGTTCCTTGAGCGCGTGCGTCACGGCCTTGGTGAAGAAGCCCATGAAGCCGAGCTTGACGCCATGCTTCTTCTCGAAAACGTCCTTGTAACGATTGCGCAGGTCCATGACCGCGCTCATGTCCACCTCATTATAGGTGGTCAGCATGGCGGCAGTGTTCTGCGCGTCCTTCAGGCGACGGGCGATCGTCTGGCGCAGGCGGGTCATCTTCACGCGCTCTTCGCGAACCTGATCCTGCTCGGCGGAAACGGGACGGGGAGCAGCAGCAACCGGAGCCGGAGCGGCGGCGGGTGCCGAAACGCCCTTGGCGACAGCAGCAAGCACATCGCCCTTCAGCACCTGACCACGCTTGCCCGAACCGTCGACCTGATCGGCAGACAGGTTGTTTTCAGCAAGCAGCTTGCCTGCGGCAGGTGCGGGCGGCATGGAGCCGGTTGCCTGCGTGGCAACAGCGGCAGGTGCCGGTGCGGCAGCCGCAGCAGGCTTTGCCGGTTCTGCGGCAGGTGCGGAGGTCGCAGCGCCGGCAGCACCTTCGGCGATCTGGCCGAGAAGCGCGTCGAGACCGACGGTCTCGCCGTTCTGCGCAACGATTTCGGTGAGTACGCCGGACGCAGGTGCCGGGACTTCGACGGTAACCTTGTCGGTTTCCAGTTCAACGAGCGGTTCGTCGGCCTTGACGGTATCGCCGACCTTCTTGAACCAGGTGCCGACGGTCGCTTCGCTGACGGATTCGCCGAGGGTTGGTACGCGGATTTCAGTGGCCATGATCTAGTTCCGTTATTCAGGTGTCTTTTTTGCGGGGCGGTGCGAGAGAGTTTTCACTCTCCCAGCGCGTCTTCCAGGAACGCAGCAAGCTGCGCCAGGTGCTTGGACATCAGGCCGGTCGCCGGAGAGGCGGCAGCCGGACGGCCCGTGTAACGGACCTTCTGGTACTTGGCGTCGATATGCGCCAGAACCCATTCCAGGTAAGGATCGATGAACGACCACGCACCCATGTTCTTCGGCTCTTCCTGGCACCAGACCATTTCCGCATTGCGGAAGCGCGACAGCTCGTTGATGAGCGCCTTGGCCGGGAACGGGTAAAGCTGTTCGATACGCAGCAGGTAGATATCGTCGATACCGCGCTTTTCACGCTCTTCGAGCAGATCGTAATAGACCTTGCCCGTGCACATGACGACGCGGCGGATCTTCGAATCCTTCTGCAGCTTGATCGGGCCGTCCTTGATGACCTCGGCATCGTCCCACAGGAGACGGTGGAAGGAGGACTCGCCTGCAAGCTCGGCCAGCGAAGAGGTGGCGCGCTTGTGACGCAGCAGCGACTTCGGCGTCATCAGGATCAGCGGCTTGCGGAAGTCGCGCTTCACCTGGCGGCGCAGGATGTGGAAGTAGTTGGCCGGCGTCGTGCAGTTGGCAACCTGCATGTTGTCTTCGGCGCACATCTGCAGCCAGCGCTCCAGACGGGCGGACGAGTGTTCCGGGCCCTGACCTTCGTAACCATGCGGCAGAAGGCAGACGAGACCGGACATGCGCAGCCACTTGCGTTCACCCGAAGAGATGAACTGGTCGAACACCACCTGCGCGCCGTTGGCGAAGTCGCCGAACTGGGCTTCCCAGAGCGTCAACGCATTCGGACGGGCCAGCGAGTAACCGTATTCGAAACCGAGGACGGCTTCTTCCGAAAGCATCGAGTTGATGACTTCGTAACGGGCCTGCGTCGGCGCAAGGTTTGCCAGCGGGATGTAGCGTTCTTCGGTTTCCTGATCATAGAGAACCGAGTGACGCTGCGAGAAGGTGCCGCGTTCGCAATCCTGACCGGAAAGGCGGATCTTGTGGCCGTCGACGACGAGCGAACCGAAAGCGAGCGCTTCCGCCATTGCCCAGTCGATGCCTTCGCCCGTCTCGACCATCTGCGAGCGGTTTTCCATGAAGCGCTGGATCGTGCGGTGGGCGCTGAAGCCTTCCGGAATGGTCGACAGCTTCTTGCCGATTTCCTTCAGCTGCTTCATCGGCACGCCGGTCTTGCCGCGACGCTGCTCATCGGCATTGTCGGCAGCGCGCAGACCCGACCACTGGCCGTCCAGCCAGTCGGCCTTGTTCGGCTTGTAGGACTGGCCCGCCTCGAATTCCTGCTCGAGATGCGCACGCCAGTCGGCCTTCATCTTCTCGAATTCGCCTTCGTTGATCAAGCCTTCGGCGATCAGACGGTCGGCATAGATGCGCGCGACGGTCTTGTGGCCGCGGATGACCTTGTACATCTTCGGCTGCGTGAACGCCGGCTCGTCGCCTTCGTTGTGGCCGAAGCGGCGGTAGCAGAACATGTCCACGACCACAGGCTTGTGGAACTTCATACGGTATTCGGTTGCAACCTTGGCCGCATAGGTCACAGCTTCCGGATCGTCACCGTTGACGTGGAAGATCGGCGCTTCGATCATCTTGGCAACGTCGGATGGATAAGGCGACGAACGGGAGAAGGCCGGGTTCGTCGTGAAGCCGATCTGGTTGTTGATGATGAAGTGCATGGTTCCGGCCACGCGGTGACCGCGCAGACCGGAAAGACCGAGAATTTCAGCAACCACGCCCTGACCCGCAAAGGCGGCATCGCCATGCAGAAGCAGCGGCAGGACCTTCGCGCGTTCAGACAGCGGAATGATGTCCCCGTCCCACTGCTTGGCCAGCTGGTCCTGCTTGGCGCGGGCCTTGCCCATGACCACAGGGTTGACGATTTCAAGGTGCGACGGGTTGGCCGTCAGCGACAGGTGAACCTTGTTGCCGTCGAATTCGCGGTCGGAGGAGGCGCCAAGGTGATACTTCACGTCGCCCGAGCCTTCGACGTCGTCAGGCTTGAACGAACCACCCTTGAATTCGTGGAAAACGGCACGGTGCGGCTTGCCCATGACGTTCGTCAGAACGTTCAGACGGCCGCGGTGAGCCATGCCGAGAACGACTTCTTCCAGACCTTCCTGGCCGCCGCGCTTGATAATCTGCTCGAGCGCCGGGATGAGCGATTCACCGCCATCGAGACCGAAACGCTTGGTGCCCTTGAAGCGAACGTCGAGGAACTGTTCGTAACCTTCGGCTTCGACCAGCTTCGACAGGATTGCCTTCTTGCCTTCGGCTGTAAAGGCAACGCCCTTATCCGGACCTTCAATGCGTTCCTGAATCCAGGCCTTTTCTTCCGGGCTGGACATGTGCATGAATTCGACGCCGATGGTGGAGCAGTAGGTGCGCTCCAGAATATCGATCATCTCGCGCACGGTCGCATATTCGAGGCCGAGCACGTTATCGATGAAAATCTTGCGGTCGTAATCGCTTTCCTCGAAGCCGTAGGACTTCGGCGACAGCTCGTTGTAATCCTCAACCGCGACCGCGATGCCGAGCGGATCAAGCTTGGCATGCAGGTGGCCGCGCATGCGGTAGGCGCGGATCATCATGATGGCGCGAACGCTGTCACGGGTCGCCTGCAGAACTTCCGCCTGGCTGACCGGCTTGCCGGTGTCGGCGCTCTTGGCCTCAGCTTTCGCCTGAACCTTCTTCTCGATGGCCTTTTCGACCGTGGCCCAGTTGCCGTCGAGTGCGGATACCAGTTCGCCATTCGCCGGGATCGGCCAGTTGGCGCGCTTCCAGGAGGCGCCCTTGGCCGCCTTCTTCACGTCTTCCGGATTATCGGACAACGCCTTGAAGAAGCTCTGCCACTCCGGCGACACGGAAGAGGGGTCCTCTTCGTACCGGGCATAGAGCTGCTCGATATAGGCTGCATTCGCGCCGTCCAGAAACGACGTGATCTGAAACTGCTCGTTCGCTTCTTGCCTTGCCATTGTGTTCTTGCGGACTTATCCGTCCGCCTCCTCGATGCCGTTAGGGCCGTTCGCCGGCCTGCCGCTTTGATTATTGCTGTCTGCCGCCGGGGCGGTATGCCGTTCTGTCTGTCGTTCCTTGCGGCATCGGGCAGCGTGGCATTGAAGCCGCGCCGCCCGTTACCGATGTCATGTGGTCTCAGCCCTTGAGGACTTCAACCAGCGTCTTGCCGAGGCGCGCCGGGGAAGGCGATACCTTGATGCCCGCTGCTTCCATGGCTGCAATCTTGGATTCCGCATCGCCCTTGCCGCCGGAAACGACAGCGCCGGCGTGGCCCATCGTGCGGCCCTTCGGAGCCGTACGGCCTGCGATGAAGCCGGCCATCGGCTTCTTGCGGCCCTTCTTGGCTTCGTCGATCAGGAACTGTGCCGCATCTTCTTCAGCCGATCCGCCGATTTCGCCGATCATGATGATCGACTGCGTGGCGTCGTCAGCGAGGAACATTTCCAGCACGTCGATGAACTCGGTGCCCTTGACCGGGTCGCCGCCGATACCGACAGCAGTGGTCTGGCCGAGGCCTTCGTTGGAGGTCTGGAACACGGCCTCATAGGTGAGCGTACCCGAACGCGAAACGATACCGACCGAACCCTTGCGGAAGATGGAGCCCGGCATGATGCCGATCTTGCATTCTTCCGGCGTCAGGATACCCGGGCAGTTCGGGCCGAGCAGGCGCGACTTGGAGCGGTCGAGGCGAGCCTTAACGCGAACCATGTCCATGACCGGGATACCTTCGGTGATGCAGGTGATGAACGGAATTTCCGCATCGATGGCTTCGATGATGGCATCTGCTGCACCTGCCGGCGGAACGTAGATCACGGATGCGTCTGCACCGGTCTTTTCCTTGGCTTCGGCAACCGTTGCGAAGATCGGCAGGCTTTCGCCCTTGGAACCGGTCCAGGTTTCGCCACCCTTCTTCGGATGAATACCGCCAACCATCTGCGTGCCGTAATAGGCAAGCGCCTGTTCGGTGTGGAAGGTGCCGGTCTTGCCGGTCAGACCCTGAACGAGGATCTTGGTGTCTTTATTAACGAGAATAGACATTATTTCCGGTCCCTCAATTAGCCGTTGATCGCCGCGACGATCTTCTTGGCTGCGTCGTCCAGATCGTCAGCAGCCGTAATCGCAAGGCCAGATTCGTTCAGGAGCTTCTTGCCAAGTTCGACGTTGGTGCCTTCAAGGCGAACGACGAGCGGAACCTGCAAACCGACTTCCTTCACCGCGGCGATTACGCCCTCGGCGATAACGTCGCACTTCATGATGCCGCCGAAGATGTTGACGAGGATGCCCTCGACCTTCGGATCGGCCGTGATGATCTTGAAGGCTGCCGCAACCTTCTCCTTGCCGGCGCCGCCGCCGACGTCGCAGAAGTTAGCCGGCTCTTTGCCGTAAAGCTTGATGATGTCCATCGTCGCCATGGCGAGACCGGCGCCGTTGACCATGCAGCCGATGTTGCCGTCGAGCGCCACGTAAGCGAGGTCCCACTTGGAGGCTTCGATTTCCTTGGCGTCTTCTTCGGTCTCGTCGCGCAGCGCCTTGACGTCGTCATGGCGGAACATGGCGTTGCCGTCGAAGGAAACCTTGGCGTCGAGAACGCGCAGATGGCCATTTTCCATGACGATCAGCGGGTTGATCTCGAGGAGAGCCATGTCCTTCTCGCTGAAGGCCTTGTAGAGGATCGGGAAGAGCGACTTGGCGTCTTCGGCTGCAACGCCGTCAAGCTCAAGCGCCTTGGAGATCGCGGCAACGTCAGCGTCGCTCACACCCTTTTCCGGGTTGATGGCGATGGTATGGATCTTCTCGGGCGTGTCGTGGGCGACAGCTTCGATATCCATGCCGCCTTCAGTGGAAACCACGAAAGCAACCTGGCCGACCGAACGGTCTACCAGCAGCGAGCAGTAGAGTTCGCGGGCAATATCAGCGCCGTCTTCGATATAGAGACGGTTGACCTGCTTGCCTGCATCGCCCGTCTGCGCCGTTACCAGCGTGTTGCCGAGCATGTCCTTGGCATGGGAAACGACTTCGTCGATGGACTTCGCCAGACGAACGCCGCCCTTGGCGTCCGGGCCGAGTTCCTTGAACTTGCCCTTGCCGCGGCCGCCAGCATGGATCTGGCTCTTGACGACGTAGAGCGGGCCGGGAAGCTGCTTGGCGGCAGCTTCCGCTTCTTCGACCTTGAGAATGGCGACGCCTTCAGCAACCGGCGCGCCGTAGCCCTTCAGAAGAGCCTTGGCCTGATATTCGTGAATATTCATGGAATAATCCCTGTTTGGAGCCGCTAGGCTATTACTTCAGCGACGGAGCGATGTTGACGCAGGCTTCGCAAAGACCAGCGACAGCGCCGACGGATTTCTGGAAGGCGGCTTCTTCTTCCTTGTTGAGTTCGATCTCGATGATGCGCTCGATACCGCCTGCACCGATGATGGTCGGCACGCCGACATACATGTCGTCGACGCCATACTGGCCCGAGAGATGGGCAGCGGCGGGCAGAACGCGCTTCTTGTCCTTGAGGTAGGATTCAGCCATTTCGATTGCCGAAGCGGCCGGCGCGTAATAGGCGGAACCGGTCTTCAAGAGGCCGACGATTTCCGCGCCGCCGTCACGGGTGCGCTGGATGATCTGCTCGAGGCGCTCGGCGGTCAGCCAGCCCATCTTCACGAGATCGGTCAGCGGAACGCCGGCAACGGTGGAGTAGCGTGCGAGCGGCACCATGGTGTCGCCGTGGCCGCCGAGAACGAAGGCGGTGACGTCTTCAACCGAAACGTTGAATTCTTCGGCGAGGAACAGGCGGAAACGGGCGCTGTCGAGAACGCCAGCCATGCCGACGACCTTGTTCTTCGGCAGGCCGGAGAACTTCTGCAGCGCCCAGACCATGGCGTCCAGCGGGTTGGTGATGCAGATGACGAATGCGTTCGGGGCATATTTCTTGATGCCGGCGCCGACCTGCTCCATGACCTTGAGGTTGATGCCGAGAAGATCGTCGCGGCTCATGCCCGGCTTGCGGGCAACGCCGGCGGTGACGATGCAGACGTCAGCACCTTCAATGGCGGCGTAATCGGAAGCGCCGGTGAGCTTTGCATTGAAGCCTTCAACCGGGCCGGACTGGGCAATATCCAGACCCTTGCCCTGCGGAATGCCGTCGGCAATATCGAAGAGGACGATATCGCCCAGTTCCTTCAGGCTGGCGAGATGCGCCAGCGTGCCGCCGATCATGCCAGAACCAATAAGTGCAATTTTTTTGCGAGCCATCGAATGCTTCCTCTTGAGCTTCAATTCAATTTCACCGCGCCAAACCGGCAGCCAAATTGTCGCACTCCGATTAGCCCCATTGGCTAAAATTGGCAACAGATTCTTTTCCGGTGAATATTTTCAATCGTTTAGATCATTATTTTCTTACGTAAACGTAAGAAAATAAGTCACGAAAGTGTCAAACTTTCTGGCGTTTTTCGTGATGCAGCGCCAGATAATCCGCGCTACGCATCTCAAACAGGCGCGAGGCGGTGCGATCGAACTCGAAACCTTCGGTCCCCTTGCGCTTGCCGAGCAGGTCTTCCGGCATCGCGGCAGCGGAGGCAAAAAGCCGGACGCTGTGGTCGTAAAGCGCATCGATGAGGATGATGAAACGCTTGGTCTCGTTGCGCTTGTCCGCGTTCAAGAACGGAATGTGATCGATGAAGACGGTGTCGAAACGATTGGCGATGGCAAGGAAGTCGGAAGCCCCAAGGGGCTTTTCGCAAAGATCGGAAAAGGAAAAGCGAGCGACCCGGCCGCTGGCGCGCGGCACCAGAATGGAACGGCCCTTCATCGGTATCTCGGTCGGTGCAACGAGGTGACCGGCAATCATGTGCCGCCAGGCCATGTCCATCGCCTGATCCGCCGAACCGTCAAGCGGCGTGACGTAGACGGGCAGGCTTTCCAGCTTCTCCATCCGGTAATCGGTGGGGCTATCCAGCGTCACCACCTCAACATGCTTCTTCAAAAGATCGACGAAAGGCAGGAACAGGCCGCGATTGAGACCATCCTTGTAGAGATTGTCGGGCACGACGTTGGAGGTCGTCACCAATGTGCAGCCCTTGGCGAAAAGCTCGGTGAACAGCCGGGCGAGGATCATTGCATCGGCAATGTCCGTGACGGAGAACTCATCGAAGCACAGGAGTTCTGCTTCCGCCAGAAGCTGGGCGGCGACGGGCGGAATGGGATCGGCCTGTTTGGTCTCGCCATTCTTCAGTTTCTGCCGGTGCGCATGCACGCGATTATGCACATCCGCCATGAATTCGTGGAAGTGGCAACGCCGCTTGGACGAGACGGGCGCCATCTCGTAGAACATGTCCATCAGCATCGTCTTGCCGCGGCCGACGCTGCCATAGACATACAATCCCTTGACCGTCTTCGCCGGGCCAGACTTGCGGGCGAACATCCAGCCGAGAGCGCTCGTTTTCTTGGCGGGCTTACGCGCCTTCAGATCGGCAAGGATACGGTCGAGATGGGCCGCAACGCCAAGCTGGGCTGCATCAGCCTGCAAGGTGCCAGCTGCCGTCAATGCGTTGAGCTGTTCAACGACACTATGATTGTAATCAGGCAATGGCTTCATGAAAAAGCGTCCCGGACGCGGGCGCAAATCGGCACCCGCGACGAATGGAATTGCTTAGAGCGAAGAAGGCAATCCGGCTGCACCGGAAATGCTCATCGGCTGAGGCTGAGCGGCTGGCCGCTATTGGTCGTGCCGTCAAAGCGCGCATCGGCGCTTTTGTAGACACGGCCGATCGTATCGCCCGAACGGTTCTTGAAGAGAACCATCTTGCCGGACACTTCCCACGAGCCCATCGCCGTCAACTCACCCGAGCAACCGCGCGTGCCGCCACGCGAACCACTGCCGAGGTTGGTGAGCGTCAGGAACATGTCGCAATTGGCGCCGCCATTGGAAACCCGCCAGTTGCCGACCATGGATTCCTTGGTGACGTCGAGTGCCGTCGTCGGCGGAGCGGCAGAAGCCACATCGGTGCCGCCAGGCGTCGCAGAAGCGGGTGCCGATGGGAACTGGCTGCCCGAAGCGCCACCGGGTGGCGGCAGCGCGCCAGACTGAACGGACGGAACCGGCTGAGCCTGCAGCGGGGGCGTATAACCGGGATTATTGCCGCTATTGTTGTTGTAATCGTAGGAGGTACGTTGGCAACCGGCGAGAGCCATCACAACCGCAAGGCCCGTCACCACATATCTGAATTGCATATCAAGCTCCCGATTCTCTCGCTTCCGGAAAGATCATGATCAAACAAGAAGGCTGAATTATTACCAAAGCCTTATCTTGCGCAAGCGATGGCCGGGATAATTACCATTTCGGTCGATTTTTACCGAATTTTCCCACGCCGGGTTGTAAAAAGGGCCACGGTCGAGACCGCGGCCCGCTAGATTTTCTGTCGTCAGCGAATCGCCTTTAAACGCGGCGCTCGACCATCATCTTCTTGATTTCCGCAATCGCCTTGGCCGGGTTCAAGCCCTTCGGGCAGGCCTGCGCGCAGTTCATGATGGTGTGGCAGCGATAAAGACGGAACGGGTCCTCGAGATTGTCCAGACGCTCGCCGGTCGCCTCATCGCGGCTGTCGATCAGCCAGCGATAGGCCTGCAGCAGAACGGCCGGACCGAGATAACGGTCGCCATTCCACCAGTAGCTGGGACAGGAGGTGGAGCAGCAGGCGCAGAGAATGCATTCGTAAAGACCGTCCAGCTTCAGGCGGTCCTCATGGCTCTGCTTCCACTCCTTGGCGGGCGTCGGCGAAACCGTCTTCAGCCAGGGCTCGATGGAGCGGTGCTGGGCGTAGAAGTTCGACAGATCGGGAACGAGGTCCTTCACAACAGGCATATGCGGCAGCGGATAGACCTTCACCGTGCCATTGATCTCTTCCATGCCCTTGGTGCAGGCGAGCGTATTGGTGCCGTCGATATTCATCGCGCACGAACCGCAAATGCCTTCGCGGCAGGAGCGGCGCAGCGTCAGCGTCGGGTCGATATTGTTCTTGATGTAAAGCAGTGCATCGAGAACCATCGGCCCGCAATCATCGACATCGATGTAATAGGTATCAATCCGCGGGTTCTGGCCGTCATCCGGGTTCCAGCGATAGATGCGGTATTCGCGCACATTCTTGGCACCATCAGGCTTCGGCCAGACCTTGCCTTCGCTGATCTGGGAATTCTTGGGGAGAGCGAGTTCAACCATGTCCAGTTCCTCAAATCAGTAGACGCGCGCCTTCGGCTCGATCTTTTTCGGATCGATGCCGTCGGCGATCAGGTCGGTGTGAACCGGGCGGTAGTCAAGCTTGACGTCACCTTCGGGGCTGACCCAGGCAAGCGTGTGCTTGCGCCAGTTCACGTCATCGCGACCGGCGAACGGACCGTCGACGAAATCCTCGCGGGCATGCGAACCGCGGCTTTCCTTGCGCGCTTCCGCGCCATAGACCGTGGTGATCGCATTGGCCATCAGATTGTGCAGCTCGAGCGTCTCGACCAGATCGGAGTTCCAGACCATCGAACGGTCGGTGACCTTGACGTCGGGCAGTTCCTTCCAGATGGCGGAAAGACGCTTGCAGCCGCTTTCCAGCGATTCCTGGGTGCGGAACACGGCCGCATCGTCCTGCATGGCGCGCTGCATCTTGTCGCGCAGCACCGCCGTCGGCGTCGAGCCATTGGCGTAACGCAGGCCGTTGAAGCGGTCCATGATCCTGTCGCAGGCGGCCGTATCGAGCGCGGGCACCGGCTCGTTGCGGTCGATGATCTGCGCAGCGCGGATCGCAGCGGCGCGGCCAAAGACCACGAGGTCGATCAGCGAGTTGGAACCGAGGCGGTTGGCACCATGAACCGAGGCGCAACCGGCTTCGCCGACAGCCATCAGGCCGGGCGCGATGCGTTCCGGGTTGTTGGCATCGGCATTCAGCACTTCACCCCAATAGTTGGTCGGAATACCGCCCATATTGTAGTGAACCGTCGGTAGAACCGGGATCGGCTCGCGCGTCACGTCGACGCCGGCGAAAATCTTGGCGCTTTCGGAAATACCCGGAAGACGCTCATGCAGGATCGCCGGATCGAGGTGATCGAGATGCAGGAAGATATGATCCTTGTTCTTGCCGACGCCGCGGCCTTCACGGATTTCCATCGTCATGCAACGCGAGACGACGTCACGCGAAGCAAGGTCCTTCGCCGATGGCGCATAACGCTCCATGAAGCGCTCGCCTTCGGAGTTGACGAGATAACCGCCTTCGCCGCGCGCGCCTTCAGTGATGAGGCAGCCTGCGCCATAAATGCCGGTCGGGTGGAACTGCACGAATTCCATGTCCTGGAGCGGCAGGCCGGCGCGGGCAATCATGCCGCCGCCGTCGCCGGTGCAGGTGTGGGCAGAGGTCGCCGAGAAATAGGCGCGGCCGTAACCGCCGGTCGCCAGAACCACCATCTTGGCGGCAAAGCGATGGATCGTGCCGTCATCGAGGTTCCAGGCAACGACGCCCGTGCAGCGGCCGTCTGCCGACATGATGAGGTCGAGCGCGAAATATTCGATGAAGAATTCCGCATTGTTGCGCAGCGACTGGCCATAAAGCGTGTGCAGGATGGCGTGGCCGGTACGGTCGGCGGCAGCACAAGTGCGCTGTACCGGCGGGCCTTCACCGTAATTCTGCATGTGACCGCCAAACGGGCGCTGGTAAATCTTGCCTTCGGCATTGCGCGAGAAGGGCACGCCGTAATGCTCCAGCTCATAGACCGCCTTCGGCGCTTCCATGGCGAGATATTGCATCGCATCGACGTCGCCCAGCCAGTCGGAACCCTTTACAGTGTCGTAAAGGTGCCACTGCCAACAGTCGGGCGTCATGTTGGTAAGCGACGCGGCGATGCCGCCCTGCGCCGCGACCGTATGGGAGCGCGTCGGGAAAACCTTGGTGATGCAGGCCGTGCGGAAACCCTGTTCCGCCATGCCGAGCGTTGCGCGCAGACCTGCGCCACCGGCGCCCACCACGATCACGTCATAGGAGTGATCGACATAGGTGTAGGCCTTGCCATTCTGGGAAGGTGAACTGATCGATGCCATGGCGGACTTATCCTGCGAATGCGATTTTCAGAATGGCGAAGATGGAAAGACCGCCAATCAGGATCGCGAAAAACGTATTGAGCATCAGAAGAACGAGCTTCGAAACCTCGGCGTGAACGTAGTCTTCGATGATGACCTGCATGCCGAGCTTCATATGGATGAGGCCGGAGACCAGCACCAGAGCCATGATGACCGCAACGAGCGGGTTCGACAGCGCGGCGACGACTTCCGGATAGGGCGCACCGGCATATTTGATGAGGAAGATTACGAAGAAGATCAGCAGCGGAACGTTGGCGACCGCTGTGACGCGCTGGCGCAGAAAATGGTCGGTGCCTTCCTTGGCGGAGCCGAGGCCGCGAACCTTTCCGAGGGGTGTACGCATATCCATGAAAAATCTCCTCAGCGCACGATCAGGACGATGACCCAGATCAGCGCGGTCAGACAGATCGACGCGACCCACGAGGCCTTTGCCAGCTTGGTGGTAAAGTGCTTGTCGAAGCCATGACCCAGATCCCACATGAAGTGGCGAAGGCCGCCCAGCATGTGGTGGACCAGAGCCCAGGTATATCCGATCAGGATAAGCCTGCCGATGATCGTGCCCATCGCCCAGTTGACCCAGTCGTAATAGGCAGGGCCCGAAGCGAGCGCGATCAGCCACCAGGCAACCAGAAGCGTTCCGAAATAAAGTGCACCGCCCGTGATGCGGTGCACGATGGATGCAACCATCGTCGGAATCGGCTTGTAAATTTGAAGATGCGGCGACAGAGGCCGGTTATTTGTCACATTCGCCATCAGAACCTCGCGGCGTTTTCCCGTGCGTCCGTAAGATCGGACGCCCCCAAGCAACAGCACATGACGAAAGAATGTGCATTGCACCAACCGCGACGTTTAATCACATGGGGGCGTCACCACAAGCATATTTCATGACCGATTCGAATTTAATCGATTGGTTCACGAATTTTTTTTGGATTTTTTCATGTCAAAATAAAAAATCGAGCGTTTCCAAGATTTACGCCCTCAAAATATTTACCTTTACGTAATTCAGAAAAGGTGTAATTTACGATTGGTTAACCTCGAAAACCGGAGCATGAAGCTCATGTTACAGCGCCGAATCGCCGCCCTGACCATGATGGTCGCAGGCGCTATTTTTACCTTCGTGCCGCCGGTAGCGGCAGAGGGTTTTTATGGCCGCCACCAATATCGCCACCATCAATCCGAGGTAAGCTTCTCCACCGATGGATTGCCATCCGCCCTCCCCGGCGGCACCTATGTCGGCGGCATATCGGCGCTGCGGGTGCGCGGAAACGGCAATTATTTCGCGATCAGCAGCGGATTTTCGCGAAGAAGTGTAACGGATAGAGCGGGCGTGCAACTAGCCCCCAAGGCGAAAATCATCTCTGTCCATGCCGAAAACGCAGACGATGCCTGCTCGTATGAGCATGGCGTCTGCATCATCAGGCCCTGATTAGATAAAACGCCACACCGTGGTCTTCTTCACTTCGCTGTCTTCAAGCGCCCGCGTCACCGGCACCTGATAGGTCGCCTCCGGGTGAAGCCGCTCCTTGGGCAGATAGGCCCGGCCCGGATCGCCGACGAGCACACTCACGCCCTTTTCCGTCAATTCCAGAAACCATGGCACGAGACGGTCGGCAAAGGCACGGTCGTAAAACACGTCGCCCGCCAGCAGAACATCCGCCTCGACCGGCTTTCCGACCAAGTCGAGCCCCGTAAAGCCGATATCCACGCCATTGAGCGCCGCATTCAACCGAATGGCCGTTTCCGTCCACGGATCGATATCGGCGGCCAGAACCTCGCTGGCGCCGGCCTTCGACGCTGCGACGGCGACCAGTCCGGAGCCGCTGGCGAAATCCAGCACGCGCTTGCCGCAAACGCTTTCAGGATGGTCGAGAACATAACGGGCAAGCCCCTGCCCGCCTGCCCAGGCAAAGGCCCAGAAGGGCGGCGGCAGGCCGATCTCCTCCAGCTCCTCCTCCGTCTTCAGCCACAGCTCATGGGCTTCGGTGGCGAGATAAAAACGCAATTCCGGCACATGCGGCGGGCGCATGATGGCAGCATTGTCGAGAATGAAGCGTTCGGGATCGGTCCTCACCGAAGCATCAATCCGGCGATTTCGGCGGATTGGCGAGACCGCCCATGCGGCAGACCTCGAGATATTCCTCTTCCGTCACCGGCTGCACGGAAAGCCGCATGGAAGTGACAAGCGACATCTTCGCCAGCTTCGGATTGGCTTTCACATCCTTCAGCGAAACGGGCTGCGGCATGTCGCAGACGGCGCGGATGTCAACACAATCCCATTTCAGATCGCCTTCGGCGGTCGAGTCCGGATGCGACAATGCGCAGACTTCGACGATGCCGACGACATCCAGCCCCTCATTGGAGTGGTAGAAGAAACCCTTGTCGCCGATCTTCATGGCCCGCATGTTGTTGCGCGCCTGATAATTGCGCACGCCCGTCCATTCTTCGCCCGCCTCGCCTTTGGCCTTCTGCATTTCCCAAGACCATTTGAACGGCTCGGACTTGTAAAGCCAGTAATTCGCCATGTCCGGTCATGCTCCCGGATTGTTGAAGACCCAATTATAGGGCTTCACGTCAACGCTTTCGAACAGGCCGGCCTTGGCGTAAGGATCGGCATCGGCAAGAGCCTTCGCGGCATCGATATCGGCGGCGTCAACGATCACGAGGCTGCCGTTCGGCTTACCTTCGGCATCCAGAAACGGGCCGGCAATCTTCAGCGTGCCCTCGGCATTCAGCTTGTTCAGGTGCTCCAGATGCGCCGGGCGCGTTTCCATGCGCACATTCAGATGGCCGGGCTTGTCCTTGCATATAAAGGCAAACAGCATTTTCGTCTCCTCGTTAAAACATGTCTTCCAAACGCGTCAGCGGTTTGGAACGAAGACCCGCCCTCATTCGGTGGTGATGGGCCGTGTCATCAATTGTTGCATGGCGCTCGCCACATCCAGATTGCCGTCAATGATAGCGGCCACCGCTTCGGTAACCGGCATGTCGACAGCGTGACTTTCCCCGAGCCGGGCGGCGACGGCTGCCGCGAAAGCGCCCTCCACCAGCCCGCCGGACGTATCCTTGCCCTCGCCCCGGCCGAGCGCGATACCGAAACGCAGGTTTCGCGACTGGTGGCTGGTGGCGGTCAGCACCAGATCGCCGAGGCCCGAGAGGCCGCGCACCGTGTCCGCCTTGCCGCCCATAGCAACGATGAGACGCGACATTTCGGCAAGCCCGCGCGAAATCAACGCCGCCCGCGCGGAATCGCCAAGGCCCGCGCCTTCGACGATGCCCGCGGCAATGGCGAGAACATTCTTCAGCGCCCCGCCAAGCTGCACGCCGATGCGGTCGGTCGAGGCATAAAGCCGGAAGGTCCTGCCGGAAATCGTTGTTGCCAGCCGTTCGGCGACCGCCGTGTCTTCCGCCGCAATCGCCATGGCCGTCGGCAAGCCGCGCGCAATATCGGCCGCGAAACCCGGACCGGAGAGAACCGCAATCGGATGATGCGGCAATTCCGCTTCCAGAAGTTCCGTCAGCAGCCGGCCGGAGCTGCGGTCGATACCCTTGGCGCAGGTGACGATGATAGAGTCATTAGCCAGGTAAGGGCCGTAATGGCGAGCCGCGTCGGCGTGAGCCTGCGAAGGCATGGCGAAGAGAACGATACTCGCCCCCGCCAGCACATCGGGCTCTGCGGAAAATTCAAGCGCATCCGGCAGGTCCACACCCGGCAAGGCCGCCTCATGCACGCGGTCGTTTCTAAGGTCGGCCATCAGCGACGGATCGCGGCCGAGCAGGGTCACGTCATGCCGGTTTTCCAGCGCGATGACCACAGCAAGCGCTGTTCCAAAGGCGCCGGCGCCGATGACGACGATTTTCTCCCGCTGCATCAGGCCTTGGCTCCCCTTTTACCGAAACCTATCAATGTCTCCGCACTGCCATCCAGCGGCCAGCGCGAGCGCGGCGGGATTTCGAGCGGATCGGGGTCCCGGCCGTCCGCCATGCGCTCCAGCCCCGCCCAGGCGATCATCGCGGCATTATCGGTGCAGAGCCGGTGCGGCGGCGCGACGAAGCGGAAGCCATGGGTATCGCAAAGCGATTGCAGCGTCTGGCGGATTTCCTGATTGGCGGCAACGCCGCCGGCGACGACCAGAGCAGGCTCTCTTTCTGTATGCGGAAATTCCTGCCTGAAACGGGCAAGGCCGCGGCCGATCCGATCCTTGAGCGTGCGCGACACCGCTTTCTGGAACGAGGCGCAGATATCGGCAATATCCTGCTCGGAAAGCGGCGCGATGGCGGTCGCCGCCTGCCGCACCGCCGTCTTCAGGCCGGAAAAGGAAAAATCGAGCCGTGCTTCGCCGACCATGGGACGCGGAAGCGGAAAGCGGTTCGGATCACCCTTCGCCGCCGCCTTCTCGACCGCAGGCCCACCCGGATAGGGCAGGCCCAGAAGTTTCGCGGTCTTGTCGAAAGCCTCCCCCAGCGCGTCATCGATGGTGGTGCCCCAACGCTCATAATCGCCCACGCCACGCACCAGCACCAGCTGGGTATGGCCGCCGGAGACGAGCAGCATCAGATAGGGAAAAGACAGACCGTCGGTGAGGCGCGCCGTCAGCGCATGGCCTTCCAGATGGTTGATGGCGTAAAGCGGCTTGCCGGCCGCCTTGGCGATGGCCTTGCCCGTCATCAAGCCCACCAGCAGGCCGCCGATGAGGCCGGGGCCGGAGGTGGCAGCGATGGCGTCGACATCGGCAAGGGTCACGCCAGCCTGCTCCAGCGCTTCTTCGACCAGCGTATCCAGCGCCTCGACATGGGCGCGCGCGGCAATTTCCGGCACCACGCCGCCATAGGCGCTGTGTTCCTCAAGCTGCGACAAAACGACATCGGAGACGATCTCGCCATGGCCGTCCGCATGCCGAACCACAATGGATGCGGCGGTTTCGTCACAGCTTGTCTCTATGCCGAGGATACGAAGAAAGGGGGTCATCAAATCTGTTCGTTCATTGCGATCATGCGCCGAGTTGGTCTAAGACAACTCCGGTAACAATGGATAGACGCGGATGCAAACAAAACCTTTCCGAATCGGCACGCGCGGCAGCCCGCTGGCGCTCGCGCAGGCTTACGAGACGCGCAACCGGCTGATGGCGGCGCATGGCCTGCCGGAAGAAATGTTCGAAATCGTCGTGCTGTCCACCAAGGGCGACCGGATAACCGACCGTGCTTTGTCGGAGATCGGCGGCAAGGGCCTGTTTACCGAGGAGCTGGAAAGCCAGCTTCTGTCCGGCGAACTCGATATGGCCGTGCATTCCTCCAAGGACATGCCGACCGTTCTGCCCGAAGGGCTCTATCTGTCCGCTTTCCTGCCGCGCGAAGACATACGCGACGCCTTCATCGGTCGCACCGCACCGAAGCTGCTGGAGCTGCCGCAGGGCGCCGTGGTCGGCTCCGCATCCCTGCGCCGCCAGGCGCTGATCCGCCGCCTGCGGCCGGATCTGAGCGTTATAATCTTCCGCGGTCAGGTCGATACCCGCCTGCGCAAGCTGGAGGAAGGCCAGGCGGATGCGACGCTTCTCGCCGTTGCCGGCCTGAAGAGACTTGGTAAGGAAAATGTGCCGACGGAAATTCTCGACCCGAAGGAATTCCCTCCTGCTCCGGCCCAGGGCGCAATCGGCGTGGAAAGCCGCATCGGCGATACGCGCATGGACGAACTGCTCGCACCCATAAACGACAGGCCCACTTATGATGCCGTCACATGCGAGCGCGCCTTTCTGGCAGCACTCGATGGTTCCTGTCGCACGCCGATTGCCGGCTACGCCACCTGCGATGGCGAGGAATTGCATTTTTCCGGCCTGATCCTCACCCCCGATGGCCAGACGAGCCACGGCATCGAAATCTCCGGCAACCGCCGCGATGCGGCAAAGCTCGGCCGGCAGGCCGGCGAAGACGTGCGCGCCAAGGCGGGCAGCAATTTCTTCGAAGGCTGGAGCTGAGCCGATGCGGATCGTCGTCACCCGGCCGCAGCGTTCGGGCGAAAGGACGGCCGCAAAGCTTGAAGCGCTTGGCCATGCGCCGGTGCTTCTTCCGCTGTTTTATCCCGCCCATAGTGGCGAACGCGCCGTCTCGGCGCTATCCGCCCCGCTGGCGGCCATCGCGGTGACCAGCGCCGAGGCGCTGCGGGCGCTAAAAACATCGCGGAACCGATTAGCTGCCTATCTGTCAAAACCGCTTTTCGCCGTCGGCGGAGCAACGGCGGAAGCGGCGGAAAAAACCGGCTTCGAACGGATTTTCACCGCCTCCGGCGACGCCGTGAGTCTGACCGCGCTGGTGGCTGAGCACCAGACTCTGTTTTCCGAAGAAGAGCCCCTGCTTTATCTCGCCGGCAGGCCCCGTGGCGCGGTCTTCGAGGAAGGCCTTGCCGCCGCCGGCATTCCCTTCAGAACGCTGGACTGTTACGAGATGCTGCCCTCCGACATTTCGGAGACGATGCTAGAGACGGCGCTTGTCGAAAGCGCTGCCGATGCGGTCCTGCTCTATTCATCGGAAGCAGCACGGGCCTTTTTCCATCATGTATCGACGGAAAAATACGTGGCGGCGCTGGCAACGACACAATTCATCTGCATCAGCCGCAACGTGTTTTCTCTCGTTCCGGAAATCTTCCGCGCAAACGCCAAGGCTGCCGAAGAACCGAGCGAGGCCGCGATGTTCGAACTTCTACGCCACAACTCTGGAACCTAATTCGAGCTCGCCTCTTTCCTTTGCCGCCGTCACTGACTAGGTTTAGATTACTGCAGGCAGAAATGAGGTTGTCATGGTATCGGGAAAGCCGCCACGCCACTCCAAGTCCAAAGCCGAACCGGTCACGATCGACCTGGACGCCAAAGACGTGAAAGCAATTTCCGCCGACGTGGACGCTGCCAAGACGGACGAAAAGCCCAGTGACACAACACCTAAGGCCACCGCAGAGCGGGGTGCTTCGGAGACAAAGCCCGAAGCAGCCGCAACGGGTAACCCCGCCCCCATCTGGGACCAGCCCAAGAAAACCCCTATCGAGCCCGAACCCAATGTCGGCAAAGCGGAATCCGTAGCCACGGCACCGAAGGCTGAGAGCGCCGCAGACAAACAGCCCGCAGACAGGCAGAAAGACCCCGTCTCGCCAGCCCCCGTTTCGCCTAAAGCCGATACAAAACCGTCGACGGGCACGACTGACACGAGCACGGCTGCAGCAGCTGCTGCGAAGCCAGCCTTCGGCTCCACAGCGTCCTCCAGCGCATCTAGCAGCGCCACCGCTGCAAAACCAACGACGGCGACCTCCTCCTCAGGACCGGCGAAGCCCTCCACACCGCAGCAGGCGGAGCGCAAACAGGCCGCGACCTCCGGCCTGATCGCAGCAGGTATCGTCGGCGGCCTTGTCGCGCTCGCCGCCGCCGGCAGCATGCAATATGCCGGCATCCTGCCCTCCTTCAATGCAGGCAGGGCGGGAAGCGAGGAAATCGCAGCACTGAAAACCGATCTGGACAGCTTGCGGCAGCAGCTTGCCAATGCGCCGGCCGCCGACACCTCGGCGCTGGAACAGCGTATCGCAACCCTCGAAGGCGCAAAGGGTGAAGCCCCGCAGGTGGATGGGCTGTCGGAAAAAATCGCCGCGCTGGAATCCACCCTCCAGTCGGAGCGATCCGCGCAGGCATCGGCGACGGCGGAACTGACACGCCGCCTTGCGGATGCGGAAGCCAAGATCAACGAGCCGCGCGACGATATCGAAGTCGCCCGCGCCATCGCTTCCGCCGCGCTGAAGGCCGCGATCGATCGCGGTGGGCCGTTCCTGACGGAACTCGACACGCTGTCCAAGGTAACGCCCGACGATCCGGCCATCGCATCGCTGCAATCCTTCGCCGCAACCGGTGTGCCGTCACGTTCGGAACTGATGCAGAAATTTCCTGACGTCGCCAATGCGATGCTTTCCGCGATCAACCAGCCTGACCCCAATCAGGGCATCATGGAACGCCTGACCGAAAGCGCCTTTTCGCTGGTGAAGGTGCGCCCGGTCGGAAATATCGAGGGTGAAACCCCCGAAGCCAAGATCGCGCGCATGGAAAACAAGCTGCGCAACGGCGATCTGCAGGGCGCGGCGCTTGAGTGGAACGGGCTTCCCGATGCCGCCAAGACGGCATCCGCCGACTACAAGAAATCGCTGGATGCGCGCATCGAGGTCGAAAATCTGGTCGGCGGCACATTGAACCGCGCCATCACCAGCACCGGCAGGCAGGGGTAAGGGCATGACCAGAATTCTGACTTTCGCCGTTATCGTTCTGGCTCTCGGTTTCGGCTTCTCCTGGCTGGCCGACAGGCCTGGCGTCCTTTCCATCGTCTGGCAGGGCCAGCTGATCGAAATGAGCCTGATGGTCGCCGCCTCCATCATCGCGGCGCTGGTCGCCGCCGTCATGCTGGTTTGGTGGATCGTCAATGCGATCTGGACCTCGCCCAATGCCGCCCGTCGTTATTTCCGCGCCCGCAAGCGCGACCGGGGTTATCAGGCGCTCTCCACCGGGCTCATCGCCGCCGGGGCCGGCAATGCCATCCTCGCCCGCAAGATGACGGCCCGCACTCAAGGGTTGCTCAGCGCCGATCAGGAGCCGCTGATCCATCTGCTCGATGCGCAGGCTGACCTGATTGAAGGCAAATATGACGAGGCGCGGCGCAAATTCGAAGCCATGGCCCGCGATCCCGAGACACGCGAACTTGGCCTTCGCGGCCTTTATATCGAGGCCCGCCGTCAGGGCGCCTATGAAGCCGCCCAGCAATATGCCGAGGATGCAGCGGAAAAGGCCCCCTATCTGCCCTGGGCCGCGCAGGCGACGCTGGAAAACCGTTGCCGCAACGGACAGTGGGACGATGCCATCCGCCTGCTTGACCAGCAGAAGGCGGCCGGCGTCATCGAACGCGGTGAGGCGGAACGTCTGAAAGCCGTGCTTCTCACTGCCAAGGCCGGCGAAAAGCTGGAAAGCGATCCGATTGGCGCGCGCGAGGATGCCAAGCACGCTCTGAAGCTTGCCAGGAGCCTGGTTCCGGCAGCGCTGATTGCGGCGAAATCCTATCTCCGGGAAGACAATCTGCGCAAGGCAGCCGCGGTTCTGGAACCCGTCTGGAAGAACGATTCGCACCCGCAGATCGCCGAACTTTATATCCGGGCACGCAGCGGCGATACCGCCATCGACCGGCTGAAACGGGCCGAGCGGCTGGAAAGCCTGAAGCCCAACAACATCGAATCCCTGTTCGCGGTGGCGCAGGCGGCGCTCGACGCCAAGGAATTCGCCAAGGCGCGGGCCAAGGCCGAGGCCGCCGCCAGGATCGAGCCGCGCGAGAGCATCTTCTTGCTGATGGCCGATATCGAGGAGGCCGAAAGCGGCGATCAGGGCCGTGTGCGCTACTGGATGGCGCAGGCGCTGCGCGCGCCGCGCGACCCCGCCTGGGTGGCCGACGGCATCGTTTCGGAAAAATGGCTGCCGGTCTCTCCGGTCACCGGCCGTCTCGATGCTTTCGAATGGAAAGCGCCTTTCGGCCAGCTCGAAGCGCCCGTTGAAGACCTGACAATCGAAAACGCGATTGCCGCAGCGCCCGCACGGGCCGAACCGGCCGCGAAGACGATCATTGTCGAAGCCGCGCCGGAGACGGCCGCCGAACCGAAACCGGCCCCGGCCGCACCGATCGAGGTCAAGCCGGCCGTATCGGTCCCGCAGGAGAAAAAGCCGGTCACAATCGAAGCGCCAGTGGAAACCGGTGTCACGGATGAAAAGGCGGAAGCCGTGCCGTTTTTCGGCGGCGCGCCAGATGATCCGGGCGTCAAGAAACCCGGTGCGGAAGCCGAACCCAAGACCCGGCTCAAACTCTTCTGACGAACAGGATATCGATGTTCCAGCAAATACAGTCGTTTATTCAGAACCTCGTCGGCCCTCATGGGGATGATTTCAGCCCGGACGATCTGAGGGTGGCGGTGGCCGCCCTCTGTTTCCAGGTCATGGAAGCGGATGGCACCGTCTCGAAAAGCGAGCGCGACCGCCTGCGCGAAATCCTGCAGGATTATTACCATCTCGATGCCGGAAAGCTGGATGCGCTTCTCGCCGCCGGCCAAGAGGCCGGCAAGGAAGCCGTCGATTATTACCGCTTCACCACCGATATACGCCGCCATCTCGATGAAGAGCAGCGCGTGGAGCTTATTGGCATATTATGGGATATTGTTTACGCTGACGGCGAACGAAGCGAAATGGAAGACCATGTGATCTGGCGAGTCGCCGACCTGCTTGGTGTATCCGTGCGCGACAGGGTTCTGCAACGTCAGCAGGCCGCCACGAGGTCCGGGCCAGCTGAAGAAAGCGAAAACGAAGACGATGCTGTTTGACCCTTCCAGGCAACAGAGAAAACAACCATCGCTGCTCATCATCCTGCATCAGGAACGTTCCACGCCCGGCCGCGTCGGCCAGATGCTGGTGGAAAAAGGCTATCGTCTGGATATAAGACGCCCTGCACTCGGCGATGACCTGCCGCAAACACTGGAGAAACACGCTGGCGCCATCATCTTCGGTGGCCCGATGAGCGCCAACGATTCTCATGACTACGTCAAAGCCGAAATCGACTGGCTGAAGGTGCCGCTGAAGGAAAACAAACCCTTTCTCGGCATCTGTCTCGGTGCGCAGATGCTGTCCAAACATCTCGGCGGCAAGGTGGAGGCAGACAGGGAGGGCAAGGTGGAGATTGGCTGGTATCCGCTTCATGCCACCGAACATGGGCGGCTTCTGATGCCGCATTGGCCGAAGATGGTCTATCATTTCCACAAGGAAGGGTTCGAGCTGCCGCGCGGAGCCGAACTTCTGGCCTCCGGCGAAACCTATCCCAATCAGGCCTACCGCTATGGAAAAAACGCCTGGGGCCTGCAGTTTCACGCCGAGCTGACCCGCGCCATGATGCATAGCTGGGTGGTGCGCGGCGCACAGCGCTTCGGCATGCCCAATGCGCAGGTGGGCAGCCAGCATCTGGAAGGCCGCATGCTGTTCGACACGCCGCTCAGGGCATGGCTGGGCAATTTCCTCGATCTGGTTTTTGAGGGGAAGGCGCAGCGCTGAGGCCCGTGTCCGTCAGTGCGGCGCGTCCAGATTGTCGATCTTGCGCAGCCTGGAGAAACCGAGCGCCCAGATAATTGCCACAGCAAGCGTGCCCGCCCCGCCAATGACAACGGCCGGCACGGCCCCGACGACATGCGCCATGGTGCCGGCGCGGAACTCACCCAGCTCGTTCGATGCGCCGACGAACACCATGTTCACGGCATTCACACGCCCGCGCACCTCATCCGGCGTCCACAGCGCAATCAAGGTCTCGCGAACATAAACCGACACCATGTCGGATGCGCCCATGATCACCAGCGCGGCGATGGACAGCCACGGGGTTTGCGAAAGCCCGAAGACCACAGTTGAGATGCCGAAGAGGCCGACGCCGGTAAACATCAGCAGACCGGCGTGGTGACGAATGGGCTTGAAGGCCAGAATGACCGCAACGGTGATGGCCCCAATGCCGGGTGCTGCGCGCAAAAGCCCGAGGCCCCATGGCCCGAGCGTCAGCACTTCCTTGGCAAAAATTGGCATCAGCGCAACGGCGCCGCCCAGCAGCACCGCGAAAAGATCGAGCGATATCGCACCGAGAACGATTTTTTCCTGCGCGATGAATTTGAACCCGGCGAGCATGGTTTCGAGACTAATGGCTTTCGCCGGGCCGCGTTGTTCCGGCTTGCGGATCGTCACCGCAAGCGTCGCCGATACGATGAAGAGCACGAATGCCACACTATAGGCGACGGAAGCACCGAGGCCATAAAGCAGGCCGCCAGCGACGGGACCGAGAATGGACGCCATCTGCCACGAAGAGGAATTCCAGGCGATGGCGTTGGGCAAATCCTCTACCGGCACGAGATTGGGCGCCAGTGACTGGACCGCCGGCCCCATAAAGGCGCGCTCTATGCCGAAGACCACAAGAATGGCGAAGACCGGCCAGGGGGAAAAGCTGTGCGTCAGCGTAAGCCCCAGAAGAGCGGCAGCGCACAGCGCCGCAATCAGCAGGCATATGGCCATGATGCGCCGACGATTGTGCCGGTCGGCGACCGTTCCGGTGACGAGGATCAGAAGCAGCGACGGCAGAAACTGGAAAAGACCGATCAGGCCGAGATAAAAGGCGTTGCCGGTCACCTCATACATCTGCCAGCCGACCGAGACGCTGACGATCTGGATGGCGAAGGCCGAAAAAAACCGGGCGCTGAAAAAGCGGCGATAGGAACTATGCCGGAATGCACCGAAACGGTTTTCGGCGGAAGGGAGGGACATTGGCTGGGTGCTCGCGAGACAATATGAGAGCTTTGCAATAGAGCGATATCACAGGAATCGCCAGCCCTCACCAACGGCATGACGAAAAGTGTGAGCGGTTTTCGTCTGAAATCCCGCTGCAAAGCCATGAACCAGATTGTGATGATCGCCGGTCGATCAGACCAAAGATCATTACGATCCGGCGCAACACTTGCCGGTTCACGGTTCAATGTCTAAATGTCTTGCAACCAAGATACGGAGATATTGATGCTTGCCCTGTTTCAGACCATCGATCTGGCCTTGAACCTCTATACGTGGGTGCTGATCGCCAGCGCTATTTTTTCCTGGCTTTACGCCTTCAACGTCATCAACTCCCGCAACCAGTTCGTGAACGCCATCGGCAGCTTTCTGTTCAATGTCACGGAACCGGTTCTGCGCCCCATCCGCCGCATTCTGCCCAATCTCGGCGGCATCGACATTTCGCCGATCATCGTGCTCCTGATCATCTTCTTCATCCGCTCCTTCATGTGGAACACGCTTTACCCGATGGTCGCTTGAGCGGCTGCTGGCAGAAGCATGGCGACCATGTCCGACTGACCGTCCGCCTCACACCGAATGGCGGGCGGGACGCCGTCGACGGCGTGGAAAAGGATGCGGAGGCAAACGCGCATCTCAAAGCCCGCGTCAGCGCCGTGCCGGAAGGCGGCAAGGCCAACAAGGCCCTGATTATTTTGCTGGCGAAAAAACTCGGCCTGCCGAAATCCTCCATCAGCTTCGTTTCAGGCGAAACAGCGCGTAAAAAAATCCTCCGGATCGACACCGACCCGGAGGATTTCGAAGAGCTATTCAAAAAGCTCGAAAACTAAAGCGCATCGCGTTTAATCTGATTCATGCGACGCGCTTTCGATCTTAGTTTTTAAGCATGTCTTGGTCCTAAAACCGCTGCACACTTTTGGGAGACATGCTTTAGATCAGCCCTGCGCCTTGTAGCGCTCGATGGCTTCGACGATCAGCTTCTTGGCGATGTCGACATCCTGCCAGCCGCCCATCTTCACCCACTTGCCGGGCTCCAGATCCTTGTAGTGCTCGAAGAAGTGCTCGATCTGCTTCAGCGTGATTTCCGGCAGGTCGGTGTAGTTGTGGACCTTGTCGTAACGGCGCGTCAGCTTCGGAACCGGCACGGCGAGGATCTTCTCGTCCTTGCCGCCATCATCTTCCATGATCATCACGCCGATGGGGCGGACATTGATGACGCAGCCCGGAACCAGCGGACGGGTGTTGCAGATGAGAACGTCGATCGGGTCGCCATCGTCGGACAGGGTGTGCGGCACGAAACCATAGTTACCCGGATAGGTCATCGGCGTGTAGAGGAAGCGATCGACGATCAGCGCACCGGCATCCTTGTCCATCTCGTACTTGATCGGGTGTCCACCGACCGGCACTTCAACGATGACATTCACGTCATCCGGCGGATTCTTGCCTACGGAAATTGCATCGATACGCATTCGCTTCCCTCATTCGACGGGTTGGATTTGGTTTTCGATACTGGGAAAGTCGCCGCATTGCAACATGGCTTTGGGCGGATAAGGCAGAATGCGAGATTTGAGGCTATCGCAATCGCGCATGGCCGGCCGCGAGAATGAACCCAAGGCCAAATCACCCGGCATTGTTTGTCAGTTCCAGACGAAACCGACCTTGCGAAGCGACTTGCCGTCGAAATCTTCCATGCCTTCGGCGATATCGCGGCCACCGTGAGAGCGGAAAAAGCGGTTGGCCACATCGCTGTCTTCAAGGCACCAGACAACGATTCCGTTGCAGCCAAGCGAGGTCAGCAGTCTGCGCGCTTCCGTAAAAAGCAGCGAGCCAAGCCCGATGCCCTGATATTCCGGCCGGAGATAAAGTTCGTATATCTCGCCGTCCTGCGGCAGCCCGCGTGCCCGGCTGAGGCCCAGCGTCGCATATCCGGCGACCACACCGGCCACTTCCACCACCAGCATGGTTGCGGAGCCTTTGGTTGCCTTTTTCCACCAGACTTCTCCACGACGCTCAAGCATCTGCGTCAACGGCCGATGCGGGATAAGCCCGGCATAGGCCTGTTGCCACGACAGACGGTGCGCCTCGGAGATGGCGCGCGCATCATGCGGTTCAGCACGGCGAACATCGATGGATAACGTTTTCATAACGCGATTCTGGCCCCGGCCACGGAAACTTACCAGTCATAAAGGTTAACGCCGGCGAGCTTACCCACAGCCTATTCATGTGGACGACCGATAAAAATTAACGCATCCTTAACCTTTGACACAAGCGCCTTTCGACTCATGCACACATAAAAACGAACGCATAAAAAAACCCGGCTCGAGGCCGGGTTCTTTCAAATTCGCAACGACAAGCCGCAATCAGACAGCGAGCTTGGCCTTTTCAAAACGCTTGCGATCGTTGGCGTCCAGGAACATCTTGCGCAGACGGATGGACTTCGGCGTCACTTCCATCAGCTCATCGTCCTGAATCCAGGAAAGCGCGCGATCGAGCGTCATGCGGATCGGCGGCGTCAGCTTCACGGCTTCATCCTTGCCGGCAGCGCGGATGTTGGTCAGCTGCTTGCCCTTCAGCACGTTCACTTCGAGATCGTTATCGCGAGAGTGAATACCGATGATCATACCGGCATAGACCTTCTCACCCGGCTCGATGATCATCGGGCCGCGATCTTCCAGGTTGAACATGGCATAAGCAACAGCTTCACCCGAACCGTTCGACAAGAGAACGCCGTTCACGCGACCGGCAATCTGGCCCTTGAAGGGCTGATAGTCGTGGAACAGACGGTTCATGATCGCCGTACCGCGCGTGTCGGTCAAAAGCTCCGACTGGTAGCCGATCAGGCCACGGGTCGGCGCATAGAACTTCAGACGAACGCGATTGCCGCCGGAAGGACGAAGCTCGGCCATTTCAGCCTTGCGCTCGGACATCTTCTGGACGACGACGCCGGAATGTTCTTCATCAACGTCGATCACGACTTCTTCGATCGGCTCCAGCAGGGTGCCGTTCTCATCCTTGTGCATCACGACGCGCGGACGCGAAACGGCAAGCTCGAAGCCTTCGCGACGCATGGTTTCGATCAGAACCGCCAGCTGCAATTCGCCACGGCCGGAAACGAAGAACGAATCCTTGCCTTCGGCTTCTTCGATCTTCAGCGCAACGTTGCCTTCGGCTTCCTTGAACAGGCGGTCACGGATAACGCGGCTCGTGACCTTGTCGCCTTCGGTGCCAGCCAGCGGGCTGTCGTTGACGATGAACGACATGGTGACGGTCGGCGGGTCAATCGGCTGTGCCTGCATCGCCTCGGTAACCGACGGATCACAGAAGGTGTCGGCGACGGTGCCTTTGGAAAGACCGGCGATGGCGACGATGTCACCCGCATGGGCCTCCTCAATTGCCGTGCGCTCGATACCGCGGAAGGCGAGGATCTTGGAAATGCGGCCTGTTTCAATTGTCTTGCCGTCCTGGTCAAGCACCTTCACAGCCTGGTTCGGCTTGATCGAACCAGACGCGATGCGGCCGGTGATGATGCGGCCGAGGAAGTTGTTGGCTTCGAGGATCGTGCCGATCATGCGGAACGGGCCCTCTTCAACCTTGGGCTCCGGAACGTGCTCAAGAACCAGATCGAGCAGCGGTGCAAGACCCTGATCCTTCGGACCTTCCGGGTTGACATTCATCCAGCCGTCACGGCCGGAACCGTAGAGGATCGGGAAGTCGAGCTGCTCGTCGGTGGCGTCGAGGTTTGCGAAGAGGTCGAAGACTTCGTTGATAACTTCTTCATGGCGGCCATCCGGACGGTCGATCTTGTTGATCGCGACGATCGGGCGAAGACCAACCTTCAGCGCCTTGCTGACCACGAACTTGGTCTGCGGCATCGGGCCTTCCGAGCTATCGACCAGAACGATAGCACCGTCCACCATCGACAGGATACGCTCGACTTCACCGCCGAAGTCGGCGTGGCCAGGGGTGTCGACGATGTTGATGCGGACACCCTTCCACTCCACCGAGGTCGCCTTGGCGAGAATGGTGATGCCACGTTCCTTTTCAAGATCGTTGCTATCCATCACGCGCTCGGCGACACGCTGGTTGTCGCGGAACGAGCCGGACTGCTTCAGGAGCTCGTCCACGAGCGTCGTTTTTCCATGGTCAACGTGCGCGATGATCGCGATGTTGCGAAGTGCCATTGTTCAAAATCTCTGAGGTTGGGCGCTATACTGATGAGAAACGCCAATTTAGTTTGGCGCGCTCATAACCTTTTTTTTGCAAATGCGAAAGGGGGGGCCTTGTCATAAGCCCCCTGCACTCAGGTTCTAGCTCAGAAATATGACAGTCTTTTATACCGGACCCTTATGCCAGACCACGCTTCAAAAGCATGGCGTCCGGGCTTGGCATCTTGCCGCGAAAAGCAAGATAGGCCTCTTCCGGATCGATGGAACCGCCGACGGAATAGATATTGTCTTTCAACTTGCGCGCCATCTCGCCATCGAAGGGGTTGCCCGTTTCCTCGAAGGCCGAAAAGGCATCGGCGTCCAGCACTTCCGACCACATGTAGGAATAATAGCCGGCCGAATATCCGTCGCCGGAGAAAACGTGCTGGAAATGCGGGGTCGCATGCCGCATGACGATAGACTTCGGCATGTTCAGGGTGGAGAGCACCTCACCCTGCACAACCATCGGATCGCTCACGTTTTCCCGCGTGTGGAACGCCATGTCGACAATCGCCGACGAGGTGAATTCCACCGTGCTGAAACCGGCATTGAAGGTCTGCGCGGCCAGAACCTTGTCCAGCAGCGCCTTCGGCATCGGCGCGCCTGTGTCATAATGCAGGGCGTATTTTTCCAGAATTTCCGGCACCGTCAGCCAATGTTCGTAAAGCTGCGACGGCAATTCGACGAAATCGCGCGAGACGCCCGTTCCGGAAACGGAGGGGTAAGTGACATTTGACAACATGCCATGCAGCGCGTGGCCGAATTCGTGAAAAAGCGTGCGGGCATCGTCGAGCGAAAGCAGCGCCGGTTTGCCTTCAGCCGGTTTGGCGAAATTGCAGACATTGTAGATGATCGGAATTTCTCCGACCGTGCCGTTCTTCAAGGGCAGCTTGTGCTGCGACTGGAAAGAGCTCATCCACGCGCCGGAGCGCTTGGAGGGGCGGGCGAAATAATCGCCGAGGAACATGGCTTTCAGATCGCCCTTTTCATCGCGGATTTCGAAAACCCGCACATCCGGGTGATAGGCGGCGACGCCTTTGACTTCGACCGCTCGAATCCCGAACAGCCGCCCGGCCACATCGAAGCAGGCCTCGATGATCTTTTCGAGCTGGAGATAAGGCTTCAACTCCGCCTCGGAGAAGCTGAATTTCCGTGCCCGCAGCTTTTCGGCATAATGCCGCCAGTCCCAGGGCAGCACTTCGTGATTCCTGCCCTCCTCAGCGATGATGGCGGCCAGTTCGGCCTCTTCCTCGCCCGCACGGCGCACGGCCTTTTCCCAGACCTGGCCTAAAAGGCCGTTCACGGCATCCGGCGTCTTCGCCATCGTGTCATCAAGCTTGTAGGCGGCGAAATTCGCGTAACCGAGAAGCTTTGACTTTTCCTCGCGCAGTTCGAGCGTGCGGTGGACGATATCGCGATTGTCGGTCTCGCCGCCATTCTCGCCGCGCGCCACCCAGGCCCTGAAGGCCTGCTCGCGCAGATCGCGGCGTTCGGAAAAGGTCAGGAAAGGCTCGATGATGGAACGGGAAAGGGTGACGGCAAATTTGCCGTCCTCGCCATGCTCACGGGCCGCACCCGCCATCGCGTCGCGCAGGAAACCGGGAATACCGGCAAGTTCCTCTTCCGTGGAAAGCAGAAGCTTCCAGTTCTTTTCATCAGCCAGCACATTCTGCCCGAATTTCGCACCGAGACCCGCAAGCTCCTCATTGATCGCCGCCAAGCGTTCCTGCCGGTCCTTCGGCAGCTTGGCGCCGGAGCGCACGAAACCCTTCCAGTGCCGCTCAAGAACGCGGCTTTCCTCACCCGTCAGCCCAAGCGTTCCGCGCTTTTCCCACAATGTATCGATGCGCTTGAACAACGCTTCGTTCATGCCGATCTTCGAATAGTGCCGCGACAGTTTCGGCGCGATCTCCCGCTCCAGCGCCTGGATCACACCATTGGTATTGGCGCCTGCCCTGTTCCAGAACAGCGCCGAAATGCGCGAAAGATCGTCTCCGGCGATTTCGAGCGCGGTCACGGTGTTTTCGAAGCTCGGGGCCTCAGCATTACCGGCAATCGCATCGATTTCCTGTTCGTGGGACAGAAGGGCGGCATCGAAGGCCGGAGCGAAATCCTCATCCCTGACCGCATCGAATTTCGGCAGACCATTGTGGCCGTTCCAGTCAACGAGTGCGGGATAAAGCGCGGTCTTGGATGGCATTTCATCTTCCTTGAACGATTCCGGTTTAAGCCCATATGGGCACGCCTCCACCGGCAATTCAATGCCGGACTTTGGTGCAAGGAAGATTGGCTGCGACCTGATTTTTGCTTTTGCCCCAACTGCCGGCACAGACGCCGGATACCGATGGCAGGTGACCTATGTAAGGGACTTGACCGACGATATGGACCGGCATGGCAGATGAAATAAAACGCGGGGTGTCCGATCTTCTTTGCTTTGGCGTAACAATCATCGATTATGTTGCCGACCGTAACGCAATCGAACTGACACATACTTTACTCGATTTTCAACAATATGATTTATGCGCCATTGATTATCGCCCGGATTTTAGTAAGGCTGACTTACGAAAAGGCGAAGCATGGGCACTAAACGCGAAAAAGACTCGTTGGCATTTTTACTGAACAGCGGCGCACGCCTGCTGAACAGTGCGTTTGAGCGCCGAATTTCTGAAGCCGGACTGGGCCTGACGCCCGGCGAAGCGCGCGCGTTGCTGACGGTTGCCGTCGTTGATGGCAGCAAGCAGTCGGATATCGCCGCCCGGCTCGGCATCGAGCCGATGACGATCTGCGCCTATCTCGACAAGCTGCAATCTCTCGATCTCATCGAACGCCAGCAGGACCCGCAGGACAGGCGCTCCAAGCGCATCGTGCTGACAAAAAACTCCACCGACATGCTGGAAGCCGTGCGCCAGGAAATCGATGAACTCGTCCGTCACGCCACGCAGGGCCTGAACGAAGAAGAAGTCGCGCTTTTCCGCAGCTTCCTGCAGACCCTTCGCAACAATCTCCAGCCGGAACAGCCGGGCCAGAGCTGCTGATCGCAATGTCGCCAAAAACGATCATGTCCAGAAAGCGCACGGCCATACTCGGTGCGTTGCTGACGGCGCTGGCGCCGATTTCCATGGCGATCTACACACCGGCCATGCCGGAACTGACGCGGGTTTTCTCCACCACGGAATCCGCCGTCAAACTCAGCCTCTCGCTTTATTTCGCCGGTTTCGCCATCGCCCAGCTGCTCGCCGGCCCGGCATCCGATGCCTTCGGTCGGCGAAAGGCGAGCCTCGTCTTCCTCTCCATCTTTCTGGGCGGTGGACTGCTGGCGATCTTCGCCCCAACAATTGAAGTGCTGCTCTTCGCCCGGCTTGTTCAGGGCATTGGCGCCTCCGTCGGCATGACGGTGGCGCGCGCCATCGTGCGCGATCAATTCACAGGCGCCGAAGCCTCCAGCATCATGAACCTCATTGGCATCATGCTGGCCGTTGGCCCCGCCATGGGCCCGACCATCGGCGGGCTTTCGCTTGCGGCTTTCGGGTGGCAATCGGTATTTTTCCTGATGGCCGGCCTCGGGGCCATCGCCATCTTCTCCGTCGTGGTCTTCCTGCGCGAGACGACGAGCCCGGACAAGAACCTGATCCGCCCGCGTCGCCTCCTGTCGGCCTACGGGACATTGCTCACCGAGCCGCGTTTTCTTCTGGCCGCACTGGTGCTCGGCGGTTCCATCGGCGCGCTTTATGCGCAGGCGACCATGCTGACCTTCATCCTCATCAACAAGGTCGGCATGACGCCCACCGCCTTCGGCATTGGCATGCTGATGCAGACCGGCGCTTATTTCTTCGGCTCCATCGCCCTGCGTTATATCGCACCGCGGCTGGGTGACCGCCGTTCGGTCGTCCTCGGCCTCTGTTTTTCGGGAACAGGCGGTCTCCTTATCCTGCTGTCGGTGTTACTGATACCGCCATCCTTTCTTTCGATCATGGGACCCGTGGCGGTCGCAACGGTCGGCATCGCCTTATTGACGCCATCCATGGTGACGGCGGCCCTCGCACCATTCCCACATATTGCCGGCTCGGCATCGGCGATGATGGGCTTCATTCAGATGGGGTCGGGTTTTGCAGGCGGCGCCGCAGCCTCGCTTATCGGTTCGCCGTTGACCGGCTTCGGCATCATCATCCCCGTGATGGAATTCACCGCAATCGCCAGCTATATCGGCTTCCGCATCGTCTCCAGACGAGAGACATGAAAAAACCCGCCGGCGTCGCCGCCAGCGGGTTTCATTATTTCCATTCCAGCAGAATTACTTGCTGATATTGCGCTTTGCGAGCGTGCGAAGACGCAGCGCGTTGAGCTTGATGAAGCCTGCCGCATCCTTCTGGTCATAAGCGCCGTGGTCGTCCTCGAAGGTCACCAGCGCGTCGGAATAGAGCGACTTGGCGCTCTCGCGGCCGGTTACCATGACGTTGCCCTTGTAGAGCTTCAGCGTCACTTCGCCTTCTACATGTTCCTGGCTCTTGTCGATCAGCGCCTGCAGCATTTCGCGCTCCGGCGAGAACCAGAAGCCGTAATAGATAAGCTCGGCGTAACGCGGCATCAGCTCGTCCTTGAGATGCGCTGCACCCCGGTCGAGCGTGATGGATTCGATGGCACGGTGTGCGGCAAGCAGAATGGTGCCGCCGGGCGTTTCATATACGCCGCGCGACTTCATGCCGACGAAACGGTTCTCAACCAGATCGAGACGGCCGATGCCGTTTTCGCGGCCGTAATTGTTAAGCGTGGCAAGAAGCGTCGCGGGCGACATTTCGACGCCGTTGATGGAGCAGGCATCGCCCTTGCGGAAACCGACCTTGATGACGGTTGCCTTGTCGGGCGCGGCTTCCGGGGAAATGGTGCGCATATGCACATATTCCGGTGCTTCCTGCGCCGGGTCTTCGAGAACCTTGCCCTCGGAAGAGGAGTGCAGCAGGTTGGCGTCGACCGAGAAAGGCGCCTCGCCCTTCTTGTCCTTGGCAACCGGAATCTGGTGCTGTTCGGCGAAGTTCAAGAGGTCAGTACGGCTTTTGAACGTCCAGTCGCGCCAGGGAGCGATGATCTTGATATCCGGGTTCAGCGCATAGGCCGAAAGCTCGAAACGGACCTGGTCGTTGCCCTTGCCGGTGGCGCCATGGGCAATGGCGTCGGCGCCGGTCTTCTTGGCGATTTCGATCAGGTGCTTGGAAATAAGCGGACGGGCAATGGAGGTGCCGAGCAGATAGACGCCTTCATAAACGGCGTTGGCGCGGAACATCGGGAACACGAAATCACGCACGAACTCTTCGCGGACGTCCTCGATGAAGATTTCCTTGATGCCCAGCATCTCGGCCTTCTTGCGCGCCGGCTCAAGTTCTTCGCCCTGGCCGAGATCGGCGGTGAAGGTCACGACCTCCGCGCCGAGTTCCGTCTGAAGCCATTTCAGGATGATCGAGGTGTCGAGACCGCCGGAATAGGCGAGAACGACTTTCTTAACGTCTTTCGGAAGTGCCATAGTGATGTCCATCTGCATGATGACGGCATTGGGACACCGCCATTTCCTTGGGATTTCGGCACTTTTACAGTGCAACCCGAAATGTGTGAAGCGCTTTTCCGTGAGATAAGCGACAAAACAATTGATGGGCGGGTACGACAGCAGGAGATGACCGGGCGCATCGATGGGAACGAAGCAATTGTCACATGCATTATGAAAATTCGCGCTTTATCATAAGCGGCGCGATCGACTTGAAGACCGTGAATGAAGCCTCTCAGGTTCAGGCAACGTTGCAAATCGCTGGAAACAGCCGAAACGACGCGAAGGAGAAACCTATGACGACCATCCACCCCGCATTCAAGGAAGATAATGTCGCTGTCATCACCGGTGCGGCATCCGGCATCGGACTTGCCGCCGCCCGCAAATTCGCCGGTTTCGGCATGAGTGTCGTTCTCGTCGATCTCGACGGCGACAGGCTTGCCGCAGCCCATGCGGATATTCTGGCCGTCGCAAAGGACGGCGAAGCGCAGATCGTCGCCATCCCCACCGACATATCCAAACTCGATGAACTGGAGGCGCTGGAGCGCGCCGTTATCCAGCGTTTCGGACGCGTCCACGTTCTGATGAACAATGCCGGCATTCAGCCCGGCAGCGCCATTTTCGGCCCACAGGCCAATTGGGAAAAAATCATCAACGTCAATCTGATGGGCGTCGTGAACGGCAGCCGCGTTTTCGGCCAGGGCATGATCGCCCATGGCGAGCCGGCACTCATCATCAATACCGGCTCGAAACAGGGCATCACCACACCTCCCGGCGATCCCGCCTATAACGTCTCGAAGTCCGGCGTCAAAACCTTCACGGAAGCGCTTCAGCACGAATTGCGCAATATTCCGAACGGCTCGGTTTCCGCCCATCTGCTGATCCCCGGTTACGTTTTCACCGGTCTCACCGCCCATGGCAGAACGGAAAAGCCGGAAGGCGCTTGGACCGGCGAACAGACCGTCGACTTCATGGTCGAAAGTATCGGCCGGGGCGATTTCTACATTCTCTGCCCGGATGGCGAGGTGGACCGCCCGACGGATGAAAAACGCATTCTCTGGGCGGCCTATGACATCGTCCAGAACCGCCCGCCGCTGTCGCGCTGGCACACGGAATATTCCGCCGCCTTCACCAGCTTCCTGAAAAACTGAATGTTCCAGGCCGCCGCGATGCAACCGTTGCGGCGGCTTTTCGCGCCGATGCATTGGCGGTCAAAAACATTGGCAGAAGCGCGAAATCGCGTTAAGCACGGCAACCTCCAGATTTTACGGGTGCCACGATGGATTTCGTTCCAGGCCTGCCAACATTGATCGCCTTCACCATCGCCATTCTGCTTCTGGCGGTGACGCCGGGGCCTGACATGACGCTTTGGATCAGCCGCTCGCTGCGCGAGGGCCGAACGGCGGGTTTCATGACGCTTCTGGGAACCAATATCGGCATTACCGTGCACACGATGCTCGTCGCCTTCGGCGTCGCCGCCCTCATCGTCGCTTCGCCGACGGCTTTCATGATCCTGAAGACCGGCGGGGCCGCGTATCTCGTCTGGCTCGCCATTCAGGCGATCCGCAAGGGCTCGGATTTCGTGATGGTGAAAAGCACCGGCGAAAAAGCGCAGTCCTCGCTGAAATCAGCGCTGTTGAACGGCATCTGGGTGAACCTGCTGAACCCGAAGATCATCATCTTTTTCATGACCTTCCTGCCGCAATTCGTCAGTGCATCCGACCCGCATGTAACCGGCAAGCTGATCTTCCTCGGCATCTGGTCGATCATCGTCGCGCTGCCGATCGGCATCGGCATCGTGATCGCCGCAGATGTTCTTTCAGCCTGGCTGCAACGCAACCGGAAAATTCTGCGCGGACTGGATTATACGATCGCCGGCGTCTTTTCGCTTTTCGCCGTCAAGATTTTCTTCACGCAGGCGCGCTGACGGCAAACAAAAAAGGCGCCTTGCGGCGCCTTTTTTACAATCAACCGATCAGCAACTCATCGTCATCGAGCTTCTGGCCGCGTATCTTGCGGAACATGTCAATCAGGTCCTCGACCTCGAGATCCTTGCGGCTGTCACCGGAGACGTCGAGCACGATCTCACCGGCATGCAGCATGATCGTGCGAGTGCCATAATCCAGCGCCTGACGCATGGAATGGGTAACCATCAGCGTCGTCAGCTTGCGCTCCGACACGACCTTACGGGTCAGCTCCATCACGAATTCGGCCATGCCGGGATCGAGAGCAGCCGTATGTTCATCGAGCAGCAGCACGTCCGAGCCGGACAGCGTCGCCATAACAAGCGAGACCGCCTGCCTCTGACCGCCGGACAGAAGGTCCATGCGGTCCTTCAGACGATTTTCCAGCCCGAGATTGAGCGAGGCAATGCGCTCCTTGAAAAAATCCCGACGGCCGCGCCCAAGCGCCGGCAGAAGGCCGCGACGCTCGCCGCGCGACGCTGCCAGCGCCAGATTTTCCTCAATGGTGAGCGCGCCGCAGCTGCCCGCCAGCGGGTCCTGAAACACGCGCGCCACTCGCCCAGCCCGGCTGGCGGTCGGTTTGCGGGTAACATCGGCGCCGCCGATCATCACCTTGCCCGCCGTCGGCAGGACATCGCCCGCCAGAACGCCGAGCAGCGTCGATTTGCCGGCGCCATTGGAGCCGATGACGGTGACGAAGGAGCCATCCTCGATGGTGAGGTCGATCTTGGAGAGCGCCTGCTTCTGCAGCGGCGTGCCGCGCCCGAAGACAACCTGGATATCGGAAAGGGAAATCACGATGTTGCTCCCCCGCGGCGCAGTCGGGGCAGGATCAATGCGATTGCCACCAATACCGCCGTTACGAAATTGAGATCGGACGCCTTGAGGCCCAGCACATCGCTCGACAGGGCAAGCTGGATGGCGAGACGATAGGCGATGGAGCCGAAAACGCAGCCGATCAGCGCGATCAGAATGCCGCGCGCGCCGAACAGCGTTTCGCCGATGATGACGGCGGCAAGGCCGACGACAATGGTGCCGACACCGGAGGTCACATCCGCAAAGCCGTTGGTCTGCGCAAACAGCGCGCCACCGAGAGCGACCAGCGCATTCGAAAGCGCCATACCTAGATAGATCTGGTTGCCGGTCTTCACGCCCTGCGCCCGCGCCATCCGCGCATTGGCACCCGTCGCCCGCATGGCAAGGCCCGCATCGCTTTCAAGGAAACGCCAGACGAGGATGACCGCGATCAGCACCAGCGCGCCGACGAACAGCGGCCGCACCAGATATTCCGACAGGCCGAGGCCGTAAAACGGCGAGATCATCGTATCCTGATTGAGCAGCGCGACATTCGGCTTTCCCATTACGCGCAGATTGACGGAAAACAGCGCGATCATCGTCAGGATCGAGGCAAGCAGGTTGAGGATCTTGAAACGAACGTTGAGCGTCGCGGTCACGATGCCGGCGGCGGCACCGGCCACCATCGCAATCGCCGTCGCAACCCAGGCATTTAGACCGGCGATGATCAGCACGGCAGCCACGGCGGCGCCGAGCGGAAACGAACCGTCCACGGTCAGGTCAGGAAAATCAAGCACCCGGAAAGCGAGATAAACGCCGATCGCCACGAAAGCGAAGACCAGTCCCAGCTCCACGGCACCCCAGAAGGCGATTTGGCTCACGGTAATGTCCTTGTTATTGCCGCCATCAGGCGGAGACGGGCACCGTCTCGTGCCACGTAAAACGGGCGGCGAATTTGCCGCCGCCCGTTATTCAGTCTGGTTTCGGTTCAGTCGATGACCTTGGTGGCGCGCTTGGTGATGCTTTCCGGGAAGGTAACGCCAGCTTTTTCGGCGGCCTTCTTGTTGATCACCAGATCAGTGCCGACAGCAACGGTTGCCGGAATATCGCCCGGCTTTTCACCCTTGAGGATACGGACGACGACGGCGCCGGTCTGCTTGCCAACGTCGAAATAGTTGAAACCGAGGGCGGCAACCGCACCGCGGGCGACGGAATCCGTATCGGCGGCGTAAAGCGGAATCTTGGCTTCGGATGCAACGCCGGCAGCCGCTTCGAAAGCGGAAACGATGGTGTTGTCGGTCGGAACGTAGATCACATCGGCCTTGCCGACCAGCGCGCGGGTTGCGCCCTGCACTTCTGCGGACTTGGTGGCGACGGATTCAACAACCTTGAGACCCGCCTTCCCGGCTTCGGCCTTCAAGAGGGCCAGCGTCGAAACGGAGTTGGCCTCGGCCGAGTTGTAGATGAAACCGATCGACTTGGCGTTCGGGGAGATTTCCTTGATGAGCGCCAGATGTTCGCCAACCGGCAGCATGTCGGAAAGGCCGGTCACGTTGCGGCCGGGCTTTTGCATGTCCTTGACGAGCTGTGCGCCGACCGGATCGGAAACCGCCGTGAAGACGACCGGAATGTCGCGCGTGGCGGCAACGACGGCCTGCGCAGACGGCGTCGAGATCGGCACGATGACGTTGGGCGCATCGCCCACGAACTGGCGCGCGATCTGCGCGGCGGTGCCGGGATTGCCCTGCGCGGACTCATAAAGGAACTTGAGGTTCTCGCCTTCCTTGTAACCGGCCTCGGCAAGAGCCGCCTTGACGCCATCACGGGCGGCATCAAGCGCCGGATGTTCGACGATGGCGGTGACGGCGACGGTGACGTTTTCAGCCTTGGCCGGCAGAACGAAGGCGCTCGCGGCAGCGAGAGCCAGAATGAATGCGCGCATGGATATCCTCCTGTTGGTTCCCTGTTTTCGTCTTCTTAGGAACAAGACAGCCCGAAATCAATCGGAGACCGCTGCAAAACAAGCTTTCAGGCGGCAATTGCGGCTTATTCAGTCATCCGCGCCGTGGTTGGCGATCATCATCGCCTCGAAAGCCAGCCTTTCGGTCTTGCGCATGCGCTCCGATTCCGACTTCAGCTGGCCGCAGGCGGCGAGAATATCGCGGCCGCGCGGCGTGCGGATCGGCGAAGCATAACCCGCCTGATTGATGAAATCGGCGAACTTCTCGATCTGCGCCCAGTCCGAGCACTGATAGTTCGTGCCCGGCCATGGGTTGAACGGAATGAGGTTGATCTTGGCCGGAACGCCCTTCAGAAGCTGCACCAGCATCTTGGCGTCTTCCAGACTGTCATTCACATCCTTCAGCATCACATATTCGAAGGTGATGCGGCGGGCATTGGAAAGGCCCGGATATTTGCGGCAGGCCTCGATCAGCTCCTTCAGCGGATATTTCTTGTTGATCGGCACGAGCATGTCGCGCAGCTCGTCGCGCACCGCATGCAGCGAAATCGCCAGCATGACGCCGATCTCATCGCCGGTGCGGAAGATTTCCGGCACAACGCCCGAGGTGGAGAGCGTGACGCGGCGCTTGGAGAGCGACAGGCCGTCGCCATCGGTGGCAATCAGAAGCGCGGTCTTCACATGCTCGAAATTATAGAGCGGCTCGCCCATGCCCATCATCACGATGTTGGAGACCTTGCGGCCTTCACTCGGCACATAAGCGCCCACCGGTGTCGAACCATCGGGAAAATCGCCGAGCCGATCACGGGCCAGCAGAAGCTGGGAGAGAATTTCCTCAGCCGTCAGGTTGCGCACGAGGCGCTGGGTGCCGGTGTGACAGAAGGAACAGGTCAGCGAACAGCCCACCTGGCTCGAAATGCACAGCGTGCCGCGACCCTCTTCGGGAATATAGACCGTCTCGATTTCGACCGGACGTCCCGCACCGCGCGGCGGGAACCGCATCAGCCATTTGCGGGTGCCGTCATTGGAAATCTGCTCCTCGACGATTTCCGGGCGGGCGATGGTGAAGGCCGCCTTCAGCTTCTCGCGAAGCTCCTTGGCGACATTAGTCATATTGTCGAAATCGGAGACGCCGCGCACATAAAGCCAGTTCCACAACTGGCTGACGCGCATCTTCACCTGCTTCTGCGGCACGCCGATCTCGGCCAGTGCCTCGCCCATGTCCTCACGCGTCAGGCCGATCAGCGACGGCTTGCCGGACATCAGATCGCTATTGGCGATCAGCGGGGTTTTGACTGCCAGGCCGGCAGGGGCTTGCATTACGGACATTACGCTATCCCACCATTCCATGCATCGCACGACCAGCCTTTTGGATAGGCGGAAAATCGTCTGCATGTCGAGAAAATCAAAGGCGGAGCACTTTTCGCGCATCCGCCTGTCAATGTTGCCGCGCCTTTAGCATCAAACAAGCAAAAACGCAAATGGCCGGTCAATGACCGGCCATTGTCGAATGCGATAAAGCGTCAGGGTTACTTGCAGCTTTCGATCTGCTTGAGAGCCGCCGAAATACCCGACAGCGAATAGGAATAGGAGGTCGCGGTGCCGCGGCCGGAAACTGCCTTGACGGTCATCGACTTGCCGCCCTTCATGGCGGCGACGAGTGCCGGTTCTTCAGCGGCGTTTTCAACCCAGGCGGCCTTGTCCTTGGTGAACATGACGAAGTTCTTGTTGTCGATCGTCACATTGACCTTGGAACCCTGCTTCAGCGGATAACCCACCATGGCCTGCGGCTCATAGGAAATGTTCTGGCCCGGACGCTGCGAGACGATGAAGAAGATATCGCCGTGATCGACGCTTGCCGGTTCCTTGGCGGTCGGAATGGAAAGAACGTAGCAGACGGTGCTGTTGCCCGATTTGTACGAATAGGCACCCCATGCATTGAACTGCTGGATGCGCGTGGGCGACTGTGCAGATGCTACGCCGACGCTGGTCAGCAAAATGGCCGCTGCGGTTGCTACACTTCTTACAAACATAGAATTTCCTGCCGGGTTATTGTCTTCCATTGGCCCGAAGCATCGGCGAGCCCAGTTTCTGGATCGGCCACGTTCAGGTGCGGATCGTCTTTTCTCATTGTGGTCGGGAAGCGGTTACCAAACCGTCAACAACACGCATAAAATGCCGGAAACGTCTTGCGGTGTTACAGATTGGCGACTCCCGACGCCCTGAGGAGAAGGGCGCGAAACACCCTTCCTCCGTGTGTATGACACATAAATTCAGGCAAGAATTTGTCGCCCGTCGGGCTCACCCGAACAGGCAGATCACAGAGGCGTTACCCGGCTTCCTGCTGCCGTTTCAGCATAGCGTCAGCCGCCTCGTAATGCTCCATCTTGATATGGGCGCGGATCATGGCGAGCGCTGCCGTGATGACGGCAATATCGTCGGTGAATCCGATAACGGCCAGCACATCCGGCACGGCATCCATCGGCATGATGAAATAGGCGAGCGCCGCCAGAATGATACCCTTGGCGCGCAGCGGCGTATCGCGATCGATCGCGCAATAATAGGCAGCCGCGGCATCGCGTGCGAAAGGCACCTTCGACATCACACGCTTCAGCTTGGGCCAGAATTTTGCCCGCACCACAGTCTCACGCTCCTGCTGCCTGTCGGTTTCACCCGGCAGAAGAATTTCACCGATTTTCACATCATCCATGATCGACGGTCCTCCGGTCACGGCTATTATATGGGATTTAAGGTCCGCCGTTCAATTGCTTCGGCCCGCAGCCGCCTTCTGCATGGCCTCGGCTAGAAGAAAATCCCGCTCCGTCACACCCTGAGAATCATGGGTGGTAAGGCAGACCTTGACCCGCGAATAGACATTGGACCATTCGGGATGGTGATTGAGCCTTTCCGCGACAAGTGCAGATTCGGCCATGAAACCGAAGGCTTCCGCAAAGCTGGAGAACTTGAAAGAACGGACGATCGCCGCCCCGTCCTCGCGCAGGGACCAGCCCTCTAGTTTCAACAGGGCCTGCCGGATGGCGTCCGGCTCGAGTCTGGGATATTTCATGAACTTGCCTCCGCTTGAGACCCATTAACGTTTCAACGACCGGATCGACGCATATTCCATGAAACATACAGCTATTCTTTTTGTCTGCATGGGCAATATCTGCCGTTCACCGCTGGCCGAAGGGGTTTTGAGACACCTTGCCGACGGCGCGGCTATATCTGATCGGCTTACCGTCGATTCCGCCGGCACCGGCAGCTGGCACGCGGGTGACGCACCCGATCCGCGATCCATCGCCATGGCGCGACGGCATGGCGTCGATATTTCCAGGCAGCGGGCGAGACAGGTCACCCCTGCGGATTTCGAGACCTTCGACCTGATACTCGCCATGGACGAAAACAATCTGGCGAACCTGCTGCAATCGAGCCCGGAAAGACAGCGGCACAAGATCCATCTCTTCATGGACTATGCCACTGGCCGCCGCGAGAACGTCCCCGATCCCTATTACGGGGCCGAGGACGGGTTCCTCAAGGTCTACAACATGCTCTTGGCAGGATGCAGATCGTTGCTCGAAAAAATGGAGCTGGACCGCGCCTCATGAAGCGGAAACGCCTCTTCAACGATATAGGGTCCGCCGCCCACCGATTCCTTCGACGACATCAGCACGAAACGGCCAACCGTGAAGGGCGAGGTGCGGAAGTTGCCGCGTCCGGAAAGATACTGCACCACATCGTCCACGCGGGAGGAGCGCAACCGCGCCAGCGTGACATGCGGCATGAACTTGCGCGGATCGGGCGGGAGACCGATCCTCTGGCAGATCCGCTCGATTTCCGCCTGAAGCGCATGCATTTCCGGCGAGGGAGAAACCCCGGCCCAGATGGAATGCGGTTTCTTGGAACCGAAGGACCCCATACCGGTGAGGCTGAGCTGGAATTCCGGCCTTTCGATCCGGTCCAGCCTGTCCACGACCTCATCGGCGGTCCGCCCGTCGATGTCACCGATAAAACGCAGGGTTATGTGATAATTCTCCACATCGATCCACCGGGCTCCCGGCAGACCACCGCGCAACAATGAGAGGCTCATAGCCGCATTGCGCGGAATTTCGAGGGCGGTAAACAGTCTCGGCATGGCGAGCTCCCCGAATCTCTTGGCAGAACAAGCATAGCGAATCACGCAATGCAGGCGGGCGCAAGTGCTTATTTTTTTTGCGCACCGATTGTCGTGATGAAGCTTTCAACAGCCGGCAAAGATTTTTCGACCATCATCGCCACACCCTTCGTATTGGGGTGCATCTTGTCGTCCAGCTTCAGCGCATCATCCGTCACCACGCCATCCAGAAAGAAGGGATAAAGCGGCAGGTTGTATTTTTCGGCGAGCTTCGGAAAGATCGGATTGAAGCGGCTGGCATAATCATCGCCCATGTTCGGCGGCGCCATAATGCCGACCAGCAACACGGCTATGTTGCGCTTCTGAAAACCGGAAATGATGGTGTCGAGGTTCTTTTCGGTCTGTTCGGGGGGGATTCCGCGCAGCGCATCATTGGCGCCGAGTTCCAGGATGACCCCGTCCGTACCGTCGGGAACCGACCAGTCCGCCCGCGCCAGACCGCCGGAAGAGGTATCGCCGGACACACCGGCATTGGCGATGGCGACATTGACGCCCTTGCCCTTTAATGCAGCCTCAAGCTGTGCGGTGTAGCTGTCGGTGGGGGGAAGCTGATAGCCGGCCATCAGGCTGTCGCCGAGTCCGACCAGCTGCAATGTCCGCTCCTGAGCCATGACAACAGTTGCGGAAAAGGCGGCGGCAAAAATGACGATGAAGTGAAACAGGGCAGCTTTAAATCTCATCACGGCTTTCCTAACTTGGTTCCCATTGTCTGAAATACCGACCGCATCGACCGCCAGACCGTTTTCATCACCCTATATAGGAACGAGAATTGTGACGAAAAGCATCATAGAGCTGAAGAAAGCCGACCTCACGCTCGGCAATGCCGCCGCCTCCGTTCACGTTCTCAAGAACATCGATCTTTCAATCGGAGAGAGCGAGGCGGTTGGTATCGTCGGCCCCTCCGGATCGGGAAAATCGACGCTTCTGATGGTGCTTGCCGGTCTCGAGAGGCTCGATAGCGGTGAAATCGTCATCGCGGATACGGAACTGCACAAGCTCGGCGAGGACGCGCTGGCGGATTTTCGTGGCCGCAACATCGGCATTGTTTTCCAGTCCTTCCATCTTATCGCCAATATGACGGCGCTGGAAAACGTTGCGGTCCCACTCGAACTGGCAAACACACCCAACCCCTTCGAGATCGCCAGACGCGAGCTCGTCGCCGTCGGTCTCGGCGAACGTCTCAATCATTATCCCGGCCAGCTCTCCGGCGGCGAACAGCAGCGTGTCGCCATCGCCCGCGCGCTTGCCCCCTCACCGGCCGTGCTGATTGCTGACGAACCGACCGGCAATCTCGATACCGATACCGGCAGGCAGATCGCCGATCTTCTCTTTGCCAAACAGGCCGAACGCGGCATGACGATGATCCTCGTCACCCACGATCCGTCGCTTGCCGCCCGGTGCTCACGCCAGATCAAGGTGCGCTCCGGCGAGATAGAGGGCGACAGCGCCACCTCCCATATGGCGCGGGCGGTGTCGGCATGACCGGATCCATTATCCCGTCTCTTGCCAATATCAGAAACGCCGCAAGGCTCGCCCGGCGCGAAATTCGCGGCGGGTTACGCGGCTTTTACATTTTCCTCGCCTGCATCGCGCTTGGAACCGGCGCCATCGCCGCCGTCAATTCCGTCTCGCGCGCGGTGACCAGCGCCATCGCCACGGAAGGTCAGTCCATATTGGCGGGCGATGTGCGTTTCGAACTGCGCAACAGGGAAGCGACACAGGAAGAGCGGGCCTATCTCGACAGCCTCGGCACCGTCGCGGTTTCCACCGGGCTGCGCTCCATGGCGCGCCTCGCCGACGGGTCCGAACAGACCCTGACGGAAGTGAAGGCTATCGATGGCGCTTACCCGCTCTATGACACCTTCGTTGCCGAGCCGAACCGACCGCTGAATGAGCTTCTGGCCGGGAACGGCGACACCTACGGCGCCATTGCCGCGCCGCTTCTGCTGGAACGGCTCGGGATCAAGGTCGGCGATGAAATCCTGCTCGGCAATGTGAAGCTGAAACTGACCGGCACCGTGGTCGACGAGCCGGATGCTCTCTCCGACGGTTTCGGTTTTGCTCCACGACTGATGGTCAGCCGCGACGCCCTTTTCGCCTCGGGTCTCGTTCAGAACGGCAGTCTGGTCGAGCATGCCTACAAGATCAGGCTGAACGATCCTTCGGCACGGTCAACGATGACCGATGCGGCCAACAAGGCCTTTCCCGATGCCGGCTGGTCCATCCGCACCAGTGACCGGGCGGCCCCATCGCTCACCGAAAACGTCAATCGCTTCTCGCAATTCCTGACACTGGTAGGCCTCACCGCTCTCATCGTCGGCGGTGTCGGCGTTGCCAATGCCGTTCGCGCGTTTCTGGATTCCAAGCGCACCACCATCGCCTCGTTGAAATGCTTAGGGGCGCCGGCCTCGGTGGTCACCATGACCTATCTTTTCCAGATTGCCTTCATTGCCGCCGTCGGCATTGTCATCGGCCTTGTCGTCGGCGCCGTCGCGCCGCTTATCGCCATGCGGTTTCTGGAAGGCTTATTGCCCGTGCCGGAAGAGCTTGCCTTTTATCCCGGCGCGCTCGGCCTCGCCGCCCTGTTCGGCCTCCTGACGACGCTCGCTTTCGCCATCGTGCCGCTTGGCCAAGCGCGCGAAGTGCCGGCAACCGCACTTTTCCGCGAACAGGGTTTCGAGGAGGGCACCTGGCCATCCTGGCCCTATCTGGCCGCAACCGGCCTGCTGCTGGCAGCGCTCGCCGCGCTGGCCATCCTTTCGGCGGAAGACCGCTTCATCGCCTCGGTCTTCCTGGCGGCCATCGCTTTTGCCTTCGTGGTGCTAAGGCTCGTTGCCTCCGGCGTGAAAGCCATCGCCAAGCGTAGTCCGCGCGTTCATTCGGCTGCGCTCAGGCTGGCGATCGGCAATATTCACCGGCCGGGTGCGCTCACCCCGTCTGTCGTCCTTTCGCTCGGCCTCGGCCTGACCCTGCTCGTGACGCTCACGCTGATAGACGGCAATCTGCGCCGCGAACTGACGGACAGCCTGCCGGACCGCGCACCGAATTTCTTCTTCGTGGATATTCAGGGCAGCGAACTTCAGGGCTTCCGCGATCTTCTGAAGCGGGAAGCGCCGGAAGGCGCGCTGACCGAAGTGCCGATGCTGCGCGGCCGCATCCTGGCGCTCAACGGCGAGGACGTCACGAAAATGGAGGTGCCTCCGGCCGGACGCTGGGTGCTGCGCGGCGACCGGGGTATCACCTATTCGCAGGATATTCCCGAAAACGCGACTCTCACAGAAGGAAGCTGGTGGGGACCGGACTATAGCGGCGAGCCGCTGGTCTCCTTCGCGGCCGAGGAAGCCGGGGAACTGGGTCTCAAGATTGGCGACACGGTGACCGTCAACGTGCTCGGCCGCAGCATAACGGCAAGGATCGCCAATCTGCGCAATGTCGAATGGGAATCCCTCTCAATCAATTTCGTCATGGTGTTTTCGCCAAACACCTTCCGCGGCGCACCGCATGCGTGGCTGGCGACACTCGCCGACCCCTCCGCAACCGCCGCCGACGAAGGCCGCATATTGCGCGCTGTCACCAACGCCTTTCCGACGATCACCAGCGTGCGCGTAAAGGATGCGCTCGACGTCGTCAACCGGCTTGTCGGCCAGCTTGCCACCGCGATTCGCGCCGCCGCAGCCGTCGCCCTCATCGCCTCCGTCCTGGTTCTCGCCGGCGCTCTTGCCGCCGGAAACCGCGCCCGCACCCATGACGCGGTCATCCTGAAAACGCTGGGCGGCACACGAAACCTGCTCATCCGCGCCTTCTCCTACGAATATATGATGCTCGGCCTCGCCACCGCCGTCTTCGCACTTTTCGCCGGCGGCGTCTCCGCATGGTTCGTGATCGCCCGCATCATGAAGCTGCCCTCCAGCTTCCTGCCGGATGTGGCGATCGGAACGCTCGCCGTCGCCCTCGTCATGACGGTGGGCATCGGCCTCGTCGGCACATGGCGGATTCTCGGGCAGAAGGCAGCCCCGGTTCTCCGGCAGGCGGGTGAATGATCGTCGGTTGTGCACCGCTTAACTTTAACGATTAATTCTTTGTAATGATCGCCAAAACGTGAGCGCTTTTCGCGCATATGGTGTCTTTTCGACGGGAAAAGGCCTTGTATAGAACACGTTCTGCCATCATATTCTTGATCAGGCTTGCTGAAGCTCCGCAGCGGCGCCCGGGAGGTATCCCGACACCGTAGCAATCACGGAGCTCAAAAGAGGAAACAATGGCTGACTTCAATAACTACCAGAATCGCATGGCGCAGACGCGTGCACAGTCTGGTGCGATGATCGATGAAGGTCTTCGCGCCTATATGCTGAAGGTTTATAACCTGATGGCGCTGGCTCTGGTCATCACCGGCGTCGCGGCATTTGGCACCTATACGCTTGCTGCTTCGAACCCGGCTTTTGCCCAGCTGCTTTTCGCGTCGCCGCTGCGCTGGGTCGTGATGCTCGCTCCGCTGGCACTGGTCTTCTTCCTTAGCTTCCGCATCCAGAACATGAGCGTTTCCGCTGCGCAGACGACGTTCTGGGTTTACGCCGCGCTGATGGGTGTTTCGCTCTCCTCGATCTTCCTGGTCTACACCGGCCAGAGCATCGTGCAGACCTTCTTCGTGACCGCGGCCTCGTTCGGTGCGCTCTCGCTTTACGGTTACACGACCAAGAAAGACCTGTCTGGCATGGGTTCGTTCTTGATCATGGGCCTGTTCGGTCTGATCATCGCTTCGATCGTCAACATCTTCCTTGCATCCTCCGCGCTGCAGTTCGCGATTTCCGCGATTGGCGTGCTGATCTTCGCAGGCCTGACCGCCTACGACACCCAGAAGATCAAGGAAATGTATTTCGATGCTGACGATGTTGCCGTCGCTGGCCGTAAGGCCATCATGGGCGCACTGACGCTCTACCTCGACTTCATCAACCTGTTCACCTTCCTCCTGCAGTTCCTCGGAAACCGCGACGACTAAGGTTAAGTGTTCGATTGCGAGACTTATGAAAGGCGGCCCTTCGGCCGCCTTTTTATTTGGGAAGATTCTTCACACTTATTCGCCAGAGGCGGGCAGTCCGCTTTTGCGAAACCTCACTCGATGAGCTTCAAAACCTTGTCGAAGACCTTCAGAACCTGCGGCAACTCCTGCCCTCGCTTGAGAATGCGGCCATCCGTATTCACCACACAGTAGGCGCCCTGTTTCGCAGCCAGCTTGGGGTTTTTCTCGATCCTGAAAAGCGGCATTTCGCCTGAACGCTTGAAGACGGAAAATACCGCCTTTTCCTTGAGGTGATCGATGGCGTAGTCACGCCATTCACCCTCTCCCACCATGCGGCCATAGATGCGCAGGATCGCATCCAGCTCGCGGCGGTGAAAGGTGACCGGCAAAGGGTCCTTGTTCTTTTTATATTCGCGGAGATCGATAACGGTGGAATTGTCACGTGAAGCGGTCTGCACCTGCTGCACATCCGGTTGATCGGTCATCCAATACCTCCGATTCCACCCAAATCATCCATGCAGTGTGAGCCTGAGAGAGCGAAATTGCAAGTCTTTGCACCGGCATAGCGCACAGGACAGGGAATTCCGGGAAAGGGTTCGACAAGCCTTCGATGCGCAGAGTAACCGGAAGACGGCAGCGCAGAATTGCGCCCGCCGATTCTCCGACGAGCGCTGCCAACGGCAAAGGCAGGGGTTAAAAATGGTAACCATTTAGGCAGCCATTTTCACATGGGCTGCCGTATTTCGGTCAAACCATGGCCCGAATTGGGTGGAATAGTCCTATTGTCAATTGATGCCTAGGCACCAAGATGACCCGGTCCGGTGCATTGACCCTTTACCCCCAGCCCCCAATGCCCGGACCGGATCTTCCATCGCCCGACAGGCGATCAGGGGTTTTCATTTCCAAGCAGGATACTTGCGCCGACGATTGCCGCAGGATCGCCGCCGGCATTGGCCGTCTGCAACAGCACGGCGCAGCCGCCCTTTTTCACCTTGGCCACCACGCTCGCCGGAAGCTTCACCGTCATCGGCGAACCATCCCACATGCCGACCGTCTGCACATCATAGACGCTGTGCCAGTAGGACATTTTTTTCCCCTGGTTTTCGCCCTTTTGCACATCCACGGTCTGCTCTCGCGTGAAATAGGCGACGACGACATCGGCCTTGCCGCTGCCCGCGCCGATATCGATCTCCACCTCATCACCGGCAAATTTCGACGAGACCGGCACGTTCAGTCCCTTGCCTTCGCGCTTGAACGCATCCAGCCTGTCATAGATGCCACGGACATCGGCACCCTTGACGTGGTCGCGGCCGTTCAGAATGGCCTGCGGCGTATAGACCCCGTTACGGCCGAGCGCGCGCATGTAACCATATTGCCGGTCGGTATTTTCCTTAGACGCCAGCGAGTCCGTCCAGCCGAGATAGTTCCAGTAATCGACATGGTAGGAAAGACCGACGACGTCGCCCTTCTGGATCATCTTGCGCAGGGCTTCATCGGCCGGCGGGCAGGATGAGCATCCCTGCGACGTGAACAATTCGACGACGCCCTTCACGGCCTCCTGCGCCTGCGCGGAGGTGACGAGGAACGTGCCGAGAAGACATATCGACAGGGGGAATTTCAGCGGCATTACAAAAACCTTTGTCCGGAAGAGATCCAGACGAATTGATGCGATCAATCCTGCCGGGATGCAAACCGGAAAATAACGTCTATTGCCCTTCAATAGAAAGTCACGAAGGGGTGAGCGACAATCACAAAAAAAGAGACCATGAAATGCAAAGACGCCGGGATTTCTCCCGGCGTCTTCGATTGTTGAAGCTTTATGCGGCCAGATCGCGAAGAACGGTCTGCAAAATGCCGCCGTTGTTCATGTAGATCACTTCGTCCAGCGTATCGATGCGGCAAAGAAGCGGAACTTCCTTCACCGAACCGTCGCTATAGGTGATCTTGGCGATCTTCTTTTCACGCGGCCTGATTTCACCTTCGAGACCGTCGATCTCGACGATTTCATCACCCTTAAGATCGAGGCTCGCCCAGGTCGTGCCTTCTTCGAAGACAAAGGGAACGACGCCCATGCCGACGAGGTTCGAACGGTGGATACGTTCGAAAGACTGCGCAATGACAGCCTTGACGCCGAGCAGGTTGGTGCCCTTCGCCGCCCAGTCGCGGGACGAGCCGTTACCATATTCGACACCGGCGAAGATGACGAGCGGGACGCCTTCCGCCTTGTATTTCATGGCAGCGTCATAGATCGACATCTCTTCCTTGGACGGATAATGGATGGTGTAGCCACCTTCCTTGCCGTTCGGGCCGAGCATGTGGTTGCGGATGCGGATATTGGCGAAGGTGCCGCGCATCATCACTTCATGGTTGCCGCGACGCGTGCCGTACTGGTTGAAGTCAGCTACGGCGACGCCATGCTCCGTCAGATAGGCACCGGCAGGCGAAGCGGCCTTGATCGAACCGGCCGGAGAAATATGGTCGGTGGTGATCTTGTCGCCGAAGAGACCGAGGACGCGCGCGCCCCTGATGTTCTTGAGGCCCGAGCCCTTTTTGCCCATGCCGACGAAATAGGGCGGGTTCTGAACATAGGTCGACTGGTCGTCCCAGGCATACGTCTGGCCCGGAGGAACCTGAACCGCCTGCCAGTTCGCATCGCCCTTGAACACGTCGGCATACTTCGTTTCGTAAAGCTCGCGGGTGACGTATTTCAGGATGAATTCCTGGATTTCCTTGGAGGTCGGCCAGATATCCTTGAGGTAGACCGGATTGCCGTTCTGGTCGTCGCCGATCGGCTCCTTCGTCAGATCCTTCTGGACCGTGCCGGCAAGGGCATAGGCCACGACGAGCGGCGGCGAGGCCAGATAGTTCGCCTGAACATCCGGCGAAATACGACCCTCGAAGTTGCGGTTGCCCGAGAGAACACCGGCGGTGATCAGGCCCTTGTCGTTGATCGTCTTGGAGATCGCCGGCGGCAGCGGGCCGGAGTTACCGATGCAGGTCGTGCAGCCGAAGCCGACGAGGTTGAAGCCGATCGCGTCGAGATCCTTCTGCAGACCGGACTTGTCGAGATATTCGGCAACGACCTGCGATCCGGGCGCGAGCGACGTCTTCACCCACGGCTTGGACTTCAGACCCTTGGCGACGGCGTTGCGGGCGAGAAGGCCGGCAGCGATGAGAACCGAGGGGTTGGAAGTGTTTGTGCAGGAGGTGATGGCGGCAATCGCCACATCGCCATGACCGAGATCGAAAGCCTCACCTTCGACCGCATAACGGCTCGAAAGCTGGCCGGGCTTCTTATAGTCGTTTTCAAGAGCCGTCGCGAAATTCGGCGCGATGGTTTCGAGCGGCAGGCGGCCTTCCGGACGCTTGGGGCCCGCCATCGACGGCACGACGTCGCCAAGGTCGAGTTCCAGCGTGTCGGTGAAGACGAGGTCGGAACCGTCGCCGGTGCGCCACATGTCCTGCGCCTTCGAATAGGCTTCGACGAGCGCGATGCGATCCTTGGCACGGCCGGACATGGTCAGGTAATTGATGGTCTCGCTATCCACCGGGAAGAAGCCGCAGGTCGCGCCATATTCCGGGCCCATATTGCCGATGGTGGCGCGGTCGGCCAGAGACATCGAATCGAGGCCGGGGCCGAAGAATTCGACGAATTTGGAGACAACGCCCTTTTTGCGCAGCATCTGAACCACGGTCAGCACGAGGTCGGTCGCGGTCACACCTTCCTTCACCTTGCCGGTCAGCTTGAAGCCGATAACCTCGGGCAGAAGCATGGAGACCGGCTGGCCAAGCATGGCCGCCTCAGCCTCGATACCGCCAACGCCCCAGCCGAGAACGCCGAGACCATTGATCATGGTCGTGTGCGAATCGGTGCCGACGCAGGTATCCGGATAAGCAATCGTCTCGCCATCCTCTTCCTTCGTCCAGACGGTCTGGCCGAGATATTCGAGGTTGACCTGGTGACAGATGCCGGTGCCGGGCGGAACCACACGGAAATTCTTGAACGCCTGCTGGCCCCACTTCAGGAAGCGGTAACGCTCGCCGTTGCGCTCATACTCCAGCTCGACGTTGCGGGCAAAGGCGCTCGGCGTGCCGAATTCGTCGACGATGACCGAGTGGTCGATGACGAGATCGACGGGAACCAGCGGGTTGATCTTTTCCGGATCGCCGCCAAGGGCCTTGATGCCGTCACGCATGGCGGCAAGGTCGACAACGGCGGGAACGCCGGTAAAGTCCTGCATCAGAACGCGGGCGGGGCGATAGGCGATTTCGGTTTCGGTTAGGCCCTTGTTGTTCAGCCATTCGGAAACCGCCAGAATGTGTTCCTTGGTGACGGACTGGCCGTCCTCGAAACGCAGCAGGTTTTCCAAGAGAACCTTCATGGAATAGGGCAGCTTGGAAACGCCCTTCAGGCCATTGGCTTCAGCCTTGGGAAGGCTGAAATAGACATAGTCCTTACCATCAACGGTAAGAACGGAACGACATTGGAAACTGTCGAGTGATTTGGGCATGGATAAAAACCCCGCTTACTCTGATAGCCAACACGTGCGTGCGGACACCTATGCACTCATGCACATCAGGATGCGGGTACGACCATTTCCGCTGTCCGCACGTGAAAATTGCTCCTCGCAATCGTCAAGTCCGGCGCAAGATGATGTTCACGCCGGCCGCTGGCGTGTTGACACCCATATAGATAATTTCTCTAAAACGTGCCAGACCATTCAACGAACCTAATCGATTTTTTTATGATCGAGACGACGAAATCGTAATCGGAACCGCAGCATGGATTTGACGGCGGAAAATCTTGGCGTGCGACGCGGCGAAGATTTCATATTCATGAATATTTCCTTCAAGTTAAGCGACGGTGAGGCTCTTGTGCTGACCGGTCGCAACGGTTCAGGAAAATCCACCCTGCTACGCACGGTGGCCGGCCTGCTGCGGCCCGAACAGGGACGAATAAAGATAGCCGGCAAAGAAATCGAAGCTGACATGCGCCCGTCCGAGGCCTGCCATTATCTTGGCCATCGCAATGCGATGAAAACGGAACTGACCGTTTCGGAGAATCTTCGGTTCTGGAAAGACTTCCTCGGCGATTTTTCCGGCGGTGCGGGCATGGCAATCGACGAGGCGGCGGAGATCGTCGGCCTCGCCGGCATTACCCACCTGCCCTTCGGTTATCTCTCCGCCGGCCAGCAGCGGCGTTTTGCCATGGCGAAACTTTTGATTGCATGGCGACCGGTGTGGATTCTCGATGAGCCGACGGCGGCGCTCGACAAGGCTGCGGACGGGATGTTTACCGATCTCGTGAAAAACCACCTCGGGAAAGGTGGCATCGTTCTGGCCGCTACCCATCAGCCCCTGGGGTTGGAGAAGGCGCAGGAATTGCAGATGACGGGTTTTGCGGGTGTGGAGGCTTGGGCATGAACGGCGGAGCTTGTGGTTTTACCCCCCTCTGCCCTGCCGGGCATCTCCCCCTCAAGGGGGGAGATCGACCTGCGGCTAAGTCTCGCCCATCTCTACGCCTGAGAATAAAGCTGCGGAAGAGCCTCTTGCCGATCTCCCCCCTTGAGGGGGAGATGCCCGGCAGGGCAGAGGGGGGTAAACCACACCCGCAGAGGCCTACCCAATGACCCCCCTCCTCCTCCGCGACATCAAACTCTCCATACGCGCCGGCGGCGGCGCGCTGATCGGCGTGCTGTTTTTCATGACAGTGGTTGCCGTCATTCCCTTCGGCGTCGGCCCCGATCTCAACCTGCTCGCCCGCATCGGCCCGGCCATCGTCTGGATCGGCGCGCTTCTGTCCGCCCTTCTCGGCCTGGACCGGCTGTTCCAGGCGGAGCGGGATGACGGGTCACTGGACCTCATTCTCATGCAGGAAAACCCGCTGGTGCTGACGGTCCTGATCAAATGCCTGGCGCATTGGGTCGGAACCGGCCTGCCGCTGGTATTGGCCTCGCCGCTGCTTGGCCTCTTCATGAACATGGACGAAGTGGCGATCGGCGCCGTGATGCTGACCCTTCTCGTCGGCTCGCCCGCCATCACCTTCATCGGCGCGGTAGGGGCGGCGGTTGCCGTGGCTTTGCCACGCGGAGGGCTTCTGGTGTCCATCCTCGTGCTGCCGCTCGCCATTCCCGTGCTGATCTTCGGCGTCAGCGCGTCGTATGTGGCGGTGCAGGACCCGGCGCCCTTCATGCCGCCATTTCTCATTCTGTGTGCGATCACGTTATTTTCAGCCGTGACCGGACCTTTCTTTGCCGCTTTGGCGCTGCGCAATGTTATGGATTGATGAAACCACGCCAGACGATCCCCGATTGACAGGGATCAATTGCGGGGCGGCCATTCTCGGGTTACACAAACGGCATGAACGAGCAGACCTTCACCATCACCAAATTCAGTGATCTCGCCAATCCCACCCGGTTTCTGGCGCTGGCGGCGCGCATTCTGCCATGGCTCGCTGCGCTCACGGTGCTGGTGCTGGCCGCCGGTCTTTATCTGTCCTTCACCACCGAAGGCGATTATCAGCAGGGTTACACGGTGCGCATCATGTATGTGCATGTGCCGTCCGCGTGGCTCGCCATGATGTGTTATTCGGTCATGGCGGTCTCCGCCATAGGCACCCTCGTCTGGCGTCACCCGCTGGCGGACGTCAGCCACAAGGCCGCCGCCCCCATCGGCGCGGCCTTCACGCTGATTGCACTCGTCACCGGCTCGCTCTGGGGCAAGCCCATGTGGGGAACCTGGTGGGTGTGGGATGCGCGGCTGACCTCCGTCTTCGTGCTTTTCCTGATGTATCTGGGCCTGATCGCGCTCAACCGCGCCATGGACGATCCTTCCAGAGCCGCCCGCGTCAGCGCCGTGCTGATCCTCGTCGGTTTCGTGAATATTCCCATCATCAAATTTTCGGTCGAGTGGTGGAACACGCTGCACCAGCCTGCAAGCGTCATCCGCATGGGCGGCTCCGCCATCGATGCGGAATTCCTCTGGCCGCTGCTGACCATGGCCGTCGGGTTCACGCTGCTGTTCTTCACCCTGCACATCGCCGCGATGCGCAACGAAATCTGGCGTCGGCGCGTGGCCGCGCAACGGCGTCTCGCGGCGCGTATGGCGAACCGGGAGGGCTGAGGTGATGACGCACGCCTTTTATATCGGCATGTCCTATGCGGCGACCGGCCTTGTCGTTCTCTGTCTCATCGCCTGGGTCGTCGTGGACGGTCAGGCACGCAAACGGGAGTTGAAAGAACTCGAGGCATCCGGCGTGCGCCGCAGGGCGAGAGCCGGTTCCGCAGGTGACGCGCAATGACGCAGGCTGACCGGGACACCAAGGCCAAAACGACAGGCCGTGCACGCTATGCGCTTGCACTGCTGCCGTTGCTGCTGTTCGGCGGTTTCGCCCTCGTCGCCGGCAAGATGCTTTACGATCAGGACGTGAACGGGCTGGATATCAGCGCCATTCCCTCGGCGCTGATCGGCACCAGGGCGCCCACCCTGTCTCTACCGCCGCTGGAAGGCTCCAACCTGCCAGCTCTGACCGATGCCGCCATCAAGGGCAAGCTGACTCTGGTGAACGTCTTCGCCTCCTGGTGCATTCCCTGCCGGCAGGAGCATCCGCTGCTTCAGGAATTGGCGAAAGACAGCCGCATCACCGTCGTCGGCATCAATTACAAGGACAAGCAGGATAATGCGCTGCGCTTCCTCGGCGAACTCGGCAATCCCTTTGCTGCGATAGGCGTCGATCCGAACGGCAAGGCCGCGATAGATTGGGGCGTCTACGGCATTCCGGAGAGTTATCTGGTCGGCGCGGATGGCACGATCCTTTATAAAAAGGTCGGCCCCTTCGATGCCCGCAGCGTCGAGCGCGATCTGCTGCCAGCCATTGCGGCCGCAGCCGGGAAATAACGCGCTCGGTAAGCCATCACCCCTTGGTAACGACCCTCAGCGAAGGGCCTTCAGCCGGCAGACGTATGCCTTCCAGCACCACCTGATCGCGACCGCCGCGTTTTGCGGCATAGAGACCGTCATCGGCCCGCTTGATGGCGTCATGAATGGAGTGATCTCCCCTCGCGACGGCCGAGACACCGAAGCTCGCGGTGATCTGGCTGGTTACACCCCGGTTGCGCCAATCGAGCGACGAAAGACCTGTCCGCATGCCATTGGCTAGCTGACCGGCTGCGGCAGCTGTCTGGCCAGGCAGGAAGACCACAAACTCCTCACCGCCAAAGCGCGCCACCAGCGCATCCTCTGGCGCATTGCGCCTGAGCAGATCGGAAAGACCGATAAGAACGATATCTCCAGCCGCATGACCGTAAACATCGTTGATACGCTTGAAGTGGTCTATGTCGCAGGCGATGACCGCACCCTGAGGGATATCGTTGCGAAAATCGGGAACTCGGCGGTCGAAGCCGCGCCGGTTCAGCACGTCCGTTAGCGGATCATGCTCTGCCGCATGCAGATGCCGGTCGACGGTGACGGAAATCTGGCTCGCGAGCACGGAGAGCGCCAGCAGGAAGCCGAAGATGCTGGCGGCAAGCTGCATGTAGAAAGCATAGTCGGATTCGAAGAATTCGCTGAGCTCGATCATCGAGCCGCTCGGCGTCATCACCAGCAGCATGCCGATGCGCACCAGCGTCTCCAGTACCACAAGACAGGCGATTACCACCATCAGCCTGTCGGCAAGCGCGACGGGGCGCTTTCGCACGAGCCAGACCGGAATCGCGAGCAAAAGGGCGCAGACGAGATCGCCGATGACGAGCTCGCGTTTCAGATCCGGCGTGGCGAAGACATGGAAAGAGACCAGCAAAACCGCGGCAACCACGATCGACAGCCTGGCCGTGATATAAAGCGGCCGCCCGAAATGGACGAGCAGAGCGTGGCCATAGAGGAAGAAGGCGGAGAAGAACAACAGGTTCGAAACAATCGCCTGTATTTCGAAGGGCAGGCCGCCAAGCACCAGAGGTGTCGCAAAACCGAAGGCCGCCGAAAGATATCCTATACCCCAATAGCGGGCGGAAGCGTGGCCGATCCTTTGCAGGAACAGGAACACCACGCCGAATGTCAGCATGATGAAGGGGAGAAGATAGGCGAAGTTGTCTTGCAATGGGTTCTGCCGGAGGGAGATACGAGCCTTTGCCTGACACTACCGCAATGCCATTAAGAAAACCTGCATATATTGCGCGGCTTCCGTGCCTTTCGGCCCGCCGGCCAGGAAAACCCGTTCACATTTGCGGGAGCGCGTTCTGCCATTCCTTGATCGCGTCCACGGGCCAGAGCAGCATGACCACGTTGAGCGTCAGGTTGTCACGGATCAGCCAGCCGGTGAAGATTTCGAAGAAGATGGCGATCACCACCGTCAACCACACCGGCACACGGGCGGCGAACAGGAAACCCAGCACCATGAAAACGGTATCCATCGCCGAGTTCAGGATGCTGTCGCCGGTATAACCCAGCGCCATCGTCGCAGTCCGATAACGATCGATGATGAGAGGCGAGTTTTCAAGAATTTCCCATGCCGCTTCCACCAGAACCGCAAGCGAAAGCCGCATGGAAAGCGACCTGTTGCGGAACAGCAGCCAGGCGAACCAGTAGAACAGGAAGCCGTGAATGATATGCGAGGGCGTATACCAGTCGGCCAGATGCTGGGAATTGCCCGGCGTGTTCACGCCCGGCTCGAACAGCTTCACATAACCGCATTCGCAGATCGGAATGCGGCCCATGGCGTAAAGGATGACAATCTGCAGGAGAAGCAGCCCGGCGGCCACGCCGAACCATTTGAGCGAGCGCGAACGGGAAGCCGACATCTCTGCAACTGTCATTTTTCGTCCTTGTTGAGCGGTTCCAGTGAATGGCGCATGACGAGCGGCATCTGCGCCATGGTGAAGATGATGGTGATCGGCATCGTGCCCCACACCTTGAAGGCAACCCAGGTGTCGGTGGTGAACATGCGCCACACCACCTCATTCAGCACCGCAAGAAAGAGGAAGAATATGCCCCAGCGCAGCGTCAGCTTGCGCCAGCCCTCATCCGTCAGCCGGAAGGCCGAGTTGAAGACATAACCGAGCAGCGATTGCCCGAAGAACAGGCCGCCGAGCAGAATGACACCGAACAGCGTGTTGACGATGGTCGGCTTCATCTTGATGAAGGTGTCGTTCTGCAGCCAAAGCGTCAGCGCGCCGAACACGAAGACCACGATGCCTGATATCAGCGGCATGATCGGCAGCTTGCGCGTCAGCACCCATGAGACGGAAAGCGCCAGAGCCGTTGCGATCATGAACAGGCCGGTGGCGATGAAGATCGGTCCGCCGAATTCCGTCAGCACGGGGAAAGTGGAGGCCAGCCATTCGCCGCGGGAATTGGCGAAGAAGAACACCATGAGCGGGCCAAGCTCGAGCACGAATTTCAGGAGCGGGCTGATTTCCGCCACCATCTTTTCGCTTTCCTTGGAATTGCTTTCAATATCCATACTCAAACTCCCGCAATGGCCTTGGCGAAATCTTCCGCCTCGAAGGGCTCCAGATCATCAACACCTTCACCCACACCGATGAAATAAACCGGCAGCTTGTGTTTGGCAGCGATGGCAACGAGGATACCGCCCCGCGCCGTGCCATCCAATTTTGTCATAATCAGGCCCGAAACACCCGCGACATTGCGGAATATTTCCACCTGGTTCATGGCGTTCTGGCCGGTCGTCGCATCCAGCGTCTGCAGCACGGTGTGCGGCGCATCCGGATCGAGCTTGCCAAGCACGCGCACGATCTTTTCCAGCTCGGCCATCAGCTCCGTCTTGTTCTGCAGGCGGCCGGCCGTATCGATGATGAGCACATCGCTTTTCTGCGCCCGCGCCTGCTCATAGGCATCATAGGCAAGCCCGGCCGCATCTGCGCCAAGCTTGGTGCCGATGAATTGCGAGCCGGTGCGGTCCGCCCAGATCTTGAGCTGCTCGATGGCCGCCGCGCGGAACGTATCGCCGGCCGCCAGCATGACCTTGAGGCCCGAACCGGAAAGCTTGGCGGCAAGCTTGCCGATGGTCGTCGTCTTGCCCGTACCGTTCACGCCGACAACGAGAATGACATGCGGCTTGTGTGAAAGATCGAGTTCCAGCGGTTTGGCGACAGGCTTGAGGACCTTGGTGATCTCGCCCGCCATGATGCGCGCCACATCCTCGCCGCTCACATCCTTGCCGTAACGCTCGGAAGACAGGGCGCCGGTGATGCGCATGGCAGTCTCGACGCCGAGATCGGACTGGATGAGAAGATCCTCCAGCTCATCGAGCGTATCCTCATCCAGCTTGCGCTTGGTGAAAAGCGCAGAAATCTGCGTGGTCAGCTGCGACGATGTGCGGGCAAGCCCGGCCCGCAGGCGCTGAAACCATGTCAGTTTTGCCTGTGGTGCGGCAGGGGCAGGCTCCTGCCGCTCACTGGCGGACGAAAAACCCTTTGGTAGAGCTGGCGGTATAACGGAGGGCTCGGCGGCAGTCGCGGCTTCGGCCTCGTCAAGCAGTGCATCCATCGCATCCGCATCCAGCACGACATCCGCTGCTTCGGCGGCAGATTCGGCCTGCTCTTCGGCGGCGGCTTCCGCCTGTAGCAACGACAGCGGCACCACGCCCATATCGCCGGAAAGCTCGGCACCGGGCAGAAGCGGTGCGTCCTCTTCCTCGTCATCTTCGGGAAGGACCACGTCCGTCGCCTCGTCCGGGGCTGGTCCGCCGGCCGTCTCCATCTCCAGTTCGGAAACCGGGTCCTTATCGACAGGGCCATGCGCTTCGGCGTCGCTTAGCGCCGCTTCGAAGGAAGCGTTTTCATTGCCGCGCTCAGGCGCGGCGTCCTCTTGCGGCCGCTCATTCGTTTCGGCCTTGTCCTTGCCGAACGAAAAGACTTTTTTGATGAAGCCGAGGGCCATGGTCGTTCCCGTGTGTTTTCTCTTGTGCCGCCTCAGGCCGCATCCGCCGCCAGAAGCTTCATGTTCAGATGTTTGCCGTTGTGGCCGGTAATCGCAACCTGCGCAAGAGTGCGCGGAGCAAGATGCGGCGCCTCCACCAGCGTGAAATTGTCGGTATGCGCAAAACCGTTGTTTTCAACGAGGATCGTCTGCACCGAACCGACCATATTTTGCAGATGCGCCAGCTTCAGCGCCTCGCCGCGCTCCCGAAGCCTCGCCGCCCGCTCCTTCACCAAAGCCCGGTCAAGCTGCGGCATGCGCGCCGCCGGCGTGCCGGCACGTGGGCTGTAGGGAAAGACATGCAGGCTGGAAATGCCGCATTCTTCCGCAAGCGTCGCGGCGTTTTCGAACATCTCTTCCGTCTCGGTCGGGAAACCGGCAATCATATCCGCACCGAAGGCGATATCGGGCCTGAGTGATCGCACCTCGTTGCAGAAGCGAATGGCATCAGCCCGCAAATGGCGGCGTTTCATGCGTTTCAGGATCATGTCGTCGCCATGCTGGAGGGACAGGTGCAGATGCGGCATGAAACGCGGCTCATCGGCAATCAGATCCATCAGATGGCGGTCGGCCTCAATACTGTCGATGGAGGAAAGGCGCAGACGCAGAATATCTGGCACCTGCTTCAGCAATGTCTTGGCAAGATAACCGAGGGAAGGTTCTCCCGGCAGGTCCGCGCCATAGCTCGTTGCATCCACCCCCGTCAGAACGATCTCGCAATAACCGCTTTCCGTCAGCCTGCGCGCCTGATCCACCACGGCTCCCATCGGCACGGAGCGAGAATTGCCGCGCCCATAGGGAATGATGCAGAAGGTGCAGCGATGATCGCAGCCGTTCTGCACCTGAATAAAGGCGCGCACATGCCCGTCTATGTGCTTGACCATCTGCGGCGCGGTCGCCTTGATGCTCATGATATCGTTGACGCGCAGCTTTTCTTCCGCCGAAACGCCGAAATCCGGCAGCGCACGATAGGAGGCGCTTTTCAGCTTCTCTTCATTGCCCAGCACCGCATCCACCTCGGGCATCTCGGCAAAGGTCTGTTTCTCGGTCTGGGCGGCGCAGCCGGTAACGATGATACGGGCATGCGGATTGTCCCGCCTTGCCCGGCGGATGGCCTGGCGTGCCTGACGCACCGCCTCACCCGTCACGGCGCAGGTATTGACCAGCACGGCATTGTTAAGCCCGGCCTTTTCGGCCTCCGCCCGCATCACTTCCGATTCATAGGTGTTGAGACGACAGCCGAAGGTTATGACCTCGACGCCGCTCATACAGCCCCCCGCTCGACCGCATCGCGCGCCCAGGCGCCAGTGACGGGATCGACGGAACCCGACCATTCCCATTCGGCCGGGCCGGTCATGATGACATGATTATCCTCGCGCCAGTCGATGGTCAGCGGCACATGGATAGGGCTGGAGGCGACATCGATAGTGACCTTCCGGCCGGTGCGACCCGTGCGGGCAGCGGAAACGGCTGAGGCGCAGGCGGCCGAACCGCAGGCGAGTGTCAATCCAGCGCCGCGCTCCCAGGTGCGGGTGCGTAGCGCGCTGTCGGAAATCACCTGCGCCAGCGTGATATTGGCCTTTTCCGGGAACATCGGGTGATTTTCGAGCAGTGGCCCGAAACGCTCGAGATCGAACTCCATCGGATCGCGATCCACCCAGAAAACCGCATGCGGATTGCCCATGGACATCACGGCCGGCGAATGCAGGATCGGCGCATCGATCGGCCCGATCTGCAATTCGATACGGCTGGTATCGTGGAACTCTTCCGAAAGCGGAATATCGCTCCAGCGGAAACGCGGCAGGCCCATATCGACGGAAATCATGCCGTCTTCATGTTCGACGGCGTTGAGGATGCCAGCCACCGTCTGGAAAGTGAAACTGGTCTTGCCCGTTTCGGACGACAGCGCCTGCACCACGCAGCGCGTGCCATTGCCACAAGCCTGCGCCTTCGTGCCATCGCAATTGAGGATGTCGATAAATGCATCCGTGCCACTGACACGCGGATCGTGGATGGCCATGATCTGGTCGAACTGTGTGGCAGCATCGGCGTTCAGCGCAATCGCCGCCTCCGGCGTGACCATATCCTTGCGGCCGCGCATGTCGACAACGAGGATCTTGTTGCCAAGCCCGTTCATCTTCGCAAATTCGACCGTATCCACCATTGCCCTAAACCTGAAAACCGCCTGAAAATCGGATTGCATAGGGGATTTCCCCGCGCTTTCGCCCTATATGGCGGAAAGGGCAGCAAATTACCAGACTGTTACGGCGCAAACGCGGCAGCGATCAGGCGGAAGGCACGTCGAAGACCTCACCGGGGCGCATCGGCCGAAAACGGCTCTCCTCCACCCCCTGCTCTGTCAATGCGACCTTCAGGGCCGCAAGCGGCGCATCCACGGCCTCATCCGTCAACTGTACCGTACCCCAATGGTGCCCGCAGACATGCGCCGCACCGCAAAGCTTCATGCCTTCCACGGCTTCCGCCGGGTTCTGGTGCTGGCCCTTCATGAACCAGCGCGGCTCGTAAGCGCCGAAGGGCAGGTTGGCGAGGCGGAACTCGCCATGCTTCTTGCGCGCGGCGTGATAGTTGAGTCCCTCATGGAAGCCGGTATCGCCGATATGGTAAATCTTGCCGCCAGGCGTTTCGATGACGAAAGCCGCCCAGAGCGCCATCCGCCGGTCATTCAGGCCGCGCGCCGACCAGTGGTGGCAAGGCTCAAAGTGAATTTTCACCGCACTGGCATCGATCACATCGCCCCAGTCCCCCACCTCTATACGGGCCGCCTCGACACCGGTGCGGATGATGGCGTCATTGCCAAGCGGCGTGATGAAAAGCGGCTTGTGCGCCACATGCAGGCGCTTCAGCGTTTCCATATCCAGATGGTCGTAGTGATTATGCGTCACCAGTACCAGGTCGATGGGCGGCAGGTCCTCGAAACGGATGCCGGGGGCATTGACCCGTTTGGGACCGGCGAAGCTGAACGGGCTGGTGCGCTGCGACCACACCGGATCGATGAGAATATTCAGCCCCGCCGTCTGGATGAGAAACGAGGCATGGCCGACGAAAGTGACGCGCATATCCCTACCTTCGATCCGGGCTTCCGGTTTTGCGAAGGGAAAAGGGCTCGGATAGCTTTCCGGCCATGTGGCGCGCTCGCCATTGAAGCGCCATTTCATAAGGCCCATGAAATTGCCGGGCGGCGAACCGCCGGGATTGAAGAAGCGTACCCCGTCGAAATGATCGGAGATCGGGCCGCTATAATAGGCGCTCGCGTTCGAACGGCGGGCATAGAGGCCCCCACCCGCCAGAGCAAGCAGACCAAGAGCGGAAAAACGAAAGAAGTTTCGACGTTTCATGACAAAGGTATAAGGAGCGAAAGGGCCCTGTTCAAGCGCCGCCAATGGCCGCCTGCGGTCAATCACGCAAAGATGAAATGCGGGCCTTTTCGGCCGCAAACCCGTGCCGCCTTGACTTTTCCCGCACTTTCCTGTTTATCCCGCCCATCAGCTGGCAGTTTCATGACTCCAAGCCGCCGACCAGGACCCGCAAAGGTATAAAGAGATCCCGGAGGTCAACACCCGACAGCGCGATGCGCCCTCGGGTGCTTTTTGGCTTTGCGTCTTGTTTTTGGCAGCGAAAGCACCGACGTTTCGGAAACCCCGGAACGAAGAAGGAAGAAACGATGTTTGAAAACCTCCAGGACCGCCTTGGTTCCATTCTGAATGGACTGACCGGCCGTGGCGCGCTGACGGAAGCTGATGTTGCCGCCGCCCTGCGCGAGGTTCGCCGTGCGCTTTTGGAAGCGGACGTTGCACTGGAAGTCGTGCGTTCCTTCACCGACAGGGTGCGTGAAAAGGCTGTTGGTGCCGCCGTCCTGAAGTCGATCAAACCCGGCCAGATGGTCGTCAAGATCGTGCATGACGAGCTTGTCGAGATGCTCGGCACCGAAGGCGTCTCCATCGATCTCAACGCCCCCGCCCCCGTCGTCATCATGATGGTGGGTCTGCAGGGCTCGGGCAAAACCACGACCACCGGCAAGATCGCCAAGCGCCTGACCGACCGCGATAAGAAGAAGGTGCTGATGGCATCTCTCGACACGCGTCGTCCGGCCGCCCAGGAACAGCTTCGCCAGCTCGGTGTCCAGACGAGCATCGATACGCTGCCGATCATCGCCGGCCAGTCGCCGACCGATATTGCCGCCCGCGCCGTACAGGCCGCCAAACTCGGCGGCCATGACGTCGTCATTCTCGACACCGCCGGCCGTACCCATATCGACGAACCCTTGATGCTGGAAATGGCCGACATCAAGAAGAAGTCCAACCCGCATGAAATCCTGCTGGTCGCGGATTCGCTGACCGGTCAGGACGCCGTCAATCTGGCGCGCAACTTCGATGAGCGCGTCGGCATCACCGGCCTCGTGCTGACCCGTATGGATGGCGACGGACGCGGCGGTGCGGCTCTCTCCATGCGTGCCGTCACCGGCAAGCCGATCAAGCTGATCGGTATTGGCGAGCGGATGAACGAACTCGACGAGTTCCATCCGCGCCGTATTGCCGACCGTATTCTCGGCATGGGCGACATCGTCTCGCTGGTCGAAAAGGCCGCCGAAAACATCGATGCGGAAAAAGCCCGCGCCATGGCCGAGAAAATGGCCAAGGGCAAGTTCGACCTCAACGATCTCTCCGACCAGCTTGCCCAGATGAAGAAGATGGGCGGCATGGGCGGCATCATGGGGCTGATGCCCGGCATGGCGGGCATGAAGGACAAGATGGCTTCGGCTGGCATGAACGACAAGATGTTCGACCGCCAGATTGCCATCATCTCCTCCATGACCAAGGCCGAGCGCGCCAATCCGGACATTCTTAAACACAGCCGCAAGAAGCGCATCGCCGCCGGTTCCGGCACGGATGCCGCTGAAATCAACAAGCTCTTGAAGATGCATCGCGGCATGGCTGACATGATGAAGGCCATGGGCGGCAAGGGCAAAGGCGGCATCATGAAGCAGATGATGGGCGGCCTTGCCGGCAAGATGGGCCTCGGTGGCCTTGGCGGCGGCATGCCTGACCTGTCGAACATCGATCCGAAGCAGCTCGAGGCGCTCCAGAAGCAGGCTGAAGCCGCCGGTCTCGGCAAGCCGGGCGCAATGCCCGGTCTTGGCGGTCTGCCGGGCGGATTGCCGGGTCTGGGTGGCGCCAAGCTGCCGGGTCTTGGCGGCATGCCGGGCCTGCCCGGCTTTCCGAAAAAGAAGTGAGGGGGACACCAATGAACAATGCAGAGGTGAAAGCCCAGCTTTCCGAATACCGCCAGTCGATCGACAATATCGATGCCGCACTGGTTCACATTCTTGCCGAACGTTTCCGCTGTACCAAGGCGGTGGGCGTGCTGAAGGCAAAGTACAATTTGCCGCCGGCTGATCCGGCGCGCGAGGAATACCAGATCGAACGCCTTCGCCGCCTGGCGAAGGATGCCAATCTGGACCCGGATTTCGCCGAGAAGTTCCTGAACTTCATCATCAAGGAAGTCATCCGGCATCATGAAGCAATCGCCGCCGAACATGGCGGCACCGAAAAGACCGCCTGAACGGCGGACAAGCCATCCTAAGGAGTAAATAACATGGCACTGAAAATTCGTCTCGCACGCGGTGGTTCCAAGAAGCGCCCGTATTACCAGATCGTCGTTGCTGACGCCCGTTCGCCCCGCGACGGCCGTTTCCTCGAGAAGGTCGGTTCCTGGAACCCGATGCTCGGCAAGGACAACCCGCAGCGCGTTGAGCTGAAGGCTGACCTCATCAAGGAATGGATCGCCAAGGGCGCACAGCCGACCGACCGCGTTCTGCGCTTCCTCGCAGAAGCCGGCCTTGCCGAGCGCGCCGCTCGCAGCAACCCGGAAAAGGCAAAGCCGGGCAAGCGCGCTCTCGAGCGTATCGCTGAAAAGAAGCAGAAGGCTGAAGATGCAGCCGCTGCTGCTGCGGAAGCCTCTGCTGCAGAATAATCTGCACGGAAACTTTTGAAGAACGGGTGGCGTGGTTTTCCATGCCGCCCGTTTTTTGTTTATTTTGGCGTCAACAAACCGTAAAGCTGACGCAACCAACACCAGAAGACGGACGGCCCGATGGCAAAGCTGGAAAACCCGGTACTCATGGCAAAGATCGGCGGCGCACAGGGCCTGCGCGGCGAAGTCCGTGTCAGCACCTATACGGCCGATCCGATGGCGCTTGGCGATTATGGCAACCTTTTTACCGCCGATGGCCGCGTTTTCGAAATTCTGGAAGTGCGCGAGGGCAAGAACGTCGTCGTCGTTCGTTTCAGGGGCATCAACGACCGCAATGCGGCGGAAAGCCTGAATGGGCTGGAACTGTTCATCGAGCGTGACAATCTGCCCGACGACGAGCTTGACGATGACGAGTTTTATTATGCCGACCTCGAAGGGCTGGAAGCCGTCGATGCCGATGGCAAAAGTTACGGCGCCGTCAGCGCCGTCTATGATTTCGGCGCAGGTGATCTGCTGGAGCTGAAAGGTGCAGGCCGCCGCCCCGCCCTCATTCCCTTTTCGGAAGCAGCGGTGCTGGAAATCGACCTCGAAGCCGGTCGCATTCTCATCGATCCGATGGCCGCCGGCCTGATCGACAATCCTGACGACAAGGACGAAACCGGCGCATCGCCGTTCGGCAAGAAATAAAGTCATGACCTTCAAGGCTACCGTTCTGACGCTCTACCCGGAAATGTTTCCGGGGCATCTCGGATATTCTCTGGCAGGCAAGGCGCTCGAGCGGGGGCAATGGTCGCTGGACGCCGTACAGATTCGCGAATTCGCCACCGACAAACATAGAAGCGTCGATGACACGCCGGCAGGCGGCGGCGCCGGCATGGTGCTAAAGCCCGACGTTCTGGCGGCGGCCATCGACCATGTTTCGGATGGCGACACACGGCCGCGGCTGCTGATGAGCCCGCGCGGCAAGCCGCTGTCGCAAAACCGTGTGCGTGAACTGGCGGCCGGAGAAGGCGCGATCATCGTCTGCGGCCGTTTCGAAGGCGTCGACCAGCGGGTGATCGAGGCGCGCGGGCTGGAGGAAGTGTCGATCGGCGATTACATCCTCTCCGGCGGTGAGCCGGCGGCGCTGACGCTTCTTGATGCCATCGTCCGCATCCTGCCGGGCGTCATGGGCAACGATCTTTCCGGCGTGCATGAAAGCTTCGAGGGCGGACTGCTGGAACATCCGCACTATACCCGCCCGCAGGTCTGGGAAGGCCGCGATATTCCGGCCGTTCTCACCTCTGGCAACCACGCCGTCATCGACAAATGGCGGCACGAGCGGGCGCTGGCGTTGACGAAGGAGAGACGCCCGGACCTTCTGGTAAAGGCTCAGGCTGAAACGAAATAATAGGCGGTCAGCACCAGCCCGACGGCGATCACCAGCCAGCGGATAATCCACTGCGGCACCCGTCGTGCCGTATGCACGCCCACATAGCCGCCAAGTGCGGCCGCGGGGAACATGATGAGCGCCGCCCACCAGGAAACGACGCCACCGCTGACGAAGATCGTGATTGCGATGACGGCGATCACGACTGACAAGAGGTTTTTCAGCGCGTTCAGATGATGATAGCTGCCGCCCGAGGTTATTCCGAGGATGGCCAGCATCATGATGCCCATGCCGGCGCCGAAAAACCCGCCATAGACGGAAGCGAGACCCTGAAAGACGAGGCTCGGCAGATTTCCGGGCGAACGTTCGGCGCTCGCCTTCGGCCGCAGCCATGGGCCGGCAGCGAAAACGGCGGTGGCCACAAGAAGCAGCCATGGCACGAGCTGACGGAAGGAAGGATTGTCGAGCGACAAAAGCAGCAGCGATCCGGCCAGCCCGCCGACGACTGAAATGCCCGACAAAAGGATCGCCTCCCGCCAGTGGGCGCGGATTTCCGGCCCATAGGCGATCACGGAGGTGATGTAGCCCGGAAACTGCACGATGGCTGACGTGGCGTTGGCGACGATGGGTGGCAGACCGGCCAGCGTCATCGCCCCGAAGGTCAGGAAGGTGCCGCCGCCGGCAATTGCATTGACGACACCCGACAGAAAGCCGGTGGCGAACAGCATGAGAATAACGAATACGGACATGGCCCCTCCCAAGGTTCTCATGCCATATCCGCCAGCGCGCCGCTTCGCAACTGCCGGAACGCGGCGCGTAATTGATAAAATATTGTCATGAAAGGGATGACAAACGGCGCATCCTCGTGTATGTGCCCGCGTGGAAATGGGAAATATCCCAACCGAAAGCAAAGAATGGCGAACCCGCTCCTGCCGAAAGGCATGGTCTGGAGGCATTGACCGACAGACGAACCGTTGAGCGCTCTGGCTGTTTCAGAAGAAATCAGAGGTTAACATGACCAACATCATTCAGCAGCTGGAAGCCGAACAGGCCGCCAAGATCGAAGCAAAGCGCACCCTGCCCGAGTTTTCTCCGGGCGACACCCTGCGCGTCAACGTGCGCGTTACCGAAGGTAACCGTACCCGCGTTCAGGCTTACGAAGGCGTTTGCATCGCCCGTTCCGGCGGCGGTCTTTCCGAAAGCTTCACCGTTCGCAAGATTTCCTACGGCGAAGGCGTCGAGCGCGTATTCCCGATCTACTCCCCGCTGGTCGAAGGCGTTGAAGTCGTTCGCCGCGGTAAGGTTCGCCGCGCGAAACTCTACTACCTGCGCGACCGTCGCGGCAAGGCTGCCCGTATCGTTGAGAACACCGGTACGCGCGCCCGCAAGCTGAACGAGTCCGAGCGTCAGGCACTTGCCGACGAGAAGGCACGTCTGGAAGCCGAAAAGGTAGCAGCAGCACAGGCTCTCGCCGCCGAGAAGGCAGCAGCAGAAGCCGCAGAAGCCAAGGCAGCGGAAGAAGCAGCAAAGGCTGCGGAAGCCACAGCAGAATAAGATTTCCATTTCGATGGATTGATCAAAAGGCGGTCTTCGGGCCGCCTTTTTTGTTGCGTGGATATAACGAAACAAAGCACGCATGCGGCTTGAAAGCCGCGTTTGGCGAGCATTGGCTGGCCGCAGAATACCGAAGCTCTTTCAATCATTTCCTTTGCGGAAAGATGTGGCAAATTTCGACCGGCGACAAATGCCTGCCTGATTTCTTGCTCGAGTGTTTTAGCCCATCCTCGAACAGCATTGCCTAATTGCATTTATTGTGCGATTTTCTTGCTGTTTCAGGTGTTATTATGTTTTTATTTAATTCTTTTTTAACAAAAAATAAGTCCGCTTTTTTCGCCGTTGGTCTCGCCAGCGCGTTGATGAACATTCTTAATCTTTCCGGCTCGCTTTTCATGCTGGAAGTTTACGACCGCATTTTGCCAAGCAAGAGCATTCCATCCCTTGTGGCACTGGTCGTTCTCCTGATCGTTCTCTACGCGTTTCTGATGGGGTTCGACGCGCTGCGAGGCCGCATACTGGCGCGCATTTCGGACAATATGGACGACGCGCTCAATCAGAAGCTTTTCAGGGCGTCGATCAGTGCGCCGCTCCTCGCCTCGGGAAAGATCGATGGGCTGCAGATCGTCGGCGATCTCGATCAGATCCGCCAGTTCCTCTCGGGACCGGGCCCGGCGGCCTTTTTCGACATTCCCTGGCTGCCCATCTATCTGCTGATCTGTTTTGCCCTGCATCCGTGGATCGGGTTCGCTGTGCTCGGCGGAGCCATAGTTCTCATCGTGCTGACGCTTCTTACGAACTGGCTGACCGAACGGGCGACAAAGCAGGCTTATACCGCACGAGGGCAAAGAAACGTCCTTGTCGGCAGCAGCCAGCGCAACATCGAATCCATCAAGACCATGGGCATGATGGGGGCGGTGACATCCATGTGGGACGAGCTACACTCCAGATACCGCGCCATCACCCTGTCGACATCCGATACCGCCGGCATGCTCGGCGCCATGTCGCGAACCTTCCGCCTGTTGCTGCAATCCGGCGTCATGGCCATCGGCGCAGTTCTCGTCATCGACGGCAATGCATCGGCGGGCAGCATCATCGCAGGCTCGATCCTCTCCGCAAAGGCGCTCGGCCCTGTCGAACATGCGATTGCAAACTGGCGCAGCTTCATGACCGCAAGACAGGGCTGGAAACGCGTCAACGAGTTCCTGGAACTGGTGCCCGAACCCTCGCCGCCGCTCTCCTTGCCCCGCCCGAAATATACCGTTGCCGTTGATCGGGTAACGGGTGGGCCACCCAATGGCGCGCGCGATACAGTCGCCGATATTTCCTTCACGCTGAACGCCGGCGATGGCCTCGGCATCATCGGCCCAAGCGCCTCGGGCAAATCCACGCTGGCACGCTTGATGACCGGCATCTGGCCCTATGAACGCGGTTCCGTCCGCTTCGATGGGGCCGCGCTCAACCAGTGGGATTTCGAGTTTCTCGGCAAATCCATCGGCTACATGCCCCAGCAGGTGGAGCTGATGCCCGGAACCGTGGCGCAGAATATCGCGCGCTTCGACCGCGATGCGACAGCGGAAGCGGTTGTCGCCGCAGCCAAGGCCGCGCAGGTGCATGAGCTGATCCTCAACCTGCCCAACGGTTACGATACCTATATTGGCGACCGTGGCGAGGCCTTGTCGGGCGGTCAGAAACAGCGCATCGGCCTTGCCCGCGCGCTGTTTGGCGAACCCTTCTTCGTCCTTCTCGATGAGCCGAACTCCAATCTTGACAGGGAAGGCGAAGCGGCCTTGCGCAATGCCATTGGCGACATCAGGGCGCGTGGCGGCATTGTCGTCGTCATTGCCCATCGCCCCAGCGCCATCGAAAGCGTCAATCTGGTGATGGTGATGAGCAACGGCAGAATGCTGCGCTTTGGCACCAAGGAGGAGGTGCTCGCGCAAATCCTGCGGCAGAACATCCGCCAGGTGCCCGAGGAGGAAGAAACGCGCAAGATTGAAAACCGGGTGAGCGAAAATGGTTGAGGCGGAAAAACCCGGTATGACGAATGCGTCCATTCTCAGGCACTCGACCGCAGTGGTCGTTCTCGCCCTTGGCCTGCTGGTCGGATTGGGCGGCTGGGCGGCTTTTGCAAAGCTTGCCGGCGCAGTGGTGGCGACCGGGCGGGTTGTCGTTGAAGGCAACTCCAAGAAAATCCAGCATCTTTCCGGCGGCATCGTCAGCGAGATCAATGTCGCCGAAGGCGACAGGGTCGAGGCCGGTCAGGTCCTGTTGCGGCTAAGCGCCACTGTCGTGCAGGCGAACCTCTCAATCGTCGAAAATACGCTTGCGCAGCTTTATTCTCGTCGGGCTCGTCTGCGTGCGGAAATTGCCGAGGCGCCGTCTTTCACTGTGCAGGAAGATCTGGCGGCACTGACGAGTTCGAAGGCGGCCAAGACCTTTATCGATAGCGAACAGAACCTTTTCAACAGCCGTCGCAACGCCTTGATCGGCATGAAAAAGCAGCTGGGAACACGCAAGGACCAACTCGCCGACGAGGCACGCGGCCTCGAGGTGCAGGTGGAGGCGACGGACAATGAGCTCGCCATTGTAAAGGAAGATGTTTCCAAGACGGACGAGCTTTTCAAAAAAGGGCTTGTCACACTTCAGCGCCTCAATCTCCTCAAGCGCCAGCTTTCCAATCTCGAAGGTCAGCAGGGCCAATATATCGCCGCCCGGGCACAGACGGTGGGCAAGCTGAGCGAACTGGACCTGCAATTGCTTCAGCTCGATGAAGACCGCAAATCGGAAGTCACGAAAGATCTGACATCGATCGAAGCGACCGTCGCGGAATATGAAGAGCGGCTGGCGGCAACGCGCGACCAGCTGGATCGCCTCGACATCCGCTCACCAATTGCCGGTCGCATCTACCAGCTCTCGGTGCACAATATAAATGGCGTCATTCAACCGGGTGAAGTGCTGATGCTGGTGGTGCCGGAGCAGGATGAGCTTGCCATCGAGGCCAATATAACCCCACGAGACATCGATCAGATTTACGTCGGGCAGCCGGTCACCATTCGTTTCACGGCGTTCAATCAAAGCACGACGCCGGATTTGAGCGCGCAAGTCGCTGTCGTCGCCCCCGATCTGCAGACGGATTCCAGAACTGGCACATCCTATTACGTGCTGCACATCAAACCCGACAAAGCCGGCACCGCGCACCTGCCTGGCGGGAGGTTGTATCCCGGCATGCCGGCTGAAGTGTTTATCCAGACCAGCGAGAGGAGCGTTCTCTCCTATTTTGTTAAACCATTCCAGGACAGGCTCAGAAAGACGTTTGTTCAGGAATAGTATAGTACGATAGGCAATAGTATGGGTATAATTTTCCAATACACCAAATACGTGATTTTTTAAACAAATGATTTTTCTTATATTGTATTATGGTTTTTTATGTATTAAATATCACCCGCAATAATTAGCAGAAACTTAATTTTAATTCATCGATTTCTCAAAGATTTTTAGGAGTTTAAAATGGCGTTAAAAGTAACTTTTGGTAATGGCGGCGCCGCTTCGGTTTCCTCGCTTACCTCCCTCATCGACCAGGAAGCTTATAAGCTCCTCACGGAATCGACCGCCCAGGTGAAGAACGGGTCCTCGATGGAATCCGGCAGCGTCAACGTCGGCGCTGTAGCGGTCCCCGGCACCGGTGCAGGCGGTACGGTTGACGTTGGCTACGACGCTTCCTCGAATGGCTTCAAATTTGACGTATCGTCAGCATGGAACTCGGTAAAGAACGCTCTCGCCCAGTCCGACACTTCTGAGAACCTTACCTTCAAGGATTTCGTTCAGGTCGACGTTCATCTCGGCGGCACCGGCTCGTCCACCCTGGAAGTTATCAATGCCAAGCGTGGCAACATCTCGACTGGCGCAGGCAATGACACGGTCAACGTCTCCGTCGTTTCGAACGACAAGGCTTGGGTCAACGCCTTCAACATCGACACGGGTGCCGGTAACGATTCGATCACCGTGAAGGCTGGGACTGCACTCAATAGTGCAGGTGCTGGCGGTGTGGCCGGAGGCACCAACGTTGTGAACGGCGGCGCTGGCGTAACGGATGGCAGCTTCACCTCCGTCAAGATCGATGCGGGCGCCGGAAACGATACGATCGACCTGAGCGGCGTGAACCTCGCTTCATCGCTGGTGACGGGCGGCAAGGGCATCGACAACATCAAGGCAAGCGGTGGCGCCGATACCTTTGTCTTCAATCTCGGCGACATGGCCAAGAGCATCGCCACCGACAGCATTGAAGGCTTCAACGCCGCCGTGGACAAGCTCAAGCTGGTCGGCACGGTAATCGACAACTGGGCGGTGTCGACGATCGATAGCGACACTGTCCTCACCTACAACGTCACTGGCGAGCACAAGGGCGAAAAGATCGTTGTCGCCGGTGTTCACCTGACCGGTAGCGACTGGTTCACCGCGTAATTCTCTGAAAGAGAATTCATTATTTGCCGCTTAAAATGATCGTGGCCCGGAAACATCCGGGCCACGATTTTTTATGTATGCGACCGCCGACACTCGTGGCAGCCGTCGCAATCTTCCAAAGTCAGGCAGCCTTGGCCTGAGTGCCCATTCTACGCGTTGCGATGATGACCAGCACCCCGGCAAGCGCCAAGCAGAAGGCAAGGAAGAACATCGGCGCAATGGTGCTGCCGGTCTGATCCTTGATCCAGGGCACCACGTTCTGCGCCACGAAGCCACCCAGATTGCCGACGGAATTGATCGCGGCGATGCCGGCGGCCGCACCTGCTCCCTTGAGGAAACGGCCCGGCAGGCTCCAGAACACCGGCTGGCCGGCAAAGATGCCTGCGGCGGCGATGCAGAGGAAGGCGAACTGCAAGACTGGATCGCTCAGCAATGCCGACATCAACAGACAAAAGGCGCCGATGAAGGCAGGACCGACGATATAGGGCGTCTTGTTCTTTGCCTTGTCGGCGGCCAGGGGCACAACGAACAGGGCGACGGCCACGATCACCCAGGGGATGATGTTGATGAAGCCATTGGCGGTATTGGAAACGCCGAAGCTCTTCACGATGGTCGGAAGCCAGTAGCTGAGACCATAGGCCGCCAGCGGAAAGCCGACATAGCAGAGCGACATGAACAGAACGCGCGGATTGACCAGCGCCTTGAAGCCGTCCTCTGCATGCTCTTCCATGCCCTTGTTTTCTTCAGCCAGCCGGTTCTTCAACCAGGTTTTCTCATCCTGCGTCAGAAACTTCGCCTTTTCCGGCGTATCATCGAGATAGAAGAAGGTGACGATACCGGCGATAACGGCCGGGATACCCGTGGCGAGGAATACCCATTCCCATCCGGCATAACCGAGGAAACCATCCAGATCGAGCAGCATGCCACCGAGCGGTGCGCCGATGGCATTGGCAAGCGCGCTGAAAATCATGAACAGGCCGATCATGCGGCCGCGATAATCGCGCGGGAACCAGAGCGTCATGAGGAACAATACGCCGGGGAAGAAACCCGCTTCGCAAAGCCCGAGCAGGAAGCGCAAGATGTAAAACATCGTGGCGTTCTGCGTATAGGCAAGCGCGATGGTGACGGCACCCCAGGAAACCAGAATGCGGGCAAACCATTTGCTGGCGCCGAAACGGTTGAGGAACAGGTTGCTCGGCACTTCGAAGATGAAGTAACCGATGAAGAACAGCGAAGCGCCAAGACCATAGGCATATTCGCTGAGGCTCAGCGCATCCACCATCTGCAGCTTGGCATAGCTGACATTCTGGCGGTCGATATAGGCGATGAGATAGAGAAGGCCAAGAAACGGCATCAGCCGCCAGGTGATCTTCGAGATAAGGGCTTTTTCGGATACCATATGCTTTTCCCTCCCTTCGATTTCTCGCCGAAACGCAAATGATAAGGGAACCCATCTATATGTGCGTCGCAAAATACGCAAGTTGCATTGCATCATGACCATTGGAGAACCCCACCAGGGCAGGCCTGTTGCGGGCCTTCAGCCGTGATGCAGTGCACATAGAAAAATGCCGGACCGTCGCGTTCCGTGCTATGCGCATTGATATTGCCGTAAAACCGGCGATCTGGTATGAAGGCTGCCATGGGATCTAAATTCGGATGTCTCGCGCAGAATGTTTATGTGCTGCAGGACCACAAGCGTCTGCCGGCACGGTTCTTTGCGCGCGTTTCCGGGGCGCTCACCAGCCGACTTAGGCTCGCCTGACAGCACCGCTGTCCACGCCTTTCTGAACCCTGATTACCCTTTTCCATGACAAGGCATAGAGCCATGAGCGCACCCCGCACCTTATATGACAAGATCTGGGACGACCACGTCGTCAATCGTGACCCGGACGGAACCTGTCTTCTCTACATCGACCGTCACCTCGTCCATGAGGTGACGAGCCCGCAGGCCTTCGAAGGCCTGCGCATGGCCGGCCGGCCTGTGCACTCGCCTGCCCGCACGCTTGCCGTGGTCGACCATAACGTTCCGACCACGGCCGACCGGCTGGAAGGCATCAAGAACGAGGAGAGCCGCATTCAGGTGGAAGCGCTTGCGCAGAACGCCAAGGATTTCGGCGTCGAATATTATTCCGAGCGCGACAAACGCCAGGGCATCGTTCACATCGTCGGCCCCGAACAGGGCTTCACCCTGCCGGGCATGACGATCGTCTGCGGTGACAGCCACACCTCGACCCACGGCGCCTTTGGCGCACTGGCGCACGGCATCGGCACCTCGGAAGTGGAGCACGTTCTGGCGACACAGACGCTGATCCAGAAGAAAGCCAAGAACATGCTGGTGCGTGTCGATGGCAAAATCCCTGATGGCGTTACCGCCAAGGATATCATCCTCGCCATTATCGGCGAGATCGGCACGGCCGGTGGCACCGGCCACGTCATCGAATTTGCCGGCGAGGCGATCCGCTCGCTCTCCATGGAAGGCCGCATGACGGTCTGCAACATGACCATTGAGGGCGGCGCCCGTGCAGGTCTTATCGCACCTGACGAAACCACCTTCGATTACATCAAGGACAAGCCGCGCTCGCCAAAGGGCGAAACGCTGGAACAGGCCATCGCCTATTGGAAAACGCTGAAATCCGACGAAGGCGCCCATTACGACAAGGTCGTGGTGCTGGATGCAGCCAACCTGCCGCCCATCGTCTCCTGGGGCTCGTCTCCCGAAGACGTGACCTCCGTTGAAGGCATTGTTCCCAATCCCGATGATATCGAGGAAGAAAACAAGCGCGCTTCCAAGTGGCGTGCGCTTGACTACATGGGCCTGAAGCCCGGCACGCGCATCACCGATATCGCCATCGACCGTGTCTTCATCGGCTCGTGCACCAATGGCCGCATCGAGGATTTACGCGCGGCGGCGAAAATTGTTGACGGCCGCAAGGTGGCTCCCACCGTTTCGGCCATGATCGTGCCCGGCTCCGGTCTCGTGAAGGAACAGGCGGAAAAGGAAGGTCTGGACAAGATTTTCCTCGAAGCCGGTTTCGAATGGCGCGAGCCAGGCTGCTCCATGTGCCTTGCCATGAATGACGACCGCCTGAAACCCGGCGAACGCTGCGCCTCCACCTCGAACCGCAATTTCGAGGGCCGTCAGGGCTATAAGAGCCGCACCCACCTCGTCTCCCCCGCCATGGCGGCGGCGGCGGCAATCGCTGGTCATTTCGTCGACGTGCGTGAGTGGCAATGATTGCCGGATGATGGCTTGAACACAGAACCTCGGAGCGATCCGAGGTTTTTGTTTATTCCGAAATGATCTTCACCCGCTGCCCCGGCTGAATGGTGGCCGTGGCGCTCATGGCATTGATCATGCGGAACATGTCGAGCTTCCGGTCGGTTCCCATCATCCGCGCCGCCATCGTCGCCACGGTTTCACCGGGCTTCACCGTCACCACCCGCACCCTCAGCGGCTTCAGCGAGGCGATTTCCTGCGGCGTCATCTTGCGGAAGCTGGTGCGCAATGTATTGGCGATGGAATCGAGCTGCGTATTGCCCTTCGGCACGGCGGTCAGGAAACGGAATATCTGCTGGCCGACACGAATGACGGTCACGTCGAAATCCCATTTATCCGCACTTGCCCGGGCTGTCGCGGCCTCCAGACCATTGATCTGGGTTTCCTTGACTGTTTCCGGCAACAGGCCGGCAACCCAGCCGCTGGTCAGGTAATTGGCAAGGCTCGTCTGTTTCGGATCGGCGACACCATCGAAACGGATGGCCATATCGCCCGGTCCCGTCGCCAGAACGGCCTCGACCTTGTTGTCGATAAGGAAACCTTCCGGCACATCGAAACGAATGCCGAGCGTTCCGTGCAGGAATGTCTGGCCGCGGACATAACCTTCCTGCGGGCTATCGCCATAAAGTAGACCGTCTATGCCATCCAGAAACCAGTCGCGACCACGATCGCCGACCTGGCCGTCCTGGCCGAAGGCGCGGGCATGACGGCGCGCAAGCTCGATGCGTTGCGGCGTGTTGGGGTGGCTGGAAAGGAAGTCGAGGCTCTGGTCGTTTTCGGGATCAGCCGAAGAAAACCGCGCATAGGCCGCCATGGAATCCAGGAAACGCGGCGAGGCAAAGGGGTCGTAACCGGCCTCGCCCAGCATCCGCACGCCGATCACATCCGCCTGCAATTCCTGCTGGCGCGAAAAGGCCGCAAGCCGCAGCTTGCCGCGCGCAAGCGCCTGCTTGCCGGCGAGATCGCTCGACAGCACTTCGGCAACCACGCGGCTGGCAATCACCTCCGCCTCTTCGCGGCGCTGGCGTTCGATGCCATGATTGGCGGTGACATGGCCCATCTCATGCGAAAGCACGGCGGCCACTTCCGAAGCATCGTTGGCAAGCGCCAGAAGCCCGCGCGTCACGTAAAGATATCCGCCCGGCAGCGCAAAGGCGTTGATGGCCGGCGAGTTGAGAATAGTGATGCGGTAAGACTGTTGCGGATTTTCCGAAACGGCGGTCAGAGCACCGGCGATACGGGCGACAAGCCGTTCCGTCTTGGCGTCGCGATATTCACCGCCATAACTCGCCACGATGCGCGGATGCTCGCGAGCGCCCATCTGGGCGCGGGGATCATTTTTCTGCACCTCTTCCACGGTCTGCGGATTATCCGACGGGCGCAGGGTGGATTGGTAGGCCGGGCTGAAGAGAGACTGGCACGACGACAGGAACACCGCAGACGCGGTCAGCAGGGAACAGGCTGCAGCCATCCTGCCCGAACGGCGAAGGCCTGAACGGGAGAAGAGCCTCCACTGTGCAGTCATGCTATTTCTCATTCTCTATGCCTGCCCCTAACGTTCCTGATCATCCGTTAATTGCAGACCAGAATAACAGATTCGCCCCAACGGGCGATGAATGCCGAAACGGTAAAAACGATCCATCAAGTCCGGAATATTCCTGAAAAACGCAATAATTCCCATCTTTTCTCGGGCAACAACTTGAAACTGGCAAGTGCAAATTAGCGCCATTGAAGTCATCTAAAGCGATTGCCAGCGGCACACGTCGAAAATAAGGCGATCACCCGTTCAGAAAACTGTCCACCGCCTTCACATTTTGTGTGGCGAAGAAATCTGCGGTCGAGCCGACATAGACAACCCGGCCGCGATCAAGAAAAACCACCTGCTGCGCCAGCTTCTTTATGTCTTCGGGATGGTGGGTGACAATAATCACCGTGTTTTTTGTTTCTCCATGCAAGTCGAGAAGCAGCGACGTCATACCCGCCCGCAGCCCCGGATCGAGTGCCGCAAAGGGCTCGTCGAGCAGCATGACCGGTTTTTTTCTGACCAGCGCACGCGCCAGCGCCGCCCTCTGCCTTTCTCCGCCGGAAAGCGTGCCCGGCAAACGTTTGTCGAAACCCGTCAGACCGACACGTGCAAGCGCCATCTCAATCCCTTCCCGGTCTTCCACCCGCAACTTCAGCGCGGGGCTGACACCGAGAGCGACATTGGTGAAGATATCGAGATGCGCAAACAGATTATTATCCTGGAAGATCGATGAGACCGGTCTTTCCGAAGGATCGAGCGCCGTCATGTCCTGCCCGCCGATCATCACGCGGCCGGAATCCGGCGCCTCGAAACCGGCGACGAGGTTGAGAAGCGTCGACTTGCCCGAACCGGACGCGCCGACGACGGCAATTATCCGGCCCTGCGGTAATGTGCAATCGAGGTCGAAATCCTGTGTTCCAAGCCGCAGCCTGACCTTGTCCAGTTCAACGGCAAAATCATCGCCTGTCATATGCTCGCCCTTGCTGATTGGGATTGCCGTGCAACGCCGCCTGCGGCAAGCAGCAGGCAGACGATACCGAGAAGGAAGGCATAACCGGCGGCATCATTGGTACGATAGCTGCCCATATTGCTGTAAACCAGCCATGGCAGGGTGACGAAACTTTCCGATCCGAACAGGGCAACCGCACCTAAATCGCCGAGAGACAGGGCCATGGCGAAGGAAAACGCCATGGCCAGCGGTCGCCACAGAACCGGAAGATCGGCGAACCGCAGCCGCGCCAGACCCTGAAGCCCGAGACTGGCGGAAAGTCGGCCGGTGCGCAAGAAATGACTGGTGCAGGCCGGCTCCAGCACCCGCATGGCAAGCGGCAAAGCCATCAGCATATTGATCAGCGCCACGAGGACCGGCGCATAGAAGCTGGCATCGCCGAAAACCCGCAATAACAGGAACCATCCGCTTCCCAATACGACTGGGGGCACCAAAAGCACCAGCGAAGACCCTGCCCCCAGCATGGCGGAGAGGAAGCGCAGGGGTTGCCCCGCCTGCCGTCTGGAGCCTATCGCCTGGCGTGCGCCGATGATAGCCATGCAGCAAAGCACGACAAGGGCTGCGGATAGTGCGGCGATTGCAAGACTGGTCGCCGCCGCGCGCAGGAAAATCGGCGCGGACAGAAGGCGTAGCAGATCGGCCCTCAAACCTGAGACTGCTATGGCGACAAGCGGCAGGCCGATCAGCAGAACAGCGAACACGATTGCCGCGCCATCCCAGAGGCGGGCACCGATTCCCTTTCCGTCGAAACGGCGAAGGGAACGGCCAAGCGAGGGAATTTCCGCTTCGGGCGACGGCAAAAAGGCAAGAAGGCCGAGCAGAATTGCGGTGAGGGCAATCTGCAAAACCGAAAGCGCAATCGCCCGCTGCGGATCGAAATCGAACCGCAGCGCCTGATAGATCGCCACCTCCAGCGTCGTTGCTGCCGGCCCGCCGCCCAACAGAAGAACGAGCGTGAAGCTGGTGGCGCACAGCATGAAGACAAGCCCGGCAATGCCGGGAACGAGACGCGCGACCGCCGGCCATTCGATAAAACGGAAAATCGAAATCGGCCCCATGCCGAGGCTCGCCGCCATGCGCCAATATTCGCCCGGAATGCGCTCCAGCCCGGCCAGCATCAGCCGCACCGAAAGCGGCAGATTGAAAAACACATGGGCAATAAGAATGCCAGACAGGCCGTAAATGCTGAGAGGTTCATCCGCCCCGGCAAAAACGAGTGCCGAATTCAAAACGCCCTGCCTGCCCCAGATGGTTATGATACCGAAGGCGCCAACGATGACAGGCAGACCCATCGGTACCGCCATCAGCCTGATGATCCAGATCCTTCCCGGAAACTCGCGCCGACGACAAAGCGCCAGCGCCACCGGCAGGCCGAGAACAATGGAAAGAAGGGTGGAAAGCGTTGCCTGATAAAGCGTGAAACGCAGAATGCGCAGCGTATAGGCATCCATGATGCCGGCAGCGGACGCGCCGGCATCAAAGGACAGGAGAGCCGCAGCCGCGAGCGCCATGAACAGGAAAACGGCGGCAAAAGCCGCCGTTCCGAAAATGATCGACCGCCGGTAATCGCGACGCAGCATCATGCGCGGGTGTGCCTCTTCCTCAATTCATGCTCATGGCGGCAAGCCATTCATCGATCCATGCCTTGCGGTTCTTCGCCACCTCTTCCGGATCCATCAGAAAAGTCTTCTGCGGCACCACGAGTTTCGAAAACGCCTCCGGCAAGGGCTTCGAGGTTGCCGCAACCGGCATCATCCAGTTATTTTCCGGAATGGCATCCTGAAAACCGGATGTCAGCGTGAAAGCCAGGAACTGCTTTGCCAGTTCCTTGTGCGGCGCGTTTTTGAGGAGACCGGAAACCTCGATCTGGATGTAATGTCCTTCGGAAAAGGCGGCGGCCTGATAACGATCCGTTTTTTCAGCGACCATGTGATAGGCGGGCGAGGTGGTGTAGGAGAGCACCATCGGCACCTCACCCTTGGTGAAGAGGCCATAGGATTCCGACCAGCCCGGCGTAACGGTGAGAATGCGCTTCCTGAGCTTTTCCCAGGCCTCCGGGGCCTTATCGCCGTAAACCGATTTCACCCATAGCAGAAGGCCAAGCCCCGGCGTGGAGGTGCGCGGATCCTGAATGACGACTTTCTGCGAGGGGTCGCCTTCCACGAGGTCTTTCAGGCTCGTCGGCGGGCTTTTCACCGTCTGCGTATCATAGATGACAGCGAAATGGCCGTAATCATAGGGAATGAAAACATCGTCCGTGTAGCCGCCCGGCACTTTGGCCGCCGATGCATCGATGCCGCTGACATCGAATAGACCGGTCTGTTTTGCTTCCGCGACAAGATTGGTGTCGAGGCCAAGCACGACATCCGCCTTGGACCCCGCCCCTTCAAGCTTCAGACGATTGAGCAGCGCCACGCCATCGGCCACGCCGACGAAATTGACCGTGCAGTTGCAAACCTTCTCGAAGGCCTCCTTCACCTTGGGACCGGGACCCCATTCGGAAACGAAGCTTTCATAGGTGTAGACGGTCAGTTCCTGTCTATCCTGTGCGACGGCAAGACCGGGCAGAAACAGCGAGGCGGCAAAGAGAGAATTCAGGAAAAGACGACGGCGCACGGGTATCTCCTCAAAAAAACGATCGGGAAATAGCCGCCTGCGTTAAAGCCGTCTAATCCCTCCGCCGGTATGAACCGGATCAGGTTCTTCGGGTTGGCAAGCCTCTCAGCCTTTTGCACCCAAGCGCAAAAGACACCCCGTTAGATCAAGATGATGGTGTAGTCCCGCCGTCCCTTATTGGCAAGATGGCCGAGGTCAGCCCTGTTCCGTCATATGCACCAGTTCCCAGACGTGCCCGTCGGGATCCTGAAAGCTGCCGGCATACATGAAGCCATGGTCCTGAACAGGCTTCCAGCCGCTGCCGCCGGAAGCAAGCGCCGTGGCGATCATCCGGTCGATTTCCTCCCTGCTTCCGGCGGAAAGACAGGTCAGAACCTCGGTGGTTCGGGTCGCGTCGGCAATGTCGCCGTTGATGAAATCGCGGAAACGTCCCTCCTGGAGAAGCATCACGAAGATATTCTCTTCCACGATCATGCAGAGCGTGCGGTCATCCGAATATTCCGGGTTGAAGCTGAAACCGAGAGCAGTGAAGAAGTTCCTTGATGTCTCGATATTCTTGACCGGCAGATTGACGAAAATCATGCGCATTTTCACAACTCCTCCAAACGAACGCCGGCATAGAACGGCAATTCTGCCTTTCTGTCAAAGGCCGAAGGAGGACCGGTCAAACGGGGAACTGATTGCCTTCAGCCCTCCAGTTCCTCGCGCAGCATTTCCAGTTCCAGCCATTCTTCTTCCATGGCCTCCAGCTTGTCGCGCAGCTTCGACATTTCCTGCGCGAGTGTGTTGAAGGCCGCCGGGTCCTTTGTGAAAAGCTCCGGATCGGCCATGCGCTGCTCGCGTTTTGCGATTTCGCTTTGCGCCTTTTCCATCTCCTTCGGAAGATTTTCGAGCGCGAATTTCTGCTTGAAGGAAAGCTTGCCCTTGGCCTTTGAAGGATCCTGCGATGCAGAGGCCGAAGGTGCGGCCTTCGCCTTTTCCTGTTTCTCAGCCTTGCGTTTTTCTTCGGCCGCACCCTTGCGCTGCGCCATCATGTCCGAATAGCCACCGGCATATTCGATCCATCGTCCGTCCGGCTGATCCGGATTGACGGGCGCGATGGTGGAGGTGACGGTGCGGTCGAGGAAATCGCGGTCGTGGCTGACGAGGATAACAGTGCCGGAAAAGCCCGCAACGATTTCCTGCAGCAGATCGAGCGTTTCGATATCCAGATCGTTGGTCGGCTCGTCGAGGATCAGAAGATTGGTCGGCCGCGCCAGAATGCGTGCCAGAATAAGGCGCGCGCGCTCGCCGCCGGAAAGGTTACGGATCGGCGTGCGAGCCTGTTCCGGCTGGAACAGAAAGTCTTTCATGTAGCCCGTCACATGCTTCAATTCGCCGTTGACCAGCAGATTTTCGCCGCGGCCATCGGTCAGATAATGCGCGAGCGTATCGTTGGGATTGAGATCCTCGCGTTTCTGGTCGAGCGTCGCGATTTCCAGATTGGTGCCGAGCTTCACCGTGCCGCTATCGGGCTCCAGCTGGCCGGTGAGCATCTTCAGAAGCGTGGTTTTACCGGCTCCATTCGGGCCGACGAAGCCGATGCAATCGCCGCGATGGACGCGCAGCGAAAACGGCGCGACGATCACGCGCTCGCCGTAAGCCTTGGTGATGGCCTCGGCCTCGATGACCAGCTTGCCGGATTCACGTCCTTCGGTAACGGTCGCCTGCACCGTGCCCTGAGGTCCCTTGTGGCCGCGATATTCCGCACGCATGGCCTGAAGCTCGCCGACGCGGCGCATGTTGCGCTTGCGCCTTGCGGTCACGCCATAACGCATCCAGTGCTCTTCGCGCTCGATGGCCTTACCGAGCTTGTGCTGCTCCAACTCTTCTTCTTCCAGCACCTTGTCGCGCCATTCCTCGAAATGGGCAAAACCGCGATTGAGACGGCGCGACTGGCCACGATCCAGCCAGACGGTCGAGGTTGAGACCTTTTCGAGAAAACGCCGGTCATGGGAAATCAGCACCAGCGCGCTGCGCGTCTGCTGCAGCTCGCTTTCAAGCCATTCGATGGTGGGCAAATCGAGATGGTTGGTCGGTTCGTCCAGCATCAGAATATCGGGTTCCGGCGCCATGACGCGGGCAAGGGCGGCACGTCGCGCTTCACCGCCGGAAAGGCTCGCCGGATGTTCCTGCCCGGTGAGACCGAGATGCTCCAGAAGATAGGTGACGCGATAGGGATCGTCACCGGGTCCGAGCCCCGCTTCGGCATAGGCCTGAACCGTGTCGTAACCGGCAAAATCCGGGGCCTGCTCCAGATAACGGATGGTGGCGGCCGGATGCCGGAAAACCTCGCCCGACTGTGCCTCGACCAGACCCGCGGCGATCTTCATCAGGGTGGACTTGCCGGACCCGTTGCGCCCGACAAGGCAGATGCGGTCGCCCGGTTCCACCTGGAGATTGGCGCCATCGAGCAGCGGGGTCACGCCGAAGGTCAGCTTGATGTCATCGAGTTTCAAAATTGGGGGTGCCAAGGCGTCAGGCTCCGGTCAGATCATAAGGGCGGGCGAGCACGATGGCTTTTCCGCTTTTCAGCGAGAAATGCACGGGGCCGCCATTCGCGACATTGGAAATAGTGCGGGACGAACCGAAAGCAAGCGCAAAATCCGTGAGCGGATAACGCACATTGGCGATATCGAGCCCCTCAAGGGCGGTAAATCCGGCAACCGAAAACAGCGAGGCGGGCGGCAGATCGATATCGAGCGAACCGGCAAGCAGCGGCCGCGCCTCTTCTTCACCGGAGGTCAGCGTAACGTCGATACCACGTTCTGCAAGCGCCACCGCGTAAAGGAGGTGCTGAAGTGCATGGTCGCTTCTCGCGCCTCCAAGCGCACCGACAAGCACCAGCGAATGCGCTCCACGGGAGAGAGCTTCCGATACCGCGATCTCGCCATCCGTCACTGCCTTTGCGGCCGGGTATGGCTGCCGCGCTACATCGGGCCAGGCCTCCAGCAACTCTTTGCTGGCGGAATCGAAATCCCCGACCCACAACTCCGGCGCAAGGCCAAGCGGCCCGGCATGGCGCATGCCGCCATCGGCCGCAATCACACGGCTATCCGCGACCGCCTTTTGCAGACGATCGGTCACCGTGACATCGCCGCCAAGCAGAATGGTGAAGCGCTCTTTATCCATGACCTGCCTTATCGCACCTCGGCCAAAAATGGAAAGCGGAAACCCGATGAAGTCGGCCTATATTGATTTTCGCCGGCTTCGGGATTAAGAAACGCCTCAGTGGTGATTTGCCGACCGGCTTGCAGCCACTTTAAAGAAGTCGCTAAAGGGTCGAGGAAAAAGGCAATTTCCTGGGACCGGTCGCGATTTCGCTGCCGGTTTTTTGTTTTCGCAACGTTCTTTACGTGATCCGGAAAAGAGAGTTCGACATGCCGATCAAGATTCCCGATACGCTTCCCGCTTTTGAGACCCTCGTTCATGAGGGCGTGCGGGTCATGACCGAAACGGCGGCCATCCGGCAGGATATTCGCCCGCTCCAGATCGGGCTTCTCAACCTCATGCCGAACAAGATCAAGACGGAAATCCAGATGGCGCGCCTCGTCGGCGCCTCGCCGCTGCAGGTGGAGCTGTCGCTGGTGCGGATCGGCGGCCATCGCGCCAAGAATACGCCGGAAGAGCATCTTCTGTCCTTCTACGAGACGTGGGAAGAAGTGCGCCACCGCAAGTTTGACGGTTTCATCATCACCGGCGCCCCCGTGGAGACGCTGGCCTATGAAGACGTGACCTACTGGAACGAAATGCAGAAGATTTTCGAATGGACGCGGACCAACGTCCATTCGACGCTCAATGTCTGCTGGGGCGCGATGGCCGCCATCTATCATTTCCACGGCGTTCCGAAGCACGAGCTGAAGGAAAAGGCTTTCGGGGTCTATCGTCACCGCAATCTCTGCCCCTCATCGATCTATCTGAACGGCTTTTCGGATGATTTCCAGGTTCCGGTCTCGCGCTGGACGGAAGTACGCCGCGCCGATATCGAAAAACATCCGAAACTCGAAATCCTGATGGAATCCGAGGAAATGGGCGTTTGTCTGGTGCATGAGAAAGAGGGCAACCGGCTCTATATGTTCAACCATGTCGAATATGATTCGACATCGCTTTCCGACGAATATTTCCGTGACGCGAATGCCGGCGTGCCCATCAAGCTTCCGCATGATTATTTTCCACACAACGACCCGGCGCTCGCCCCGCTCAACCGCTGGCGCAGCCATGCCCATCTGTTTTTCGGCAACTGGATCAACGAGATATACCAGACGACACCCTATGATCTCGAAGCCATCGGGCAACTGGCCGCGTAAAGCGCGTCGCGTTTTATCGAACGCATGCGACGCGCTTTCGTTTTTGTTTTAAGCATGTCTTTGTCCCAAAACCGCGGCGCACTTTTGGGAGACATGCTTTGAATTGCGGGATTGCGAATTGCCGGAAAATGACGCAACGTCCGCCCGGCAATGCGCAACATCAGGGAGAATGACGAGATGAGCGACGCGGCGGCGCGGGAGAATTTCGGTTTCACGGCGACCGGCGAAAAAGTCGAACGCGTCACCATCTCGAAAGGCGGGCTGACGGCCAAGGTCATCACCTGGGGCGCTGTCATTCAGGATCTGCGCCTTGAAGGCCACCAGCCGCCGCTCGTCCTCGGCTTCGACAAGTTCGAGGACTACAAATATTCCTCCTATTTCGGCGCCACGCCCGGCCGCAACGCCAACCGCATCGGCGACGGGCGGTTCTCCATCGACGGGCACGACTACCAGCTGGAGCTCAATGAAAAGGGCGTAACCCACCTGCATGGCGGCAGCGACGGCATGGGCAAGCGCAACTGGATGCTGATGGAACATGGCGAAAGCCACGCGGTTCTGCAGATCATCGATCCCGATGGCCGCGCCGGTTATCCCGGCAATTGCACGGTCACGGCCACCTATACGATCCTCGACGGCGGCGTACTTTCGGTGGTCTATGAAACGGTGACCGACAAGCCGACCATCGCCAATGTCTGCCAGCATTCCTATTTCAATCTCGATGGCGCAGACACCGCGCTTGGGCATGAGATCAGCATCGCGGCTGATTTTTACCTGCCCACCAATGACAAGCAGATACCGACGGGCGAAATCCGCTCCGTCGAAGGCACCGTCTTCGACCTGCGCCACCCGACACCAATGCGGCGCAAGGAGAATGGCGAGCAGGTTCTCTACGACCACAATTTCTGCCTGTCGCCAGAGCGCCGCGCAAAACGCAAGGTCGCCCGCGCCTATTCGCCGGCCTCCGATATCGCCCTTGAGGTTCACACCACCGAACCCGGTGTGCAGTTTTATTCGGCCTTCAAACTGGACGTTCCGGTTCCCGGCCTCGATGGCCGTCATTACGGCCCCTTTGCCGGTTTCTGCCTGGAAACGCAGATTTGGCCGGACGCCGTCAACCACCCGGATTTTCCGCACGCCATCCTGCGGCCGGGTGAAACCCTGCGTCAGGAAACCGACTATATTTTCAAGAAAGGCTGACGCGACGCGCCGGGGTCAATCCAGCACGCAGCCGACATAGCCGCCGGAGGCACGCGCGCGCCGTTCGATAAGGCCGGCAAGCCGTTGCAGCCCGCGTCCCGGCTTGCTGGCGACGCGGTCTATGGGATTGGGCAATGAAACAGCCAGCAGCGCCGCCTGACGGGAACTGAGCTTTGCGGCCGGCACCTTGAAATGGTGCTGGGCGGCAGCCTCGATGCCGTAAATGCCCGGTCCCCATTCGGCAACGTTGAGATAAATCTCCATCATCCGTTTTTTCGACCAGACGAAATCGGCCGCAACCGCCAGCGGCAATTCCAGCCCCTTGCGCAGGAAAGAGCGCCCATTCCATAAAAACAGGTTTTTGGCCGTCTGCATCGGAATGGTGCTGGCGCCGCGGGTGGAAGCCCCCTCAAGCGCATCGCTGACCACGGATTGCATCTGGTTCCAGTCCACGCCGCCATGGAAACAGAATTGCCCGTCCTCGGACATCATCACGGATTGCACGAGGCGCGGCGAAATATCCTCAAGCGGCACCCAGCGCCGGTCATATCCCTGCAGGGTCACCAGATCGGCGAGCATCAGAGTCGAGACCGGCCGGATGAACGGCAGCGCATAAACCGGAATCAGCAGATAGGGCAGGATCAGCAAAGCCAGCAAGGTCATGACGATACGCTTTGCCAACGTGCGAAAATCCACCTTCGGACTGCTCCGGTCTTCCGCCAGCACGGCGTAATCTGCGTCGCTTTCAGGCGTACTGCTCAATATTCGTCAAAGCCCCGCACCAATTGAAGCCTTTCATAGTCCATTGCCGCCTTCAAGGCGAGTCCGCTCAAATAGTTGCACCTCTGGAATCACGAAAAGGTTTGCCTGCATTCGCGCGGCATGCCAAAGAGCGCGGCATGGACGCTGCGATGACAAATTTCGAAACGAAGCTGCGCGAAAACGCGGCAAAAACCGAAGCCCTGCTTGGTCGCCTGCTTTCCGGCGAAGCCCGCGCGGATGAGATCACGCGCCCGCAAAACCTGCTCGACGCCATGCGCCATGGCGTGTTGAACGGCGGCAAACGCCTGCGACCCTTTCTCGTCATCGAAAGTGCCGCCCTTGCGGGCGGTAATGCCGAAGCCGCCCTTTATGTCGGCGCGGCACTGGAATGCCTCCATTGTTATTCGCTTGTTCATGACGATCTGCCGGCCATGGACGACGACGACCTGCGCCGCGGCCAGCCGACCGTGCATCGCAAATTCGATGAGGCGACCGCAATTCTCGCCGGCGACAGCCTGCTGACGCTTGCCTTCGATATCATCGCATCGGACGAAAATCCGCTTGCGGCCGAGCGCAAAGCCGCGCTCGTACTTTCGCTTGCCCGCGCGGCGGGCATCGGCGGTATGGCCGGCGGCCAGGCGCTCGATCTCGCTGCTGAGAAAAAAGCACCTGATGAAGCCGGCGTCATTACATTGCAGGCTATGAAAACCGGTGCACTGCTGCGTTTTGCCTGCGAGGCGGGCGCAATCGTCGCCGGCAGCGATGTTTCCGAAAGGCAAAGGCTGCGTCTCTTCGGCGAAAAGATCGGCCTCGCCTTCCAGCTTGCCGACGACCTTCTGGATTTGACGGCCGATGCCGCCACCATGGGCAAGGCAACCGGCAAGGACGCCGCGCGCGGCAAGGGAACGCTTGTAGCGCTGCGCGGCGAGGACTGGGCGCGCAACCAGCTGCGGGAGCAAGTGGCGGAAGCCAGCGAACTGCTGGCCCCTTATGGCGAAAAGGCCGCGATTCTCATCGCGGCCGCCAGATTCATCGCTGAACGAAAAAGCTGAGCGGCTACCACTCAGCTTTTCATCATCCAATCAGCCCTTAAGCGGCGAGATCAGCACTTCGACGCGACGGTTCTGGGCGCGGCCATCCGGCGTTGCATTCGAAGCGATCGGCTGCGACGGGCCGAAGCCGAGCGTCGAAATACGGCGCTGATCGACGCCCCGCGCGCCGAGATAATTGGCGACCGATGCGGCACGACGCTCCGAAAGGCCCTGATTGTAACCGGCGCTGCCGGTCGAATCGGTATGGCCGTTGATGTCGATCAGCGTGCGGTTGAACTTGTTCAGCACGATGGCGACGGAATCGAGCGTCTGATAGAATGGCGGGATGACCTGATCCTGGTCCGTCGCGAAGGTGATGTTCGACGGCATGTTGAGAACGATGCTGTCGCCACGGCGGGTAACCGAAACGCCGGTTCCCTGAAGCTGGGCGCGAAGCTCGGCTTCCTGGCCATCCATGTAATTGCCGATGGCGCCGCCGGCGAGCGCGCCGATGCCCGCACCAATAAGCGCGGCATTACGGCGACCGGTCGGCGAACCGCCGACAGCCAAACCGCCCAGAGCACCGACCACGGCGCCGATGCCGGCGCCGCCGGCCGTGTTCGACATCTTCTGCTCACCCGTATAGGGATCGGTGGTGGTGCAGGCGGAAAGATAGGTCCCGCAAAGGGCGACGATCGCGATTTTTTTGATCATGTGTTTTGATGCTCCGAGAGGTTCAGGAGGTATGACGGTGGAATTCCGGCCTTTTCACGGTACTCTTTACTCCGCCGCATCTTTCCGGCCAAAACGCTTTTCGATGTAATCGATCACAAGCGCTTCAAAATCGGCGGCGATATTGGGACCACGCAGGGTCAACGCCTTTTCACCGTCGATGAAAACGGGCGCTGCGGGGCTTTCGCCGGTTCCGGGCAGGGAAATGCCGATATCGGCATGTTTGCTTTCACCGGGGCCGTTGACGATACAGCCCATGACGGCAACGTTGAGCGCCTCGACACCCGGATATTTCTCACGCCAGATCGGCATGTTCTTGCGAATGTCGTTCTGGATGTTCTGGGCAAGTTCCTGAAAGACGGTGGAAGTGGTGCGCCCGCAGCCGGGACATGCCGCAACGACCGGAATGAACTGACGGAAACCCATAACCTGCAGCAATTCCTGCGCCACCTGCACTTCGCGGGTGCGGTCACCATTCGGCTCAGGCGTCAGCGAGACGCGGATCGTATCGCCGATGCCGTGCTGCAGCACATAACCCATGGCGGCGGATGAGGCGACGATGCCCTTGGAGCCCATGCCCGCTTCAGTGAGGCCGAGATGCAGGGCGTGGTCGGAGCGTTCCGACAGCATAGAATAAACGGCGATCAGGTCCTGCACCTGGCTGACCTTGGCCGACAGGATGATGCGGTTGCGCGGCAGGCCGATCTCTTCGGCAAGCTCGGCGGAAATCAGCGCCGACTGAACAATGGCCTCACGCGTGACCTGACGGGCGGAGAGAGGGAAACCCTGCTCCTTGTTCTTGTCCATCAGCGTCGTCAGAAGTTCCTGATCGAGCGACCCCCAGTTGACGCCGATTCGCACCGGCTTGTCGTAGCGGATCGCCATTTCGACGATCTCGCCGAACTGCTTGTCCTTCTTGTCCTTGAAGCCAACATTGCCCGGATTGATGCGGTATTTCGCCAGCGCTTCGGCGCAGGCAGGATGATCAGCCAGAAGCTTGTGGCCGATATAATGGAAATCGCCGACAAGCGGCACATCAAGCCCAAGACGCAGCAGCCGCTCGCGGATCTTCGGCACGGCGGCCGCGCTCTCGTCGCGGTCGACGGTGATGCGCACGATTTCCGAACCGGCCCGGAAGAGCGCCGCCACCTGTTGCACGGTGGCGTCGATATCCGCCGTATCGGTGTTGGTCATCGACTGCACGACGACGGGCGCGCCGCCACCGACGATGACACCGCCCACGTCTACGGCGACGGATGCGCGGCGGGGCTTGGGATCGTAATCGGCATGTGACGTCATGGCGGTCTCTGGAGCTTGCGGCAAGGTCTGGCAATTGAGGTGAAACAGGCAAGCCTGCTTGTCAACACCCAACGCATGAGAGCTTCTACTTTACCGCAATCATGGCAAAATTCGAGACGCCTATTCCTTGCCCGCGCCATCCGCATGGCGGGCGAGCCGCGAAAGCAACAGAACCACCACATGCAAGAGCGGCAGGGCGATGAAGACGCTGGCAAGGCCGGTATGCTCGGCAATAAAGCCGATGGCGGACGGCGCCACCAGAATACCGGAATAGCCCATGGTGGTGACCACCGAGAGACCAATGCCGGGCGCCAGTCCCGGCATGTTGCCGGCGGCGGAAAAGGCAATCGGCACCATGTTGGAAATGCCGATGCCGGCAATCGCGAAGCCGATGATCGCAATAGTGGAATTTCCCGCAAGACCGGCAATCATGAGACCGATAATCGACATGGCCGAACAGAAGCGCAGGGTCGTCACGGCGCCGAAGCGGTCACGCACCAGATCGCCGGCAAACCGCATGGCCGCCATGGTCATGGAAAAAGCCGCGAAAGCGAAACCGGACTGCGATACCGAAGCACCGAGTTCATTGCGCAGATAAAGAGCGCCCCAGTCGAGGATAGCGCCTTCAGGAATCATCGAGAACAGTGCCATCAGGCCGATGATCCACGGCAGCGGCGTCAGCGGCAGGCCGCCTTTCGGGCGCTCTTCCTCCGGATGCGGACGATCCGCAAGGACGCGCGGCCACGCGATGACCAGCAGCACGAGCGCGATGACGGTTAGCGCAATGGCATGTCCCTGCACACCGATGGCCGTGATGAGATAACCGCCAAGACCGGCGCCGATCAGGCCGCCAAGGCTCCAGAAGGCGTGGCACGACGACATGATGGCGCGGCGCATATCCCGTTCCACCGCTACCGCATTGGCGTTCATGGCGACATCCATCGCCCCCGTCAGCCCGCCGAACAGAAACACCGCAATCACCCCGGCCCACACCGTGCCCGCCCAGGAAATGAAAAGCAGGGTCGGCAAAAAGATCGCCGCGGTGACGAGGCTCACCGTACGTGAGCCGAAACGGGCGATCTGCGAACCGGCAATCGGCATGAAAACCAGCGAACCGATGCCGAAGACCAGAATGATCAGGCCGAGCGCGCTCTCACTGAGGGACAGGCGCGCCGCAAATTCCGGAATCTTGGGCGCCCATGACCCCATCATGAAACCGTTCATCAAGAACAGCAGGGAAACGCCCAGCCTGTGCCGCGTCAGATAGGACGAGCGTATGCCTGTCGGCGAAAATGTCGTGGGGCCATTCATCGGCAATATCCTTCAGACTTGACCATGAGAAAACTGAACGGCGTCATCTTCGCCGCAATAAACCTGTACGCCCTTTGCCGACAGCGCCTCGACGAATGCACGGTCGGCATCCAGTTCCAGCACGAGGGAAAGAGGTGGAGAAAAATCATGCACATGGAAAGCTGCCCTGTGGCCGAGCTTTTCCGTGGTAATGGCGGCGACAATCCGCTGGCTGGCGCTGCAGGCAAGCCGCTTGAACACCGCATCCTCGAAAACATCGGCCGACAGACCCGTCTCGGCCGCAACGCCGCAGACACCGAGAATGCAGAGATCGGGCCGCATCAGTTCGAGCTGCCGAAGCGCCATGGCGTCGATCGCCGCACCTACGGCCGGATCGACCTTGCCGCCGATCAGCACCAGATCGATATCGGCCCGCCCCGTCAGTTCAGCGGCAATGGCGGGCGTATTCGTCACCACCGTCAGGTTGAGCCCGGCGGGAAGCGCCCTTGCAATGGCGAGATTGGTGGAACCGGCATCGATGAAGACGACCATGCCCGGTTCGAGAAGCGGGACAACCACCCGCGCCAGCAGGGCCTTGCGGTCCGCATCCTCGGCAATGCGCGTCTTCAGGGGCACCGTTTTGCTGTCGGAAAGCAACGCCCCGCCATAAACCCGCAGGCATTCGCCCCGGGCTGCCATCTCACGCAGGTCGCGGCGCACGGTGTCTTCGGAAACGCCGAAATTCTGCGCGAGATCCTGCGCCAGCACCCGGCCGCTTTGCCGTAACTGCGCAAGGATGAGCGCCTGCCGCTCGCTGACAAAATGATCGCTCATCGAAACCCATGCATAAACCGGAATAAACGTGCACGAACATGCATATTCGAGTTTTTACGGCCGCGCAACAAAAAACGCCCGCCGAGAGGCGGGCGTCTGACACTGCATCAATGATCGGATACGGCTTTATTCCCCGTAAGCGATCAACAGATCCTTCGCATCGATCTGGTCGCCGGGGCGCACCAGAACTTCGGCGATCTTGCCGTCGCGTTCGGCGTGAAGCGCGGTTTCCATCTTCATGGCCTCGATGGAAAGCAGCACGTCGCCGGCCTTGACCTCCTGGCCCTGGTTGACGAAGACGCGGCTGATCACGCCCGGCATCGGCGCGCCGATATGGACGGCATTGCCGGGTTCGGCCTTGCGGCGCACGGCAGAGCCGGAAGCGCCATGGGCACGATCCGGCACCTTGATGCGGCGTGGCTGACCGTTGATCTCGAAGAACACCGTCACCATGCCCTTGTCATCCGTGCCGGACGAGGCCTGATTGACGATGACCAGCGTCTTGCCGCGTTCGATATCGGCAAACAGTTCCTCGCCATCCTCCATGCCGTAGAAATAGGCATGGGTGGGCAGCACCGAAACCGGCCCATAGGTCTCGGCTGTCAGCGCGAAATCCGTGAAGACCTTCGGATACATCAGATAGGACGCGAACTCGAAATCGTCGACCTTACGCTCCAGCTTGGTCTCGATCACCTTCCGTTCGGCATCGAGATCAGCATCTTCCAGCAACGAACCCGGACGAACCGTATAGGGCGCTTCGCCCTTCAGCGCCTTTTTCTGCAGGGCTGCCGGCCAGCCGCCGGGCGACTGTCCAAGATCGCCCTTCAGCATAGACACCACCGATTCCGGGAAAGACACTTCACGATCAGGGTTTTCAACGTCGGCCACCGTCAAATCCTGGCTGACCATCATCAGCGCCATATCACCGACGACCTTGGAGGACGGCGTCACCTTGACGATATCGCCGAACATGCGGTTGGCGTCGGCATAGGCCTGAGCCACCTCGTGCCAGCGGCTTTCGAGACCCAGCGAACGCGCCTGTTCCTTGAGGTTGGTGAACTGGCCGCCAGGCATTTCATGCAGATAGACTTCCGAGGCCGGTCCCTTGAGATCGCTCTCGAAGGCGGCATACTGGTTGCGCACGGCCTCCCAGTAGAAGGAAATGCGGCGGATCCATTCGGTATCGAGACCCGTATCGCGTTCCGACCCCGCCAGCGCCTCCACGATCGAGCCAAGGCATGGCTGCGACGTATTGCCGGAGAAGGCATCCATTGCAGCATCGACGGCATCGACACCGGCATCCACGGCCGCAAGAACGGTCGCGGCGGAAATGCCCGAGGTATCGTGGGTGTGGAAATGGATCGGCAGACCGGTCGCCTCACGCAGCGCCTTGAACAGAACCCTGGCGGCGGCCGGTTTCAACAGGCCCGCCATGTCCTTCACGGCGATGATATGAGCCCCGGCCTTTTCAAGCTCGGCGGCAAGGTTGGTATAATATTTGAGATCGTATTTTGGACGAGCCGAATTCAACAGATCGCCGGTATAGCAGATGGTCGCCTCGCAGAGCTTGTTCTCCTCGGCAATCGCATCCATCGAGACGCGCATATTCTCCACCCAGTTCAGGCAGTCGAAGACGCGGAAAAGATCGACGCCGCCCTTTGCAGCCTGACGGACGAAATATTTGACGACATTGTCCGGATAATTCTTGTATCCGACGCCGTTCGCGCCGCGCAGAAGCATCTGCAGCAGCAGGTTCGGCGCGCCTTCGCGGATCAGCGCAAGACGCTCCCATGGGTCTTCCGTCAGGAAGCGCATGGAAACGTCGAACGTCGCCCCGCCCCAGCATTCCAGCGAGAGAAGCTGCGGCAGCGCCTTGGCGTAAACGCTGGCGACGCGGGCAATATCATGGGTGCGAACGCGGGTGGCCAGAAGCGACTGGTGCCCGTCGCGCATGGTCGTATCGGTGACCAGAACGCGTTTTTCATTGCGCATCCAGTCCGCAAAGCCCTTCGGACCAAGCCTGTCCAGCAACTGCTTGGTGCCATCGGGCGTCGGCGCATCGATATAAGGAACGACGGGCTTTGCCGCCTTTTCGGACGGCCTGGCGCGACCCTTGGTTTCCGGGTGGCCGTTGACGGTCACGTCGGCAAGATAGGTCAGGAGCTTGGTGGCGCGGTCCTGACGCTTGACCTGCGCAAACAGTTCCGGCGTCGAATCGATGAAGCGGGTCGTATAGGTATTGTTGCGGAAACTGTCGTGACCGATGATGGCTTCGAGGAAGGTGAGGTTCGTTGCCACGCCGCGAATACGGAATTCGCGCAGCGCGCGGTCCATGCGGTTGATCGCTTCATCCGGTTGCGGCGCCCAGGCCGTTACCTTGACGAGCAGCGGATCGTAATAGCGGGTGATGACAGCGCCGGTATAGGAAGTGCCGCCATCCAGACGGATGCCAAAGCCAGAGGCGGAACGGTAGGCGGTGATACGGCCGTAATCCGGAATGAAGTTATGTTCCGGGTCTTCAGTGGTGATACGGCACTGCAGCGCATGGCCGTTGAGACGGATATCCTCCTGGCGCGGCACGCCGGATTCCGCGGTGCCGATGGCAGCGCCTTCAAGAATATGGATCTGCGCCTTGACGATATCGATACCGGTCACGACTTCGGTGACGGTATGCTCCACCTGGATGCGCGGATTGACCTCGATGAAGTAGAATTTGCCGGTATCGGCATCCATCAGATATTCGACCGTGCCGGCGCCGATATAGCTGGTCGCGGCAGCGATCTTCAGGGAGTAGGCAGCAAGTTCCTGACGCTGCGCTTCGGTGAGATAAGGCGCGGGCGCACGCTCGACCACCTTTTGATTGCGGCGCTGGATCGAACAATCACGCTCGAACAGATGCACGACATTGCCATGCGTATCGCCGAGAATCTGGCTTTCGACGTGGCGAGCACGCTCGACCAGCTTTTCCAGATAGACCTCGTCCTTGCCGAAGGCGGCCTTCGCCTCGCGCTTGGCTTCCGTCACCTCTCGGGCCAGATCTTCTCGTCTGCGGATGGCGCGCATGCCGCGTCCGCCGCCGCCCCAGGAGGCTTTCAGCATGACCGGATAGCCAATTTCTTCGGCCATGCGCTCCACTTCCGCCATATCGTCGGGCAGCGGATCGGTAGCGGGAACAACGGGAACGTTAACCGAGATCGCCAGATTGCGCGCAGCCACCTTGTTGCCGAGCTGGCGCATGGTATCCGCCGTCGGTCCGATGAAGGTGATACCGGCCTTGTTGCAGGCCTCCACGAATTCGGGGCTTTCAGACAGAAGACCGTAACCGGGATGGATCGCGTCCGCTCCGGAGAGCTTGGCTACGCGAATAACCTCCTCGATCGAAAGATAGCTCTCGATCGGCCCCATATCCTTGGCGAGATGCGGCCCCCTGCCGACCTGATAGGATTCGTCCGCCTTGAAGCGGTGCAAAGACAGCTTGTCCTCTTCCGCCCAAATCGCAACGGTTTTAATCCCAAGCTCGTTCGCTGCCCGGAAAACGCGGATCGCAATTTCGGATCGGTTGGCAACAAGTATTTTCGATATTTTCAAGACGGTCTCCCCACACGCCAAAACAAAATTTCTGCTGCACTGCGGAATTAAGCAGCAAAACCCGGTCTTGGAAAGGGCAATTCCGGCGAGAACTGTCCTGTTTGCGCTAGCTCAGCAAACCATGACGAAAAGCAAGCGCTACTGTATGCTGCCGGTTCTTTGCGCTGAAACGGCGCTGAATTCCGTTGATATACCAATCGACCGTGTGGTTGGAGATCGATAGTTGGCGTCCAATTTCGGTGGAGGTCATGCCGTCCGCCATCAGCGTCAGCACCTCCATTTCGCGCCTCGTAAGCTCGAGAGCGGAAACGTCAGGAGCATTGCTGAAGCCGTGGGACTGACCGGAAAGATCGAGCAGGCGCCAGAACACGGCACGCGTGGCCGCATCCAGAAGTTCCACCTGCAAAGAGGGCAATTGCCGATCCTGACCGCCAATGAAGACCGCACCGATGAAGCCCGCACGGCCATGCACGGGAAAGGCGTAACCACCCTGCAGACCGTACCGGCCGGCATCGTGGAAAAAGACGCTCGCCCTTTTGCGATGCATCGCACGTGGCAGGCCCTCCAGCGCTTCCTTCCACTGAAACGGCTTGTGCACCATGCCGATCACCTTGCGGACGGGATCGACGAGATTGTATTTCTTGGCCCTGTAGACCTCCAGCCAGCCTTCGGGCAGATGTTGCGCAAGAATGTGTCCGGGGGAGGCGAGCTCCCCGGTCATCCGCCTGCTGACAAGAAAATATTCGAAACCGTATTCGCGAATGAGCGTCGCAAATTCGGAACGAACGCGGTCGGCGCTTCCCGTCTGGTAACACGCAGAGATGAAGTGAAGAATATCATGCATAAAGACACGTGGTCCGGAGCTTGGCTTGAAGGGAATGACACGAAGGACGTGGTCCCGCGATGACGTCATGTTACTCGGGCGCCGGTCGGTTGAGATTGAACATATCGTCGTTAGCAATCCCTGAAACGAAGATGCGAAATCTTGTGACGGCAGGCCCCGGGAAACATCGGGTTCGGTTTTTTTTCGGTTCGCACGCGCGGTCAATCTGTTAAGCCGCCATTCAGACAGAAAGAGCGATAATTACACAAATTTCGCCGTCTCATGCAACCTTGCTAAAATAACTTGCCTTGAGACCGAACAAACAACCGCTCGAAAAAGACGCTCGGACTGGATTGAAAATTTGACCTTGTTTCAGGTTTACACACGCGCTCTGCGCTATCTGACCGTACATAAATGGCGGGTGACGGTGGTCGTCATCGCCAACGTCATTCTTGCAGCGATCACCATCGCCGAACCGGTGCTGTTCGGCCGGATCATCGACGCCATCTCTTCCGGCACCAACGTCACGCCCATTCTCATTCTTTGGGCGGGTTTCGGTGTCTTCAACACTGTCGCTTATGTGGCTGTCGCCCGCGAGGCGGACCGGCTGGCCCATGGCCGGCGCGCTTCGCTGCTGACAGAAGCCTTCGGGCGCATCATCTCGATGCCTCTTTCCTGGCACCATCAGCGCGGCACATCCAATGCCCTCCACACGCTGCTGCGCGCCAGCGAAACGCTGTTCGGCCTGTGGCTCGAATTCATGCGCACGCATCTGGCCACCTTCGTCGCACTGGTGCTGCTCGTCCCGACCGCCATGTCCATGGACCTGCGCCTCAGCTTCGTGCTGATCGGCCTCGGTATCGTCTACTGGTTCATCGGCAAGTGGGTGATGGGCCGCACCAAGGACGGCCAGGCTTCGGTCGAAGAACACTATCACAGCGTTTTTGCCCATGTCAGCGATTCCATCAGCAACGTCTCGGTGCTGCACAGCTACAACCGCATCGAGGCCGAAACGAAGGCGCTGAAATCTTTCACCGAAAAGCTGCTGAGCGCGCAATATCCGGTGCTCGACTGGTGGGCCTTCGCCAGTGCCCTGAACCGCACGGCCTCCACCGTTTCGATGATGATCATCCTCGTCATCGGCACCGTGCTGGTGAAGAATGGCGAGTTGCGCGTCGGCGATGTCATCGCCTTCATCGGTTTCGCTAATCTCCTGATCGGCCGTCTGGACCAGATGCGCCAATTCGTGACGCAGATTTTCGAAGCCCGCGCCAAGCTTGAGGATTTCTTCGTACTGGAAGATTCTGTCAAGGAACGGGAAGAGCCGGGCGATGCGCGCGAATTGTCGAATGTCTCCGGCACCGTGGAGTTCCGCAACATCAATTTCGGTTTCGCCAACACCAAGCAGGGCGTTCACGACGTTTCGTTCACGGCCAAGGCCGGCGAGACAGTCGCGATCGTCGGACCGACGGGCGCCGGCAAGACCACGCTCATCAATCTCCTGCAGCGGGTCTACGATCCCGATTCCGGCCAGATCCTGATCGATGGGACCGATATTTCGACGGTGACGAAAAATTCGCTCCGCAACTCCATCGCCACCGTGTTTCAGGATGCCGGCCTGCTGAACCGCTCCATTCGCGAAAACATCCGCCTCGGCCGTGAATCGGCCACCGATGCGGAAGTGGTGGAAGCAGCGGCAGCCGCAGCGGCGACGGATTTCATCGACAGCCGCATCAACGGCTATCTGACCCAGGTGGGTGAACGCGGCAACCGCCTGTCCGGCGGCGAGCGCCAGCGCATCGCCATTGCCCGCGCCATACTGAAGAACGCTCCCATTCTGGTTCTGGATGAAGCGACCAGTGCGCTGGATGTGGAAACGGAAGCTCGGGTGAAGGCCGCTGTCGACGCGCTGAGAAAGAACCGTACAACCTTCATCATCGCCCACCGCCTTTCCACGGTCCGCGATGCCGATCTCGTGCTCTTCCTCGATCAGGGCCGGATCATCGAAAAGGGTACTTTCGATGAGCTGAGCCAGCGTGGCGGACGCTTTACCTCGCTGCTGCGCACCAGCGGCCTGCTGACGGAAGACGAAAACCAGCAGCCCCGGCCAAAGGCCATTGCCTCCTGAGGGTCTGGCTGACGGAATGAAGACAGGGCGGACAGCATGTTGTCCGCCCTTTTTCTTTGTGCGCTTCCGGACAGCCCCGCCAGATCACAGGTCGCCTATCGAAGAATTCCGGTCAGGGAACTTGCCAGCCAGAAATCGATCTGCCCGAAGGGAAGGAGATTTCCCAGAAAGGCGACAATACCTGCTGCGAGATTGGTCAGGAAAACTCCGAGCACCACGCCAAGCATTATTCCGACGCTCGTTTTCCGTGGGTAACGCGCCAGCCAACACGACAACGCCAGGGAAAGAATGGCGAGCAACGCCAGCAGTGCAAGTTCTGTGAAAGATGCGCTGAATTGCAAGATAACTCCCTTCCAATCGACCGACTATTCGCGACTGCTGCTTTTCTAGGAAAGACTGACGACAGTCCGCACCGGACGATCCGGCACCGCGCCATCAAAACCTTCGCCAATATGACCCTATCTCGGTGCTGCGGGAGCTTCCAGCCGACGCTGCGAAGGAAGCCCCAGTCCGTTCCATGATCCGCCCATAGACAGAGTCGGAGGGGAGGGTAGCCCCATAAAGATTCAGGCCCCCGCGTTATCACGGGAGCCTGAGTTTAAAGGCGAACGAAGACCTGATCGGCTCAGTCGAAGGGGATCACCCGATCACCTGCCGACAGGGCCTTGCCATCGACGGAAACGGAGACTTCCGCCGTATCGGCCTTGCGGCTTACGACGATATCCCTGGCCTTACCGTCGAGCGTGATCTTTACCGAGAAACCGCTCCAGTCCTCCGGCAGCGACGGCGAAATATGCAGCTTGCCGTCGGTGCGGGTGATGCCGAGAATACCCTCGACAGCGGCGCGGTAGAGCCAGCCGGCGGAACCCGTGTACCAGCTCCAGCCACCACGGCCCGCATAAGCACCTTCACCGTAGACATCCGCAGTCACCACATAGGGTTCGACCCGATAGGTTTCCGATGCTGCCGCATCGAGCGCATGATTGACGGGGTTGAGCAGCTTGAAGCAGTTCCATGCCTCCTGCGCCCTACCCTGCTTCGCAAGGGCAAGAACCACCCAGGTCGCCGCATGGGTATATTGTCCGCCGTTTTCGCGCACACCCGGCGGATATCCCTTGATGTAGCCCGGATCATGCGGCGCACGCGAGAAGGGCGGCGTGAACAGCCGGATAATGCCAGTCTGCTCATCGACCAGATGCTCCATGACGGCATCCATTGCCTGCCGCGACCGAGCCTCTTCGCCTTCGCCGGAGAGAACGCTCCAGCTCTGGCCGAGCGAATCGATCCGGCATTCCTCGCTTTCGGCGGAACCGAGCGGCGTGCCGTCGTCGAAATAACCGCGCCGGTAGTAGCTGCCATCCCAACCCGCTGTTTCCAGCGCATTGCGCAGCTTTTCCCGGTGCGCCGCCCATTTGCCGACGCGGTCGGTATCGCCACGCTTTTCTGCAATCTCGATGAAATCGCGCAACGCTCCGGACAGGAACCAGCCAAGCCAGACACTCGTGCCCTTACCGCCCACACCGACACGGTTCATGCCGTCGTTCCAGTCGCCGCCCAGGATCAGCGGCAGGCCATTTTCGCCAGTGCGATGAATGGCAAGATCGAGCGCCAGCGCCGCATGCTCGTAAAGCGTGGCGGATCTGTCACTGGTTTCCGGCTGGAAGAAAGCGTCATGCTGGCCGGGCATCAACGCCGCACCCTTCAGGAAGGGGATGCTTTCATCGAGGATGGCAGCATCGCCCGTGGCCGAGACATATTGGTTGATTGCATAAGCGAGCCAGACCACATCGTCCGAAATGGTGGTACGAACACCGGCGCCCGTCAGCGGCAGCCACCAGTGCTGCACATCGCCTTCCGGGAACTGGCGGCCTGCCGCACGCAGGATCTGCTTGCGGGCGAGATCCGGCTGGTAGAGCAGGAAGGCCAGCGTATCCTGCAACTGGTCGCGGAAGCCGAAAGCACCGCTCGACTGGTAGAAGGCAGTACGCGCCAGAATGCGGCATGCCAGCGCCTGATAGGGCAGCCAGTTGTTGACCATGTGGTTGAAGCCGGAATCGGGCGTGGAAACCTGCAACTGGCCGGTAAAGCCCGTCCAGAACGCCTTGCTCTCATCCAGCACCGTCTGGAAGTCCGCCTTACGAACATCCTTCACCAGCGCCTCGGCCTCTTCCGCATTGTCGGCATCGCCGAGAATGAAGGTCATGTGCCGTTCTTCGCCAGGCTTCAGGTGGATTTCCTGCATCAGCGCGGCACAGGGATCGCCATCGACCTCCGTGCTGCCGCTGAGTGCGGCACCTGACACGATGCCCTGCGGCGCCTGCGCCGACCCGAAGCGGCCGATGAATTCCCGACGGCTGGTGGTAAACCCGCTCGCCTCGCTGTCGAGTGTCAGGAACGCCGTGCGGGCGCTGTAGTCGATGCTGTAGGGGTTCGACGCGAAGATCGCGTTGTTGCCGGCATCGTGCCTGCTCAGGATGAACGGCGCAGATTTCTGGCCGTTATTGCCGAGCACCCATTCCACATAGGCATAGACCTTCAGACGGCGGCTTTTCGAACCCTTGTTGCGAACGATGACCTGCGAGAGTTTGACCGGCTTTTCACGGTCCACGGTCTGCGTCAGCTCCACCTCCAGCGTATCGGCCACGCCCGTCAACACGGAGTAACCGAGACCGTGGCGGGTTTCGAACATGGCTTCGGGATCGCGCGAAAGCGCGGCACAGGGCGTATAGAGCTTTCCTGTCTCCACATCGGCGACATAGAAGGCCTCACCCGGCCGGTTGATGACCGGATCGTTGCTCCAGGGCGTCAGCTGATAGTCGCGCGAATTGCGGCTCCAGCTGAAACCGGCGCCTTCGGCCGAAATGTGGAAGCCGAAATTCTCGTTCGAGATGACGTTGATCCATGGATGCGGCGTGGACTGCCCGCCATTGAGGCGCACGACATATTCCTGACCGCTTCTGGCAAAACCGCCGAAACCGTTCCAGAAATCGAGATCGCCCGCATCCTCCACCGGCTCCGCCACAGGGAAGACCGGAACAGGCAGGCGGGCCTGTGCTGCATCGCTCGTGCCGTCGGGGCCGCGATGGGCCGCAAACAGCGATACCGCACGGTTGATCTGGTCGACGATCTTGCCGTTGCGCACATGGAGAACGACGCGGGAAGCGGCGAGAAGCGCGCTCCACGTCTCTTCATCCATCAGGTCGCGGCGCACCGAGAAGACGTGCGGACGTCCGCCATCGGCGGGATTGATGCGGCGCTGCGCCTCGGAAATATGATCGAGTGCATGCTGCATGTCCTGCGCATAGGACGCAGCCCGTTCGTTGACGATGACGAGATCGAAGATCACGCCGCGTGAACGCAGATATTCATGGGCGCTCAGCGCTTCACGGGCGATATCCATGTCCATATCGTCGTTGATGCGCAGGCTGAAGATCGGGAAATCGCCCGAAATCGCAAGCGGCCACAAAGCGCGTTGCGAAGCGAGACCCGTTTTCAGCGTTTCCGAATCCGCCCGCAGATGCATGTCGGGATAGGTCAGATAACGGCCGAGATGCTGAAAAGCGGCCGCCTGCTGCGAGGTAACGCCCACATGGCGCATCTGTACCTGCGTGCGCGTCCAGGCGTGCACGAGTTCATGCGCGAAGGCGTCCGGATGACGATAACGGTCGATTGCCTTGTCGACTTCCTCGCGGCTCGGCGCGGCGATCGTCCAGAAGATCACGCTCACCTTCTTGCCCGCCGGCACGCGCACGGTGCGGCGCAGCGACAGGATCGGATCAAGCGTGAAACCATCGGTGCTGGAGAGAGTCGCACCGGCATCGAATGCCGCCGCTTCACGCAGCGACCGTCCGCGACCGATGAACTTGGCGCGGTCGGTCTCGAACTCCGTCGGGCGCGACGGGCCGGCATTGTCGGCGGCCAGATGCGCAATGACGGTGCCCGGCTCATTCGGGCTACGACGGTTGCGCCAGGCGCGGATAACGTCACCACGGCGGCCGATCTCCGTCTGCACGAACATGCGCGAGAACAGCGGATGGGCATTGTCGTCATCCTCCGACGCAATGACCGGCTCCAAATAGGAGGTCACTTCGATATAGCGATCCTCGGAACCGACATTGAGCAGGGTGACGCGGCGGCCTTCGGCATCGTGCTCGGTGGCGACGATGCATTCGACAACGCTTTGCAGATCGCCTGTGGTCTTGTGGAACTCGGCCTTGTCATCGGTGAAGATAGTCTTGGTCTTTTCACCTTCGATAACGCGCGGCTCGGCCGTCGCACTCCACCATTGTCCATTGGTGGTGTCGCGCAGGAAGATGAAGGTGCCCCAGCGGTCGTCGGTCGGATCGGCCTTCCAGCGGGAAATGGCCTGCCCGTTCCACTTCGAATAACCGGCACCCGTCGAGGTCAGCATCGTCGAATAATGGCCGTTCGAAAGGAACACCACTTCGCGGTCGCGCGCGGCCGGGTCGGTGATGGAACGAACTTCCGCACGCAACAGGTCCGCCTGTTCCTTGCCGGGGGTTTCCGGCTCGTATTTGGCGCTCATGACCGGCACTTCGCGCGGCGCCTTTTCCTGCAGCAGCAGTTCGGCCGCCTCGATCACCGGATCGGAGTGGAAGAGTTCGCGCAACACGCCGTCAAAGGCGACGTTGGCGACGGCCGCAATCGACATGCCGTGATGGTGGGCATAATAGTTGTAGACCACCGCGCAGACCTTGCCATCCGGCACACGTGTCGGCGTGAAATCCACCGCATCGTGGAAGCCGTATTGTCCAAGCGCGCCAAGCTTGCGCAGCTTGTCGAGGTTCTCTAGCGCACCATCCGGATCATACTGGCTGGCGAGGATCGATGCATAAGGCGCGATCACCGCATTCTGGCCAAGGCCACGCTTGAGGCCAAGGGTCGGCACGCCGAAGTTGGTGTACTGATAGTTCATGTTGTGATCGCGGGCGTTGAACGCCGCTTCGGAAATGCCCCAGGGCGTGCCGAGACGACGACCGTGGTTCATCTGTTCCTTGACGATCAGATTATTGGTCTGGTTGAGGATGCCACCCTGACGCTCCTGCATGACAAGCGGCGGCATCAGATATTCGAACATCGAGCCAGACCAGGAGACCAGCGCGCCCTGCGCACCGATCGGCACAACCTGGCGGCCGAGACGGTACCAGTGCTCGGTCGGCAGATCGCCCTTGGCGATGGCGAAGAGGCTGGTCAAGCGGCATTCGGAAGCCAGAAGGTCGTAGCAGGCCTCGTCCAACTCCTTGCTTTCGACGCGGTAACCGATCGACAGAAGACGGCGATCCTTGCGGTAAAGGAACGTGAAGTCCATCGAGAAAGCAAGGTTGCGGCTACGGTCGCGCAGCGATGCGAGACGTTGGCGCAGCGGCTCCATATTGGTAAGGTCGATGGCGCTGTCGGAAATATGCGCCTCGCAGCAATCGACGAGCAATTGCGCCCAGCGCGTCACTTCCGCGCTCTGCGCGGATTTCACCTCGTGATCGACGTTGGTTGCGAGTTTCTGGATATCGCGCGCAAGAACCGCGAGATTGATGACACGGATCGAGGCGAATTCATGCTCGCGCTTGACGGAGGCGAGAGCGTTCGAGAAGCCGATGATGCGCTCCTCGAGGCGGCGATGCAGCGGGCGCAGGTTCTTGCGGTCGTCGGGCAGCGCCTTCAGCGTTTCGCGCAGAATGCCGGCAAGATCGCCGATACCGTCCAGATTACCCTGAAGATGCGCGGACGGCGCTTCTGCCCAATCACGGCAGGCAGACGAAACCGCAATAAGGTGACCGGCGAGGTTGCCGCTGTCCACCGCCGAAACATAGCGCGGTCCAAGCGTCTGCAAGGTGTCGGTGTGATACCAGTTGTAGAGATGGCCACGATATTTTTCCATCTTCTCGACAGTCTGGATCGTGTTCTCGATCCGCTCCAGCGTATCGGCAAAGCTGATCCAGCCGAACTGACGTGCCGAGATGACGGAGAGCAGATAGACGCCGATATTGGTCGGCGATGTACGCGAAGCAACGATCGGTTCCGGCGTTTCCTGGAAGTTGTCCGGCGGCAGGTGGTTTTCCTGCGGCGTCACGAAAGCCTCGTAATAACGCCAGGTGCGGCGCGCTATCTTGCGAAGCTCGAAGGAGACGTGTTCCGAAACGAACAGCCGGTCTTCGGTTTCAGCCGACTGGCTGACATACCAGGCAACGGCGGGGGACAGAACCCAGAGCAGCGTGAATGGAATGCCGATCAGGAAAGCGTTATCGCCCGGCAGCGCCGCAAACAGCAGGCCAAGCATCGCCACCACGGGCGCATGCCACATCTGGCGATAATAGTCGACGATGCTGCCCTGCGCGCTCGACTGCATGCTGGCGGCGGTACGCCATTCCAGCATCAGCTTGTGGCTGACGAGCAGGCGGTAAAGCGAACGGGCAATCGCATCCGTCATCATGCAGGCGGCATCGGCGATGAAGACGATGCGCAACGCAACCTGTGCGTTGGTGGCGCGGATTTCCGACCAGATGGTATGGAAATGCGCCTGCGGTACGATATCGGTGGAGCGCGGCACGAGGCCGGACAGCAGGGAAAGCGTGGGCGCGACGAACAGCGAGAAGATCAGCAGGATCTGCCAGATCAGCGCACCGAGCGGATCCATGAAATACCAGCCGAGGATAGAGGCGAAGAACCAGGCGATCGGCGTCAGCGAGCGACGCAGATTGTCGACCATCTTCCAGCGGCCGATGGCGGTAACGCCGCGGGCACGATCGAGGATAAAGGGCAGAAGCTGCCAGTCGCCACGCGCCCAGCGATGCTGGCGCGACACTTCCACCTCGTAACGGGTCGGGAAGTCCTCCACCAGTTCCACATCGGTCACCAGCGCACAGCGCGCAAAGGAGCCTTCGAGCAGATCGTGACTGAGGATGGAGTTTTCCTCGATACGGCCCTTCAGCGCCGCCTCGAAGGCATCCACATCGTAAAGGCCCTTGCCGGTAAAGGTACCTTCGGAGGTCAGGTCCTGATAGACGTCGGAAACGGTAAAGACGTAAGGATCGATACCGCGGTTGATCGAGAAGACGCGCTGGAAGACGGAGGCGTCCTTGCCGGTCGTCAGCGAAGGCGTTACGCGCGGCTGCAGCAGGCCGTAGCCTTCGACAACCCGTCCGGATACCGGATCGATTACCGGGCGATTGATCGGGTGGTGCATCTTGCCGACGAGCTTGGTCACCGCATCGCGCATCAGGCGCGTATCGGCATCCAGCGTCATGACGTATTTCACGCCCTCCGGCACGACGTTCGCGCCGCCGAGGAACGTCGTATCCTTATCGCCGCGCAGCAGCATGTTCAACTCATGCAGCTTGCCGCGCTTGCGTTCCCAGCCCATCCAGCAGCCTTCGGCCGGATTGTAGAGGCGGCGGCGATGCAGCAGGTAAAAGCGCGTCTTGCCATCAAAGGCATAACGGCTGTTCAGCGCCGCAAGCTCGCGCTTGGCATAATCGAGAATCTCGAGGTCATCGTCGGACTGCTCGTATTGCGCATCGCGCCAGTCGCTCACCAGCGAGAAGTAAATCTCGCCATGCGGATTGGCGAGATAATGCACTTCGATATTGCGCATCATCTCGTCGACACTGTCGCGGCTGGTCAGCATGCAGGGCACGGCGACCAATGTACGCGCATCCTGCGGGATGCCGTTCTTGAACTCGTATCCGACCAGCCGGAACGGTTTCACGAAGAAGGTGACGAGCGTGTTGAAGAGGCCGGTCGCGCCTTCGGAGGCCGGCAATGCGAACATCAGCAGGAAGGCGGTCACAACATACCAGGGCATGCCGGCCTGCGCCAGGAACCAGCCGACAGCGAGCATGGCGAGCGCAGTGATCAGCAGCACCGGCGCGGCGATTGCCAACCAGTTGAACTTGCGCATCGAGCGCACGATGCGCTGCGACACCAGCGGCCGGTAACCCAAAGCCTTTTCAAGCTCGAAGCGGCGCTGGCCGACAAGCACGGAGCCGACATTGACGCGATGGGTTTCATCCGCCCCGGCCGGCGTCTCCGAACGCGCCATTTCGACAGCGGCGCGCGCAACCTCGACTTCGGTCTTGGGAGAACGGCGCGCCAGAAGCTCGATCGTGTTGCGATAGGTGTTGCGCGAACCGAAATCGAGAACCTCGTAGTCGGTCTCTTCGCGCAGAACCTTGTCGATATGGCTGACTTCCTCGAACCACACCGACCATTCGGTATCGTCGATTTCACGCAGGCTCTTGACGATGTTGCCCATCGTCACATTGCCGGATGCCAGGCGATTATGTTCCGACATCATGACGTTTTCGGCATCGGTGCCGGCAGCGTGAAGACGCTCTTCGAGCCAGGCAACGGCAAAACCGGAGGTCTGCGAACCGTTCCTCAGACGATAAAGGAACTGCGTCGCGAAAGTCGGGTCATCGACCAGCGAATCGACCTGCTTGAGAAGCGCTGCCGAGGCTTCCGCATCGTTCAGACGGATGATTTCATCGACGACCTCATTCGCCTTCTGGCGCATGCGGCGCGAACGCTCCACACGAATGGAGATGCGGCGGAGATTTTCGATGAGGACGAAACGGATGATCGACGGCAAAGCCCACAATTCGCCGATCTGCAGCGTCTTCGAAGTCTGGTAGCCATCCACCAGCGCCGTCATGTTCTCGCGCAAAACCGTGCTGTGGGTATGGGCGACATAAAGCCAGCCGAGCGCCATGACCCGCGGGATCGTCACGCCGCCCACCGTCATCGTCGGTAGCTGGCGATAGAACTTGCGCGGAAAATCGCGTCGGACTTCCTGGATCGCCTCTTCGATGACGTAGTGATTGTCGAGCAGCCATTCCGCCGCCGGCGTTATCGTCGCGCCATTTTCCGCATCGACGGCTGTGGTACGATAGACCCTGAGGATTTCCTTCTCGTTCTCGCGATGACGCTCGAAGAAATCGAACTCCATGAAGCCGGGAAGACTGTCGGCGCCATCGCGCGAAAGCGCGGCGCCCGCATCATGCAGTTCCTCCACCGTCATATAGGACGCGCGGATCGAATCATTGTGATCGATCTGCTTCGTCTCGGAATCACGGGCGGCGGCGGTCGGGGTAATATGAAATGACATCGGGCTCGTATTCTGAACTTTATGGAAACTTGTTCGACTTGACCGGCATTTCGTCCGTGGTGGAAACACACACGAAAATCGGGCCACGCTATATTTATGACTTATCCTGAACCTTCGGTGAACCGGACCGGACGCTGTGCGGAACGGATGGTCAAGTGCGGAACATCCGCAGGCGTGTCATGCTGCAGCGTCTTTATTCCGGAATATCTGCGAAGCTGGAGAGCGGCCCGGACAGGGCTTTTTTTAGGAGGGAAAGAAAATCGCGTCGTTCGGCCCGGCAATGCCGTTCCGACCGGATTTCGCACCCTCCCCGATGGCGAAAACTGTTCGCGCAACGTCCGATAATCCCCCGTTGACAACCTGAAGGGCAACACGAACCGAAAGACCCGCGCTACATCCGAAAGAAGCTAATGCCCCAGGACGTCAATAGTTCCATGCCACCTGTCGAGGCACGATGCAAGCGCTGAATTTCGGGGCATTTGCGGGCAGGCTACGCCCCTTACGCATGGCTGCATATGCTGCTATGTCATTTGCAAAAGGCGCCGGAAAAAACGGCCGAACCCGGGACTTTAAAAATGACCAGACAGACCGCAAATCTCGCATCCTTTGCCAACCATATGCCGGATGTGGTGGCCATTCGCCGCCACCTGCACCGAAACCCTGAAATCGGCCTTTCGGAGTTCAAAACGTCGGATTTTATCGCCGAACAGTTGGCGGCAATGGGTTATGAGGTCAACCGGGGACTGGCCGGAACCGGTGTCGTCGCCACACTCCGCAATGGCGACAGCACCCGCACGCTCGGCATCCGCGCCGATATCGACGCCCTGCCGATCCATGAAGAGACCGGTGCGGATTATGCGAGCGCCAATCACGGCGTGATGCATGCCTGCGGCCATGACGGCCACACCGCCATGCTGCTCGGAGCGGCGAAGATCATTGCCGAGCGCAAAAATTTCGACGGAACCCTGCATCTGATCTTCCAGCCGGCGGAAGAGAATTTCGGCGGCGCCCGGATCATGATCGAAGACGGGCTGTTCGAACGCTTTCCCTGCGATGCGGTTTTTGCCCTTCACAACGACCCCGGCGTGCCCTTCGGGCAATTCGTGCTGCGCGACGGGCCGATCCTTGCCGCCGTCGACGAGTGCAAGATTACCGTCAACGGTTACGGCGGCCACGGCGCCGAACCGCAGGATGCGGCCGATCCCATCGTTGCCGGCGCAAGCATCATAATGGCGCTGCAGACGGTGGTGTCACGCAACATCCATCCGCAATTATCGGCGGTCGTCACCGTTGGCGCGTTCCATGCGGGTGCTGCCAGCAATGTCATTCCCGAAACGGCGGAAATGCTGCTGACCATCCGCTCCTTCGATCCGGGCGTGCGCGACGAGCTGGAAAAGCGCATCCGGGCGATAGCCGAAGGCCAGGCAGCCAGCTACGGCATGAGCGTCACCATCGATTACGAGCGCGGTTATAATGCAACCGTCAACCACAAGGCGGAAACGGATTATGTCGCCGATCTCGCGCGGCGTTTTGCCGGGCCTGAAAAGGTAGCCGAGATGCAGCGCCCATCGATGGGTGCGGAAGACTTCGCCTATATGCTGGAGAAACGGCCCGGCTGTTATTTCTTTCTCGGCACCGCGCGCACGGATAACGATCCGCCGCTGCACCATCCGAAATTCGATTTCAACGACGATATCCTGCCGATCGGAACCGCTTTCTGGGTCGATCTCGCGGAAGATTACCTGAAGGCGTGAATGGGCATGAAAAAGGCCGGTCGGAGGAGCGACCGGCCTTTTATTCTCAAATTACCTGATGAGAAAATCGGGAGGATCAGGGAACGAGACCGAAGATGACGGCAGCGACAAAAGCCACGCAGACGCCGACAAGAGCCGCATGAACCGAATCTTTCCAGTTGCGCGGCGATTGGGGCTGCGAGACAAAGTCTTTTACTTTTCCTGCCTTGGAATAAGACATTGTACACTCCCTTCCTGCTCGGCCCTTCAAAGCGGGCATTGCTTATTTCACTCATAGAATAGCTTTATTCCCCACTGTTTCAGTAGAGATAAAATTCCATAAGATTGGCGCATCGGGAAAAATACCGATTGCGACTTGCCCACCGGCAAGCATCAATCTACCCATTGCGCAGGATCAACGCGGTGGAGGGCATTTCCGTTCAAAACCGGTGGCGGGCACGGAAAAGACCATGACGGATATCGACGCCATCATCATCGGAGCCGGGGTGATAGGGCTCGCGACAGCGCGTGAACTGGCGATGCGTGGCCTCTCCGTCATCATCCTCGAAAGCGGGAAGGAATTCGGCTCTGCCACCTCCTCCCGCAACAGCGAAGTCATCCACGCCGGTCTCTATTATCCGGCCGGAAGCCTCAAGGCGCGACTTTGCGTGGAGGGCAAGGAGCGGCTCTATGCCTTCTGTCAAAGCCACGGCGTTTCGCATCGTCGTTGCGGCAAGCTCATCGTCGCCACGAGCGATGAAGAGACGGCCATGCTCGCCACCCTGCGCGAAAAAGGCAAAGCTAACGGCTGCAACGACCTTGAGCTAATCGATGCGCAACAGGCGCTATTGCTCGAACCCGCGCTTGCCTGCGTCGCAGCCCTGATATCGCCCTCGACCGGTATCATCGATAGCCACGGCTATATGCTGGCGCTGCTTGGAGACGCGCAGGATCATGGCGCTGCTCTTGCCCTGAACGCACCCTTCGAAAAGGCAGAGGCGATGGGCAATGGTTTCCGAGTTCATGTCGGCGGAACGGAACCCACCAGCCTGACATGCCGGCTGCTCGTCAATTCCGCCGGGCTTGTTGCACCCATGGTGGCAAGAAAGATCGAAGGATTGCCGGAGGATGTTATTCCGCAGGCGCGTTTCGCCAAGGGCAGCTATTTTTCGCTGGCCGGCAAGTCCCCGTTTTCACGGCTGATCTACCCAGCACCGCACACCCATGGCCTCGGCGTGCATCTCACGCTCGATCTCGCCGGCCAGGCCCGTTTCGGGCCGGATGTGGAGTGGGTGGACACCATCGACTATGCGGTCGATCCCCGCCGCATGGAGGGTTTTGGAGACGCTATAAGGCGCTATTGGCCGGGCCTTCCTCATGACGCGCTGATCCCGGCCTATTCCGGTATCCGGCCGAAGATTTCCGGCCCGGACGAACCGGCCATGGACTTCCGCATTGATGGACCGGAAACCCACGGCCTTGCCGGCCTTGTCAATCTTTTCGGCATAGAAAGCCCCGGCCTAACCGCCTCGCTGGCGATTGCCGATAAGGTCGCGGCACGGCTCGAGACCTGACCTCAACCGAAACGAGAGAGCGCGCCGGCCATGATCTCCGGATCGACATTGCCGCCGGAAGCAACAGCAATCACCGTTTCGTGTTCCAGTTCATCGCCATGAAACAGCGCCGCCGCCAGCGCCACCGCGCCACCGGGTTCGACAACGATCTTCAGCCGGTTGAAGGCGAGAACCATAGCCCGCAGCGCTTCCTCCTCGGTCACGGCAATGCCTTTTCCGCAGAGCGCTGCCATGATGGGGAAAGTGATGTTACCGGGCTGCGGCGTGACGATCGCGTCGCAAATCGAGCCCGAGGTCGTGGCGTTACGCTCGATCTTACCCGCAGCGAGGGAGCGCGCCACATCGTCGAACCGCTCCGGTTCCGACGTCCTGACCTTGTAGTTCGGCGCTTTTGCGGCGAGTGCCAGGGAGATGCCGGAGGTGAGGCCGCCGCCACCGCAGGGCACCAGAACCTCGGCCGCACCGATGCCCAACTCCGCGCCCTGTTCGGCAATCTCCAGCCCCACTGTCCCCTGCCCGGCAATGACCAGCGGTTCGTCATAGGGCCTGATCAGCGTCAGCCCACGCTCGCGAGAAATGCGATCTCCGATGGCGTCGCGATCTTCGTTCGCCCGGTCATAGAGCACCACCTCCGCGCCAAAGGCCCGAGTATTGTCGATTTTGATCTTCGGCGCATCCGACGGCATGATGATGACGGCAGGCACATTGTGCAGCCGGGCGGCAAGCGCCACGCCCTGCGCATGGTTGCCGGAGGAAAAGGCGATCACGCCCTTGGCGCGCACCTCCGCCGGAAGGCCGGAGACGGCCGACCAGCCGCCGCGAAACTTGAAGGAACCCGTTCTCTGCAGGCATTCGGCCTTTACGAAGAGCTTCCGCCCGGCCATTTCGTCCAGAAAAGGCGATGAGAGAAGCGGTGTGCGAACCGCTTGGTTGCCGATGCGCCCACGCGCGGCTTCTATCATCGAAATATCTGTCATGTCGTGCCCCTGTGATGCGGATTTGCGGGTACATTAGGAGGTTGCAATCAATTGCGAAACCGCCCGGAAAAGAAAAATCCCCGGACGTGGCCGGGGATTTGTGTCCTATGTGCTCAATGATTATGCCGGGGCATCTTTTCGGCGATCCGGCGGAAATCCGTAGCCCCTTCCAGAACCGCGCCATCCGAAAGCTGCGTTACCGACTGGCGGTAAATGCGCTGCCATGGCGTCGCATCGGCGGGAACGGCGGGAATGCCATCAGCCTTGCGGGCGGCAAGCTGCTCATCCGGCACCAGCGCATTGCATTCACCCCTATTGAAATCGATGCGGATCACATCACCCGTGCGAAGCCATGCCAGTCCGCCGCCTGCGGCACTTTCCGGCGAGGCGTTGAGGATAGACGGGCTGTCCGCCGTTCCCGATTGCCGGCCGTCGCCGATCGTCGGCAGGCTGGTGATGCCTTTTTTCAACAGCGCATCCGGCGGCTGCATGTTGACGACCTCAGCCGATCCCGGCCAGCCGAGCGGCCCCGCACCGCGAATGACGAGAATGGTGCGCTCATCGATATCGAGGGACGGATCGTTGATGCGGGCGTGATAGTCTTCCGAACCATCGAAGACGACGCATTTGCCCTCGAAAATGCCCTCGCGGCCCGGCTCGCTCAGATAACGCTGGCGGAATTCCGCCGAGATCACACTCGTCTTCATGATGGCGAAATCGAACAGATTGCCCTTGAGAACGAGGAAACCGGCGCGTTCCTTGAGCGGCTTGTCATAGGGCAGGATCACGTCGCGGTCGGTCGATTCCCGACCTTCCAGATTTTCCGCCATGGTCTTGCCGGTTACGGTCGGACAGTTTCCATCGAGCTTGCCGGCCTGCAGAAGCTCCCACATGATGGCGGGCGTGCCGCCAGCGCGGTGATATTTCTCCCCCAGCCATTTGCCGGCCGGCTGAACGTTGGCCAGCAGCGGAATGTCGTAACCGTGGACCTGCCAGTCCTCCTCGCGAAGTTCAACGCCCGCATGTTTGGCCATCGCGGCCAGATGCGGTTGGGCGTTGGTCGAACCGCCGATTGCAGAATTGACGCGGATAGCGTTCAGGAACGCCGCGCGCGTCATGATGTCGGAAGGCTTGATGTTCTCGACAACCAGTTCGACGGCGCGGCGACCGGTACGATAGGCCATCTGGCCACGTTCACGGTAAGCGGCCGGTATCGCACCACAACCTGTCAGCGACATGCCGAGCGCCTCCGCCATGGCGTTCATGGTCGAAGCCGTACCCATGGTGTTGCAATGCCCGACGGAAGGAGCGGATTCGAGCGCCGCCTGCAAAAACTCCTCGCGGGTGATTTCGCCAGCGCCGTATTTGCGGCGCATCCGCCAGATGACCGTGCCGGAGCCGACCAGATCGCCGTCATGATAGCCGTCGAGCATCGGTCCGCCGGAAAGGACAATGGCCGGAATATCGACCGTGCTTGCCGCCATCAGCGCTGAAGGCGTGGTCTTGTCGCAGCCCGTGGTCAGAACGACGCCATCGAGCGGATAACCGTAAAGCACTTCCACGAGGCTGAGATAGGCAAGATTGCGGTCAAGCGCCGCCGTCGGGCGCTTGCAGTTTTCGAACATCGGATGGGTCGGAAACTCGATGGGAATGCCACCCGCATCACGGATGCCGTCGCGCACCCGCTTGACCAATTCCACATGGACGCGGTTGCAGGGCGTCAGGTCGCTGCCGCTCTGGGCGATGCCGATGACCGGCTTGCCGGAGCGCAGTTCTTCCGGCGTCACGCCGTAATTCATGAAACGCTCCAGATAGAGCGCCGTCATGTCGAGATGGTCGGGATTATCGAACCAGTCCTGCGACCGCAAACGGCGCATCGGTGTCTTGTCGTCGCTCATGAGATCGCTTCAGCCCTGTTCCCGGTTGTTCAGTTTTTCGAGGTAAAGCAGGATACCGCTATGATCGATATCGGCCCCGCCGTCACCGACGAAATCATCGAATTCCCGCGTGACTTGCTGGGTGAGCGGCAGGGTGAGAGCGAGATCCTTGGCCGTCGCCAGCACGCCGTTCAGATCCTTGAGCTGGAACTTGGACGGACCGCCCGGCACGAAATTGCGCTTCACCATCCGTTCGCCATGCAGTTCCAGGATCCGGCTTTCGGCAAAACCGCCACGTATGGCGTTGCGGAAACCTTCACGGGACGCACCGCCCGCTTCCACCAGCATCATCGCCTCGGCAACCGCGCCGATCGTAATGGCGACGATCTGCTGGTTGGCGAGCTTGCAGAGCTGACCCGCACCCGATGGGCCGACATAGGTGAGGCGGCCCATCGGCACAAAGACATCCGCAAGACCCGAGATCAGCGCCTCGTCACCACCGGCCATGATGGCGAGCGTACCGGCCGTCGCGCCCGGTACACCGCCGGAAACCGGCGCGTCGACATGATGAATGCCGAGCGCTTGAAGTCGGGAGGAATGTTCCCGCGCAATCGGCGGCGCAATTGAGCTGCTATCGATGACGACCGCACCCTTTTTCAGCGCCTCGGCCACTCCGGCCGCAAACAGCACCTCGCCCACAGCCTTGCCGTCGCTCAGCATGGTGATGACGATATCGGCGCCTTTGGCGGCCTCCGCCGGCGATGCCGCGACGACCGCGCCATCGGCCACAAGAGCCCCGGCCTTATCGACGCTGCGGTTCCAGACGGTCACCGAAAAGCCAGCGCCCAGCAGACGCCGGGCCATCGGCCCGCCCATCAGGCCTGTGCCGATAAAGGCAACCGACCGCTTCTTCTCCTCCCCGCCAACACTCATTTCAGTGAACCTCCCAGTTCGTCCTCGATATGAACCTGAATGATCTCTTCGAAGGAGCTTTCAGCCGTAAAGCCCAGTTCGCGGGCGCGCCTGGCTTCGAAACCGGGGGCCCAGCCTTCGCACATGCGCATGATCATCTCGTTCGGCTCGCGGCGAATGAGGGCGACGGCCTTTTCGCCCGCGACCTTGCGCAGCGCGTCGATCTGCTCGCCGACGGTGGCGCTGAGACCGGGCATCGACAGATTGCGGCGCGGTCCGACCTTTTCAACATCGATCGTTGCGCCATGGATCAGGAAACCGACGGCGGAACGCGGCGAAGCGTGCCAGTGGCGAATGCTTTCCGGCACCGGCAGAACCGCTTCCTGGCCGACCAGCGGCTCGCGCAGGATATTGGAGAAGAAGCCGGAAGCAGCCGCATTCGGCTTGCCGGGACGAATGCAGATGGTCGGCAGGCGAATGCCGATGCCGTCGAAGAAACCGCGACGGCTGTAATCGGATAGCAGCAATTCGCAGATCGCCTTTTGCGTACCGTAGCTGGTCAGCGGCGTGGTATGGAACTCGTCCGGGATCGGATAGGGGAGCGGCGCACCGAAGACGGCGATCGACGAGGTGAAGACCACGCGCGGCTTGTAGCCGTCCTTGCCGTTGGCAATGCGGATGGCGTCGAAGAGATAACGCGTACCGTCGAGATTGATGCGGTAGCCCTTGTCAAAATCGAGCTCGGCTTCACCGGAGACGATGGCGGCGAGGTGAAAAATGGCATCGGGGCGGGCTTCAACCAGCTTTTCGGCCTCACCCGGCGCGGAGAGATCGGCGGCACGCGCATCGACCTCACCGGAAAACCCGGCGGGCGCTTCGGGCTGGAACACGTCGATAAGCGTGAACTTGTCGATTGGCTTGCCGCCCAGCGATCCGTCCTTGACGAGACGCTGAGTCAGCTTGCGGCCAACCATGCCTGCGGCGCCGATGATTGCGATATGCATGTCTTCCTCCTCTTTGTCCCGGCCATTCTCCCGGGACCGAAAAAACATCATCGGCCAGTCGACCGATAAATTAGCTTGTAAGGTTGTCTGATAACCTTATATGATCGGATTGAAAATAGTATTTTTTCACAAACCGGCAAAAGCAAGGGCGAGAAAGCCCTGTCTGGAAGTTTAGGGCGGATTGGACGGAGAGGGTGGAATGACGATCGTGAGCGAAACCGATATCGAGGAATTGCGGTTCTCGTTGAAGAACAGGCTCGGCGAGGCTTTGCTGCTGACATCGCAGGAAGACATGCTGCGCTATTGCCGTGACTGGCACGGCGATGTCACCAGCTCTGCCGTGGCCGTCATCCGTCCCCGGTCGACCAAGGAAGTCTCCGACACGGTTCGCGCCTGCGCGGAACTCGGCCTCGCCATCATCCCCCAAGGCGGCAACACCGGACTGGTGCTCGGCGGCATTCCCGATGCCCCCAAGCATCAGGTCGTATTGAGCCTCGAGCGCATGAATGCTATCCGCACCATAGATAGCGACGATTTTTCCGCCGTCGTGGAAGCCGGTTGCATTCTCTCGGAATTCAAGGATGCGGTTGAGGACAAGGGCATGTTCTTCCCGCTGTCGCTCGGCGCGCAGGGCAGCTGCCGCATCGGCGGCAACGTCTCCACCAATGCCGGTGGCATCAACGTCCTGCGCTACGGCATGACCCGCGAACTGGTGCTGGGTCTCGAAGTGGTGCTGCCGGATGGTACCATCTGGAACGGGCTGTCGACCCTGCGCAAGGACAATCGTGGCATCGATCTGAAGCAGCTTTTCATCGGCGCGGAAGGAACGCTCGGCATCATCACCGCCGTTGCCGTCAAGCTTTACCCTAACCCCGAACATGTCGAGACGGCCCTGCTTGGCCTCAATTCGCTTGATGATGCCATCAAGCTTTACCGCCGCGCCCGCCGCGAATGCTGCGATCTCATGTCCGCCTTCGAATTCATGCCGCCGGTCGCCTTCACTCTGGCGATCGAGGCTATTCCCGATCTGAAGATGCCGATTGCCGGCGATTATCCGGCCTATGTGCTGATGGAAATCTCAGGCTCCGGCCTGGTGGATACCGCCGACCTGATGGGACGCTTCCTTGAGGGCGTGATGGAAGACGGGCTGGTGCTGGACGGCGTGATCGCCTCTTCACGGGCACAGGCCCAATCGCTCTGGCTGTTCCGCGAAGGCATGAACGAGGGACAGGCGCTGCGCGGCGCGCATATGCGTACCGATATTTCCGTACCTTTGTCGAAACTCGCAGCCTTCGTGGCTGAAGCCGAGGCGGAACTTGCGGAAAAACTGCCGGAATGCCTGGCGGTTTCTTATGGCCATGTCGGAGACGGCAACGTCCACCTCAACGTGCTGCCGCCGAACGGTTCGACGCCACAAGAGCGCGAAGCGTTCATCTACAAGTCCAAGACACTCGTTAACGAGGTCCTCGACCGTTACGTCGGCAGCATCAGCGCCGAGCACGGCATCGGCCGCCTGAAACGCTCCGATTTCGAAAGCCGGCTATCCGATGTGCAGCGCCGGATGATCACCGGCCTGAAAAATACCTTCGACCCTGATTTGCGGATGAATCCCGGTTGCCAGATAAGCCTGCAACCGGATAGCTAATCGAGGAACGGCAAAGGCGGCTGAAAACGCCGCCTTTGAAAACCCCGCTGACGGCGAAGGAGGAAGTCGCCTGTCGCGGGAAAACGAACCAAACGTTTCTGTGGAACGGGAGCAACCATGACGCTGGAGTTCAATCAGATACATCGCAACGACCATCTGCCCGGCCGGATCGCCGCGGAGATTGCGCGCGAAATCAATGATTCGAAGCTCGGACCGGGTGACAGGCTGCCGACCGAACATGTTCTGGCAAAAACCTTCGGGGTCAGCCGTTCGGTCATCCGCGAAGCGATTGCACAACTGCGCAACGAAGGCTTTGTCGAAACCCGGCAGGGCGTGGGCGCATTCGTCACCGATCCCCGGCAAAGACTGTCCATCCGCATCGAGCGGTCGCGGTTGAACGACCCGGAAAATTTCCGCGATCTTTTCCAGCTTCGCATGCCGCTGGAAATAGAGGCGGCGGGGCTGGCCGCACTGCACCGCAGCCCGCAGCAGCTGACGCGGCTGGCGGCAGCTTTGGAAAAGATGAAAACCGCCGATGACTGGTCGACGGAAGGCGTTGCCGCCGATCTCGACTTCCACCGCATTCTGGCGGAAGCGACTGAGAACGAATATTTCCTGATGTTCCTCGGCTTCATCGCAGAACGCATCAGCTCCGCCATCAATATTGCTTTTTCGCGTGCGGTTTTTGGTGAAATTCTTGAGGTGACGATTGCCGAACATGTGGCAATCTACGAAGCCGTCGAGAAGGCCGATGCCACTGCCGCCAAGAACGCCATGCGCAAGCATCTGATCGGCGCAGCCAGCCGGGTCAATCTCGAACTGGATATCTTCTGAGCAGCAATGTGCATGCCGGTAAAGCTATAGGACAGGTTTACGGCTTTACGGGAATTGAGGCGCGAAACACGATAATTTTGTCGGCAAGGCCGCTAGACTCATAGCAAAAGTCATACTAAGAAGAATGGGATTAAGTTGTCAGACATCCAGACAATAAGACCGCAGGAGGCGGCCTGTCGGGTGCTGAAGGGGAGGACTACATGACCGGTACAAGGTCCATCGACGCTACCGCAATTTTGCCTGAAGATTTCGAAAACGCGCTGCTCGTCGGCCGCGTCTGGTCGAAAAGCGAAGGCGGCCCCTGCCCCGTCCTGCTGAAGGGCGGCGTGCTTTATGACCTCACTTCGATTTCCCCCACCATGTCCGAACTTCTGGAGAAGACCGATCTGGTGGAGCGGCTGGCCGACACCGGCACTTTCGTCGCACTCGGCGCACTGGAATCTTTTCTGGATGGTTCCGCCGGCGAACTCCTTGCCCCCAACGACATTCAGGCAGTCAAGGCCGCCGGCGTCACCTTCGCCGACAGCATGCTGGAACGCGTGATCGAAGAGCAGGCCAAGGGCGATCCGCTTCGCGCGCAGGAAATTCGCGGAAGGCTGGCTCCGGTTCTCGGTGACAACCTCAAGGGACTTGAGGCCGGCTCCGAAAAAGCCGCCGAAGTGAAGAAACTGCTTCAGGAAATGGGTCTCTGGTCGCAATATCTGGAAGTGGGCATCGGCCCGGATGCGGAGATATTCTCCAAGGCGCAGGCCATGGCTTCCGTCGGTTGCGGCGCGCTGATCGGCGTTCACCCGAAATCGCAATGGAACAACCCGGAACCGGAAGTGGTGCTTGCCATCACCTCCGACGGCCGAATCGTTGGCGCAACGCTCGGCAACGACGTCAACCTGCGCGACTTTGAAGGCCGCTCTGCACTCCTGCTCAGCAAGGCGAAGGACAACAACGCTTCCTGCGCCATCGGTCCTTTCATCCGCCTGTTTGACGGCAACTTTACCATTGAAGATGTGAAGAAGTCGCAGATATCGCTTCTGGTCGAGGGCGAAGACGGTTTCACCATGACGGGCGTCAGCCCCATGGAGGCGATCAGCCGCACGCCGGAAAACCTCGCTTCGCAGCTCTTGAACCGTAACCATCAATATCCTGACGGCGCCGTCTTTTTCCTTGGCACGATGTTCGCGCCGGTGAAGGATCGCCATGGCCCAGGCCTCGGTTTCACCCATTCAAAGGGTGACCGGGTCGAAATCTCCACGCCCAAGCTCGGTAAGCTGATCAACTGGGTCACCACGACCGACGAATGCCCGGAATGGACATTCGGCACCGCGGCCCTGATGCGCAACCTGGCGAAACGAGGGCTGCTCTAGATATTTCTTCGGGAGGGGAAAATGCAAAAGACCATCAATCTCTTTTACCGGATTCTCGAAATCATTCTCGTCCTGCTGCTCGCCGGCATGTCGATCATGGTCTTCGTCAACGTCGTCATGCGTTATACGATGAACTCCGGCATCAACGTCTCGGAAGAACTGTCGCGTTATTTCTTCGTGTGGCTGACCTTCATCGGCGCCGTACTGACCTTCCGTGAGAACAGCCACATGGGCATCGAAACGCTCGTGATGTTCCTGTCCCGTCGCGCCCGCATCGTCTGCATGATCGTGTCGAACATCATCATCCTGGCCTGTTCCGCCATCTTCTTCTGGGGAACCTGGAAGCAGTCCGGCATCAATGCCAGCATGCATGCGCCCGTCACCAAGCTTTCGATGATCTGGGTCTATGGCGTCGGCATGTTCACCGGCGGCCTGATGTTCATCATCGCACTGGAGCGCCTGTACCGCTACTTGACAGGCCGCGTGACAGAAGACGAAATCGCCCAGTTCGCGGGCGAAAACCTGACGATCGAACAGCTTTCGGAGCGCTGAGACCATGACACTTCTCGTTTTTGTCGGCTCTCTCCTGGGAGCCATGGCGATTGGCGTCCCCGTCGCGTTCTCGCTGATGTTCTGCGGCGTCGTGCTCATGTGGTACATGGGCATGTTCAACACCGCGATCATCGCCCAGAACATGATTTCGGGTGCGGACACCTTCACGCTGCTTGCCATCCCCTTCTTCATTCTGGCCGGCGAACTGATGAATTCCGGCGGTCTGTCCCGCCGCATCATCGACTTTGCAATCGCACTCGTCGGTCATATCCGTGGCGGCCTCGGCGTTGTGGCGATTGTCGCGGCCATCATCATGGCCAGCATTTCCGGTTCCGCCGCTGCCGATACCGCAGCTCTTGCCGCAATTCTCATCCCGATGATGGCCAAGGCCGGTTACAACATTCCGCGCTCCGGTGGCCTCATCGCCGCAGGCGGCATCATCGCCCCGGTCATCCCGCCATCCATGGCCTTCATCGTTTTCGGTGTCGCCGCCAACGTCTCTATCACCCAGCTCTTCCTCGCTGGTATCGTTCCCGGCATACTGATGGGCGCATCGCTTATCATCGCTTGGCTGATTGTGGTTCGTAAGGACAACGTACAGCCTTTGCCCAAAACCTCTGGCAAGGAACGTCTGCTCGTTACAGCGCGTGCCGGCTGGGCGCTCGGCATGCCGGTCATCATTCTGGGCGGTATCAAGGCCGGCATCATGACGCCGACGGAAGCCGCCGTCGTCGCTGCCGCTTATGCCCTCTTCGTCGGCATGGTCATCTATCGCGAGCTGAAACCTGCGGACCTGTTCCACGTTCTGCTGCGCGCCGCCAAAAGCACCTCGATCATCATGTTCCTGGTGTGCGCAGCGCTCGTCTCGGCATGGCTCATCACAGCAGCAAACATTCCAAACGAAGTGGCTGGCTACATCGAGCCGCTCATCGATCGCCCGATGCTGCTGATGGCCGCCATGATGGTTCTGGTTTTCATCGTCGGCACCGCGCTCGACCTGACGCCGACCATCCTGATCCTGACGCCTGTCCTGATGCCTATCGTCAAACAGGCGGGCATTGATCCGGTCTACTTCGGCGTTCTCTTCATCATCAACAACGCCATCGGCCTGATCACCCCGCCGGTCGGCGTGGTTCTCAACGTCGTCAGCGGCGTCGGCCGCATCCCGCTCGGCAAGGTCACGATCGGTGTCTGGCCGTTCCTCGTTGCCGAAACCATCGTTCTGGCACTGCTGGTGATTTTCCCGGACATCGTTCTGGTTCCGCTGCAGTACCTTCGTTAATCCGCAACCGCTTCTCGAACACAATCCAAGGGAGGATATTATGAGAAAGCTTCTTCTGACCACCACGGCCATCGCTTTCGCCGTTGGCGCCGCTGCACCCGCAATGGCCGAATTCAACAGCCGCAATATCCGCGTTTCGAACGGCATCAACCAGGATCACCCGGTCGGCAACGGCATCAAGGCCATGCAAGCCTGCCTCGACGACAAGTCGGGCGGCAAGCTGAAGCTAACGGCATTCTGGGGCGGCGCTCTCGGCGGTGACCTTCAGGCAACGCAGGCCCTGCGCTCCGGCGTTCAGGAAGCTGTCGTCACGTCCTCGTCGCCGCTCGTCGGCCTCATCCCGTCGCTTGGCGTCTTCGACCTGCCGTTCCTGTTCTCCAACGCCAAGGAGGCGGATGCCGTCATGGACGGCGCCTTCGGCGACATGATGAACAAGAAGCTGGAAGAGCAGGGCCTCGTAAACCTTGCTTACTGGGAAAACGGCTTCCGCAACCTGTCGAACTCCAAGCATGCCGTGAACAAGTGGGAAGATTTCTCGGGCCTCAAGGTCCGCGTGATGCAGAACAACATCTTCCTCGACACCTTCCAGAACCTCGGCGCCAATGCGACGCCGATGGCTTTCGGCGAAGTGTTCTCGGCGCTGGAAACTAACGCGATCGACGCACAGGAAAATCCCTATGTGACGATCGACACCTCCAAATTCTACGAGGTGCAGAAGTACATCACCGAGACGAACCACGCTTACACGCCATTCCTCTTCCTCTTCTCCAAGCCGATCTTCGACAGCTACACGCCCGAAGAGCAGGCGGCCCTGCGTGAATGCGCAGTCGTCGGCCGCGACGAAGAGCGCAAGGTCATCCGCGAACTGAACCAGAAGTCGCTGGAAAAGATCAAGGCTGCCGGCCTCGAGGTCAACACGCTGTCTCCGGAAGAGCAGACCCGTATCCGCGAAAAGTCGATGGTCGTTTACGAAAAGCACAAGGCTGAAATCGGCGCTGATGTCGTCGACGCCGTTCTGGCCGACCTGAAGAAGATCCGCGGCCAGTAAGCCCATCTGGTTGAAATGAAAAACACCCGGAGGTTTCCGCCTCCGGGTGTTTTTGTTTGCAGAAAACTCAAGATCGAAAAAAAGGCTGCCAAAGCAGCCTTTTCCGGAAATCAGGATGCCGTGCGATTCTGCCGGTTGGCAATGAGGTCTTCGACGACGGCCGGATCGGCGAGCGTCGATGTATCGCCAAGCGCACCAAAATCGTCCTCGGCGATCTTGCGCAGGATACGTCGCATGATCTTGCCGGAACGGGTCTTTGGCAGGCCCGGCGCGAACTGGATCTTGTCCGGCGTCGCAACCGGCCCGATCTCGTTACGCACGTGCTTTACCAGCTCCTCACGCAGCGCATAATCGCCGTTCTGGCCCGCCATCAGCGTGACATAACAATAGATGCCCTGCCCCTTGATGGCATGCGGATAACCGACCACGGCCGCTTCCGAAACGAGATGATGCGATACCAGCGCCGATTCCACTTCAGCCGTGCCGAGGCGATGACCGGAAACGTTCAGCACGTCATCGACGCGGCCGGTGATCCAGTAATAACCGTCCTCATCACGCCGGCAACCGTCGCCGGTGAAGTACTTGCCCTTATAGGTGGAGAAGTATGTATCGACGAAGCGCTGGTGATCGCCATAGACGGAGCGCGACTGGCCCGGCCAGCTATCGATGATGCAGAGATTGCCGTCAGCGGGGCCTTCCAAAACATTGCCCTCCGCATCGACAAGCTGCGGCTGCACGCCGAAGAACGGCCTCGTTGCCGAACCCGGTTTCAGATCGGTCGCGCCCGGCAGCGGCGAAATGAGAATGCCACCGGTTTCCGTCTGCCACCAGGTGTCGACGATCGGGCTCTTGTCCTCACCAACCACATGGTAATACCATTCCCAGGCTTCCGGATTGATTGGTTCGCCGACCGTGCCGAGAAGCCGCAGGCTCTCGCGCGACGAGCGCTGGACGAACTGGTCGCCCGCCCCCATCAGCGATCTGAGCGCCGTCGGCGCTGTGTAGAAGATATTGACCTTGTGCTTGTCGATGACTTCCCAGAATCGGCCCTGATCCGGGAAATTGGGAACACCTTCGAACATCAGCGTCGTCGCGCAGTTCGCAAGCGGCCCGTAAACGATATAGGAATGGCCGGTGACCCAGCCGACATCGGCGGTACACCAATACACCTCACCGTCCTTGTAGTCGAAGACATATTCGTGGGTCATCGACGTATAGACGAGATAGCCGCCCGTGGTGTGCAGCACGCCCTTTGGCTTGCCGGTGGAACCCGACGTGTAGAGGATGAACAGCGGGTCTTCCGCGCGCATCTTCACAGGCGGGCAATCCGGCTTCACGGTCGCGATTTCCTGATGGTACCAGATGTCGCGGCCAGGCGCCCAGCCGGTCTTGCCGCCGGTACGCCGCACAACGAGAACCTTGTTGACGATGACATATTGCTTGGCGGCGATATCGATCGCCTTGTCGGTGTTTTCCTTGAGCGGGATCGGCTTACCGCCGCGCACGCCCTCATCGCAGGTGATGACGAAGGTGGACTGGCAATCGACGATGCGGCCCGCCAGAGCTTCCGGCGAGAACCCGCCGAACACGACGGAATGAATGGCGCCGATGCGGGCGCAGGCAAGCATCGCGTAGGCCGCCTCGGGTATCATCGGCATATAGATGGTGACGCGGTCGCCCTTCTTGACACCGTGCTTCTTCAGTACATTCGCCAGACGGCAGACATAGTCATAGAGCTGGTTATAGGTGATCTTCTTGTCGATATAGGGGTTGTCGCCTTCCCAGATGATCGCCGTGCGCTCGCCATGCGTCTTCAGGTGCCGGTCGATACAGTTATAGGAAACGTTCGTCAGGCCGTCCTCGAACCACTTGATCGGCACCCTGCCCTTGAAAGACGTGTTCTTGACCTTGGTATAGGGCTTGAACCAGTCGATCCGCCGGCCGTGCTTGTCCCAGAACTTTTCCGGATCCTCGACGCTCTCCTGATACCATTTCTGGTAACGCTCATTGTCGATGAGCGTGCGGGCCTTCGCCGATTTGAGCACCGGGTAGATTTTGGCAGACATAAACTCCTCCTGGAACCGATATGGCTTTTGACGTGGCCCGAGACTCCCACCTCAGGCATGTGGTGAATTCATAGCAGTTCAAATCCGCACGGCAATTAGACAAAGGTCATTTGTTTCGCAAAGAATTGCAATTATGATGCAATGCGGCTATAGAGCCCCCATATCCCGGAAATTAGTGGTTGATACCCACGGCCCGCGACACCGGCGCGGACGGACAGAAGGACTGTATCTATGGCTCAACAATTGCTCATGCCAAAGGCTACGGCTGTATGGCTGGTTGACAACACCGCGCTGTCGTTCGATCAGATCGCCACGTTCTGCAAACTGCATCCGCTCGAAGTCAAGGCGATTGCCGACGGTGAAGCCGCACAGGGCATCAAAGGTCTCGATCCGATTGCAACCGGACAGCTCTCCCGCGACGAGATCGCCCGCGCTGAAAGCAATCCCAACCACAAGCTCAAGCTTTCCGAGCCGAAGGTCCGCGTGCCGGAATCCAAGCGCCGCGGTCCGCGCTACACCCCGGTTTCCAAGCGTCAGGACCGTCCGAACGCCATTCTCTGGCTCGTTCGCAACCACCCGGAACTGAAGGATGCGCAGATTTCGCGTCTCGTCGGCACCACGAAGTCGACCATTGAGCAGATTCGTGACCGCACCCACTGGAACTCGGCAAACCTGACGCCGATGGACCCGGTCACACTCGGCCTCTGCAGCCAGATCGATCTCGACCTCGAAGTTGAACGCGCCTCGCGTGGCCGTCCGCTGCCGACCGCCGAAGAGCTGGACAACACACTGCAGCCGGCGACGGCAACGGAAGGTCTGGATTACAACTTCCAGCGCGAAGAAGACGAACAGATCGACGCCGATGCGGTCTTCAAGAAGCTCTCCTCGCTGAAATCCACGCAGAAGGATGAAGACGAGGACGATCAGTACTGATCGACGTTTTCGAATGCTTGAAACCCGGCCTCAGCGCCGGGTTTTTTGTTTATGGCCTTACCGCGTGCCGAAGATCGCCGAACCCACACGAACACTGGTCGCGCCGAATTCGACGGCCGTTTCGAAATCACCGGACATGCCCATGGAGAGTTTTTCCAGGCCACATTGCTTGGCAAGCTTCGCCAGCAGCGCAAAATGCGGACCGGGATTTTCATCTGCCGGCGGAATGCACATCAGCCCCTCGACCGGCAATTTCAACTCATCCCGGCAAAGGGCCACGAAAGCGATGGTCTCACGCGGATCGATGCCCGCCTTTTGCGGCTCGAGCCCGGTATTGACCTGCACATAAAAACGAAGGCTGCGGCCCTGTTTGCCGCATTCCTCGGCAAGCGCGCGGGCGATCTTTTCGCGGTCGACGCTTTCGACGACATCAAACAATGCCACGGCGTCCGCAGCCTTGTTGGACTGCAATGGGCCGATCAGATGCAGTTCTATGCCATCACTCTTCTCTTTCAGTGCCGGCCACTTGCCCTGCGCTTCCTGCACGCGGTTCTCCCCGAACACGCGCTGGCCGGCATCGATGACCGGCTGGATCGCCTCCGCCTCGAAGGTCTTCGATACCGCGACGAGGGCAACATCTGCTGCCTTGCGGCCGGATTTTTCCGCCACATCCGCAATGCGCTGCCTGACATCCTGAAGTCGTGCTTCGATTTCCATCACAAGACCTTTTTTAACCGTTCGAACCGCTAACTAGACGCCGAATCCCTTGATGCCAAGCGCCTTTAGCACCATTTGAGGCACGCTGGCCAAGATTGCACTACCGAACGCCCCGCCAAACTTGACGCCCCGGTCGTTTCATGGTGAAGGTCAGCGCACATTTTTCCCCTCGATACCCGGAATTTTAGACAATGGCCATCGAACGTTACAATCCTCGCGACGCCGAGCCGCGCTGGCAGCAGAAATGGAACGAAGACAAGGTCTTCGTGACAGACAACAGCGATCCGCGTGAGAAATATTACGTTCTAGAGATGTTTCCCTATCCGTCGGGTCGCATCCACATGGGCCATGTCCGCAACTATGCCATGGGTGACGTGGTTGCCCGCTACAAGCGCGCCCGCGGTTTCAACGTCTTGCACCCGATGGGTTGGGACGCCTTCGGCATGCCGGCCGAAAACGCCGCCATGCAGAACAAGGTCCACCCGAAGGATTGGACCTACCAGAACATCGCCATCATGCGTGGTCAGCTGAAATCCATGGGCCTGTCCTTGGACTGGACCCGCGAATTCGCGACCTGCGATGTGGAATATTATCATCGCCAGCAGGCGCTGTTCGTCGACTTCATGGAAAAGGGTCTGGTCTACCGCAAGCAGTCCAAGGTCAACTGGGACCCGGTCGACCATACGGTTCTCGCCAACGAGCAGGTGATCGACGGCCGTGGCTGGCGCTCCGGCGCGCTGGTCGAACAGCGCGAGTTGACGCAATGGTTCTTCCGCATCACCGATTTCAGCCAGGACCTGCTGGACGAGCTGGATACGCTTGACCAATGGCCGGAAAAAGTGCGCCTGATGCAGAAGAACTGGATCGGCCGCTCCGAAGGCCTGTCGCTGCGCTGGCAAACGGTCGCCGACACCGCGCCGGAAGGTTTCTCCGACATCACCGTCTATACGACACGCCCGGACACCCTGTTCGGCGCCTCCTTCCTGGCAATCGCCGCCGACCACCCGCTGGCGAAAGAACTGTCGGAAAAAAATCCTGCCATCGCCGAATTCTGCGATGAATGCCGCCGCCATGGCACGTCTCTCGCCGCGCTGGAAACAGCTGAAAAGAAAGGCATCGATACCGGCGTCAAGGTCGTCCATCCGCTGGATCCGACCTGGGAACTGCCGGTCTACGTCGCCAATTTCGTGCTGATGGACTATGGCACCGGCGCGATCTTCGGCTGCCCGTCGGGTGACCAGCGCGATCTGGATTTCGCCCGCAAATACGGCCTGCCGGTTGTGGCCGTCGTCGCCCCTGAAGGCCCTGATGCTGCAAACTTCACCGTCGATGATACCGCCTTCACCGATGACGGCGTGATGATCAATTCCGGCTTCCTGAACGGCATGAATACGACGGACGCTTTTGAGGCGGTCGTGCAGAAACTCTCCACTGAGATGCTGGGCAACACGCCGCAGGCCGAGCGCAAGGTCAATTTCCGCCTGCGCGACTGGGGCATTTCCCGCCAGCGTTATTGGGGTTGCCCAATCCCGGTCATCCATTGCGAAGTCTGCGGCGTCGTACCGGTCCCGAAAAAGGACCTGCCGGTCAAGCTGCCCGACGACGTGACGTTCGACGTGCCCGGCAACCCGCTGGACCGGCACCCTACCTGGCGCCATGTCTCCTGCCCGCAATGCGGCCATGACGCACGCCGCGAAACCGACACGATGGATACTTTCGTCGATTCCAGCTGGTATTACACGCGCTTCACCGCGCCGTGGGAAGACGCACCGACCGATCCGAAGGTCGCCAACCACTGGCTGCCGGTCGATCAGTATATCGGGGGCATCGAACACGCTATCCTGCATCTGCTCTATTCGCGCTTCTTCACCCGCGCCATGCGCGAAACCGGCCATGTCGGCGTCAAGGAACCCTTCAAGGGCCTGTTCACGCAGGGTATGGTGGTGCACGAGACCTATAGCCGCGGCGAAGGCACCGCACGCGAATGGGTGCCGCCGGCCGACCTCAGGATCGAGGAAAGCGACGGCACTCGCCGCGCATTCCTGCTCTCTTCCGGCGAAGAGGTGAAAATCGGCTCCATCGAGAAGATGTCGAAGTCGAAGAAGAACGTGGTTGACCCTGACGATATCATCGCGTCCTACGGCGCCGATACCGCACGCTTCTTCGTGCTGTCGGACTCTCCGCCCGATCGCGACGTCATCTGGTCCGAAGCCGGGGTGGAAGGTGCAAACCGATTCGTCCAGCGCGTCTGGCGCATCATCGGCGAAGCGGCGGAAGAACTGAGAACCGTTCAGCCGAAGCCTGCGACCGAAGGCGAAGGCTTGGCGGCCTCCAAGGCTGCCCACAAGACGCTGAAGGCTGTTCAGGAAGACTTGGACAAGCTCGCCTTCAACAAGGCCATCGCCCGCATCTACGAACTGGTCAATGCGCTGGCCGGCCCGCTCGCCGATGTTGCTTCTGGCGGCAAGTCTGAGGACGTCAAGGCGGCCGCGCGCGACGCCGTGGAAATCCTCATCCGCATCATTGCCCCCATGACGCCGCATCTGGCGGAAGAATGCTGGTCCGCACTGGGCAATACTGGCCTCGTGGCCCAGACGCCGTGGCCGGCCTTCGTCGCTTCGCTGGTCGAGGAAAACGATGTGGTCATGCCCGTGCAGGTCAACGGCAAGAAGCGTGGCGAATTGACAATCGCGCGCGATGCGGATCAAGATGCGGTCCGAACGGCCGCCCTTGCGCTGGATGCCGTCAAATCCATTCTTGCCGGTGGCGAGCCCAAGAAAGTCATCGTGGTTCCGCAGAGGATTGTGAACATTGTTGTCTGACGTTTTTTCAAGATGGGGCCGCGTCGCGGCAGCGATTTCCGTCGTGACGATGGCTGGTCTTCTGGCAGGCTGCCAGGTGCGCCCGCTTTATGGGGAAGCTTCGGGGACCAAGGAGAGACTGGCGGCCGTCAGCGTCTCCGAGACCGGCGGCAGAGTGGGGCAGGAAGTCCGCAACCAGCTGATCTTTCTGATGTCCGGCGGCGCTGGCGAACCCGCCACCGCGCAATATAACGTCAAGGTTTCCGTAAGCTCGAGCGCGACGTCAACGGAAGTGCAGAATTACGACCTGACGACCCGCGCGAACAACAATTACGATGGCCCTTACCCCGGTCGTGTCGTGATGAGTGGTCAATATGTGCTGACACGCGTTTCCGATGGTCAAATCCTGCGCTCCGCACGCCGCAGCGTGACGGCGCAGGTGGACCTGCCGCAGCAGGAATTCGCCAAGATCAGGGCAACCCGCGACGCCGAGAACCGGGCGGCCCGGGAACTGGCTGAAATCATCCGCACCGATATCGCCGCCACCCTCGGCCGCTGAGAGCGGCGGCCGTGACGGAGATAAAGTCCCATGAATTTGAGCGCTTCGCCGAAAATCCGGCGGAGCGCTTTCGCGTTTTCGTGCTTTACGGCCCTGATCGCGGTCTCGTATCGGAACGCGCAGGCCTCATCGCCAAAAAGACCGGTATCGATCCCGATGACGCTTTCGCATCGCTGAAACTGACCGCATCCGATCTGCAGGGCGACCCGGGCCGTCTGCTCGACGAGGTGAATGCCATCGGCCTTTTCGGCGGCGAAAAACTCGTCTGGGTCAAAGGTGCTGCGGCCGAAAAGGCGCTGGTGGATGCGCTGCAGATTCTTGCCGAGACCCCGCCGGAAGCAAGCTTCCTCATCATCGAAGCAGGCGATATCAAGAAGGGTACGGGACTGCGCAAGATCGCAGAACCGGCGCGCTCCATCGCTGCGATTCCCTGTTACGCCGACGATGCGCGCTCATTGAACGCATTGATCGATCAGGAACTCTCCGCCGATAATCTGCGCATTGCGCCAGCCGCAAGACAGAGGCTCATCGAATCCCTGGGTGGTGACCGTATCGCCTCGCGCAATGAAATCCGCAAGCTGGCGCTCTATTGCCGTGGGGCAGACGTGGTCGAGGAAGACGATGTGCTGGCGATCATCGGAGACGCCAGCACGGTTTCCGCAGACGATGCCGTCGACGCCATTCTGAAAGGCGACAGAAACGCCTTTTTCCAGGCGACGCAGAAGATCGTGGCTTCGAAAACCCCGATCTTTCTTGTGCTCCAAGGGTGCCTCAAGCAATTCCAGTTACTCGACCAGATGCGGGCCGAAATGGATGAGAAAAAACTGCAGGCCGGTCAGGTCATGCAGACGCTTGGACGCCACATCCATTTCCGCAGAAAACCCATCATCGAACGAGCCCTGCGAACCTGGCAGCCAGCGGCAATCGCACGCGAGATGAACCGCCTGCAGGCCGCTGTCCTGCAAAGCCGTCAGCGGCAAAGCCTGGAGGAAAGCGTGGCCCTTCTGACATTGCTGTCGACGACGCTGCAATCCGGCCGCGGCGGATGAGGCCCAGCAAAAAGCCCTCGCGCTGCTGCTGCGAGGGCTTTTTAAATCATGGTTTCACGGTCGGGCCGTAAAAACTCAGTCGCCCTGTCCGGGCTCTGCGGAGAAATAGAGCTCGAGCTTGCCTTCGACACCGTCCATTTCCTTGGCTTCCGGCATCGGGTCGCGCTTGATCGTGATATTAGGCCAGATTGCCGCATATTCGGCATTGAGCTTCAGCCATTTGTCGAGACCCGGCTCCGTATCGGGCTTGATGGCTTCGGCGGGACATTCCGGTTCGCACACACCGCAATCGATGCATTCATCGGGATTGATCGCGAGGAAATTTTCACCCTCGTAAAAGCAGTCGACGGGGCAGACCTCAACGCAATCGGTATATTTGCAGCGGATGCAATTGTCGGTCACGACATATGTCATGATGAACTCCAGAATATGCAGGCCGGGTCTGTGGGCTTCGGAACACAAGCCGTCGCCCGGAATTCAGACAGGGCAATTTCGCAAGTGACGTAATGCCTTTGCTTGCAGATAGCAAGGATAAACAATTCTGAAAAACGGGTGCGACCCGGAGGTTTATTCTAATCTTTGCTGCCGTCGCTGTCAGACAGAAACCTGTCGAGCGCCCTGCGCTCTTTTTTGGTGGGACGCCCGCTGCCCGGCTGGCGCAACGCCTGCTCAAGGGGCGTCAGCCTGTCGGAAGGTTCCCGTGGCGGCGTCTCGTCGTCATAGAGAAGTCTGGCTTCCTCATAGGGTCCACGCCGTGTTCCGCCGGACTTGACGACAAGCACCTTGTCCATCCGCTCGAAGCCGATCTCCAGCCTGTCGCCCGCCTTCACCACATGGCTGGACTGGCGAATGGCAATGCCGTTGACCTTGACGTGGCCCGACTGAATGTAGCTCTGGGCAAGCGAACGGGATTTTGCCATGCGGGCAAAGAACAGCCACTTGTCCAGACGCTGACGCGTGCTTTCCAGTGGCTGTTCGCTGCTTCCCATGGGCTTACTTCTTCAGCTGCTCCTTGAGAGCAGCGAGCTTTGCGAAAGGCGAATCCGGATCGAGCGGCTTTTCCTTGCGCGGCGGCTTGGCTTCGAAGCGCTGCTGACCCTGCGGCTTTCCGCCACGGTCATTGCGTTCCGGCCGGTCCTTGCGCTCCCCGCGATCGTGACGATCATTGTTGCGGTTGTTGCCACGGTCCGGACGGCCGCCATCGCGCTTGCGCTCGCCGTCGCCACTGCGATTAGCAGCTTCACGGTTTGCACCGTCACGATTGTCGCGACGGCCTTCGCCACGACGCTCGCCCTGTTCGCGTGCTCCTTCACCACGGCCCTGACCGCGATTGCCGGGACGACGGTTTTCGCCACGCTGATTTTCGTTGCGACCACCCGGACGCCACAGAAGAACGGGCTTGGGCTCGGCGGCCTCCGCGCCTTCCGGCACGGCCTCGGCTGCGACAGCCTCTTCGCTGGCAGCTTCCGCAACCGGCGCCTCGACAGCTTCGCCTTCGACAGCAGCCGCCGTCTCGGACACCTGTTCATCGGAAGCCGGCTCGTGTTCCTCGGTCTCGACGCTTTCCTCTTCAGCCGTCGCCGCTTCCGCGGCAGCCGGAGCAGAGGCACCAGCGTGGCTGGCGAGGAAGGCCTGCGCCTCTTCCGCCGTCACCTGATCGGCGCGGTAACCGAGGCCCTTCAGAATTTCTTCCATGTCATCAAGCGTCGCGCCGAGAATGGAAAGCATGGCGGTCGTTGTCGTGAAACGGCGACCGTCATAAGCGCCTTCCGGCCGCGGCTGCTGACCTGGCTTCCATTGCAGCAGCGGGCGGATGAGATCGGCCAGACGCTCGAGAATGTCGATACGCACGGCGCGCTTTCCGAGGAAGCGGAAACCGGCGAGCTTGTAGAACATGCGCTCGAAGCTGGCATCGGTGACGACCGAGGTACGGCCTGCGGCCAGCACCGGAATGAGGTCGCCGTAACCCGGCTTGCCGAGACCGTCATTCTTCAAAGCCCAGAGCAGCGTCACAAGCTCCGCCGGGGCGGGCTTCAGAAGCGCTGGCAGGAAAACGTGATAGGCGCCGAAACGCACGCCGTAACGGCGCATGGAGGCGCGCGCATCCTGATCGAGAGACTTCACGTCTTCGGCAACGTCGCGGCGGAACAGCACGCCAAGATTTTCCACGAGCTGGAACGCCAGACCCTTCGCCAGACCCTGAAGGTCTTCGGCGCGGGAAATATCGTCCAGCGGCTTCAGCACGGTCGCAATCTGATGATTGACGAAACGTTCTACGCGCGCCAGAGCGTGATCACGGGCATTGCCGTTCAGCTGCTCGTCGGCAAGCAGGATCACCCGCGGCTTCATGATGTTGTCGCCGGCCGAAAGGCGGGCAACCGGTTCGCCCAACCAGCGAACCAGACCATCGGAGCTCAAAGCGAGATCGCCATTTCCACTGGCATGCAGACGCGCGGCACGCGCCTCGAATTCGAGCGCAAGCGCCTTTTGCGCCGCAGCCTGCACGGCCTTCTGATCCGGCCCTTCCATTCCCGGCACCGGCGTGAACCGGAACCCGGCCAACTGGCCGACGTGATGACCTTCTACGAAGACATCACCATTTACACTGATTTCAGCTTCAAGCATCGCATTCTCTCTCAGGCGCCTCATGAGCACAGATGTCCTGCGATCAACAAAGCGTTTCGTCAACCTTTCATGTAGCGCATCGGACAATCGATCCTCGATTTCCCGAGTCTTTTCTTGCCAGTGTGTCGGATCGGCAAGCCATCCTGGGCGGTTCGATACATAAGTCCATGTTCTGATCTGCGCAATCCTCGCAGACAAGGTATCGATCTCTCCATCCGTCCGGTCGGCGCGACGCACCTGCTCGGCCATGAAATCCTCGTTCACCGCTCCGCGTTTGACGAGGTCGAAATAGAGCGTGGAGATCAGGTCCGCATGCTGGGCAGGAGCAATACGGCGATAGTCTGGAAGAGCGCACGCCTCCCAGAGTTTTTCCACCCGCGCATCGCTCGTCGTCACATCGATGATCTCTGGATAACGCGACAGATATTCCAGCGCCTGCTGGTCGATTGCCGGCAGGGCGCGCGAAAGTCCCTGGATCGCCGGCGCGGCATCGAGGCTCAGGCGCAGATTGGCGATGGAGGAAAAATCGAAATTTTTCGTCCGCCATTGCAGAACCTTCACCGCATCGAACTGATGGGTTTCGATCCGCTCCACCAGCTCGTCATCGAACGGATCGACACGCCCCGTGACGCCGAATGTGCCATCGCGAAGATGGCGGCCGGCGCGGCCGGCGATCTGGCCGATCTCGCCGGGATTGAGATTGCGGAACTGATAGCCGTCGAATTTGCGATCCTGCGCGAAGGCGACATGGTCCACATCGAGGTTGAGACCCATGCCGATGGCGTCCGTCGCCACCAGATATTCGACGTCGCCGGACTGGTAGAGCCCCACCTGCGCATTGCGCGTGCGCGGCGAAAGCGCGCCCAGCACCACGGCAGCACCACCGCGCTGGCGGCGCACCAGCTCGGCGATGGCGTAGACCTCATCGGCGGAAAAGGCGACGATCGCCGTGCGCTGCGGCAGGCGGGTAATCTTCTTCTGACCCGCATAAAAGAGCTGCGACAGGCGCGGGCGTTCCACAACGGTAATTCCCGGCAGCAGTTTTTCGAGGATAGGGCGCATAGTGCCGGCGCCAAGCAGCAGCGTTTCCTCCCGCCCGCGCAGATGCAGCACCCGGTCGGTGAAGATATGCCCGCGTTCGAGATCGCCCGCCAGCTGCACCTCGTCGATCGCAACGAAGGCGGCCGTCGTCTCGCGCGGCATGGCTTCCACCGTACAGACGGAATATTTGGCTTTAGGCGGTGCGATTTTTTCTTCGCCGGTAATCAGCGCCACATTCGGCGCACCCACCTTCTCAACGAGACGGGTATAGACCTCCCGCGCCAGAAGACGCAGCGGCAGGCCAATGACACCGCTGCCATGCGCGACCATCCGCTCGATCGCGTAATGGGTCTTGCCGGTATTGGTGGGGCCGAGAACGGCCGTGACACCGCGGCCGCTCAGGATCATGGGGCGAAAATTCAACGTACTATCCGCGAATCGACTTCATCTGCTTGCCGTGCGCCCGGCATTGCTGATGCGGGCCGCACGCACCACACATGGCAACGCCCGCAGACAAAGGCAATAGGCCTCACTCGCAAAGTGGCGCAGGGCGACCAGTCGACGGAATTTTCCGTTCAGATTCAGCTATTTGAACAAACAAAAAGAATCCGGCGAAAATGAAATCGATTCGGCTGCGGAACAGTCTGCGAACGAATCGAATACGAATCGCTGACTCGATGGAATTCAGCTTTTGTTCTCCGCAATATCTGGTTGGCGAAGGCGGAGATCGTACCAGATTATGAATCCGGATAAGTCCTTGGCCGGATTCGGCTTTACGGTAAAGCCGACGGGCAGAAAATCCCGGAATCGGCTGTCAAGCGGCAATCCCGGAAAAGCCCATCAAAAACATACAGAGGGGTCGGATCAAAGCGCCTCGCCGGCAAGCAGACGCGGCGCATTCGCATCCGTCGTGCCGGCTGCCTGACCGATGAAATAGGATTTGAGACCCGGCAAACGATCCACCACGCCGAGACCGAAATCACGCATGATACGGATGGGGCCAATATCGTTGGAGAAAAGCCGGTTCAGCACATCCGTCGTCACGCCCATCCGCAACGTGTCGAAACGCCGCCAGGACTGGTAACGCTCCAGAACGTTGAGTGAGCCGATATCGAGGCCGAGCCGGTCGGCCTCGACCACGGTTTCGGCGAGAGCCGCCACGTCCTTGAAGCCAAGATTAAGGCCCTGCCCGGAAATCGGGTGAATGCCGTGGGCCGCATCGCCCGCAAGCGCGAAACGCGGTGCAACGAAAGAGCGCGCCAGCATCAGACCCAATGGGAAGGCGCGGCGGGGACCAACCGGACGAAGAGGACCCAGCTTGTGACCGAACCGGCGCTCCAGTTCCTCCTCGAACACCAGATCGTCGGAGGCTACCAGCCTGTCGGCATCGGCCGTGCGTTCGGTCCAGACGAGCGAAGAGCGGTTTCCCTTCAGCGGCAGGATGGCGAAGGGGCCGGATGGCAGGAAATGCTCTTCGGCGCAGCCCTCATGCGGCCGCTCATGCTCAACGGTCGTCACGATACCGGACTGATCGTAAGCCCAGTGCACGGTCTTGATACCGGCCATGTCCCTGAGCGCGGAGCGAACGCCGTCACAGGCAATCAGCAATCGCGCTTCGAGCGTCGACCCGTCGGAAAGGCGAATGGCCGTCGACTGGGGACCCGCGGTAAAATCGGAAACACTGAGACCGTGACGGATTTTTATGCCAAGGCGCTCGCACAGGCCTCGCAATGCGCCCACCAGGGCGACGTTCGGAACCATATGGGCAAACGGCCTGCCTTCTTCCACGGCGCCGTCGAAAGTCAGGAACACAGGACGCACCGGATCGGCGGTCTTCGAATCGGTGACGATCATCTTGTGTATCGGCTGCGCTTCCGGCTCGATTTCATTCCATATGCCGAAAACATCGAGCATTCGGGTGGCTGCGGCAATAATGGCGGAAGCGCGAACGTCCTTCGACCAGACATCCTCGGGAGAGGCCTCAACCACCTGCACATCAAGATGCCGGGCAGCCTGCTTGATTGCGACAGCAACGGAAAGACCGACATATCCGCCGCCTGCCACCACTACGTCCAGCATCGCGCTTCTCCTCGAATCTTGTGCACGCATCATCGGCGCACTATAGACCATGTGACGTCTTCCTACAGCCGGAGCAGGCCGAAAAAATGTCGCATCCCTCGCAAACGTCAGACCCGATGGTCAATCTCATCGCCACACTCGATCTTGAGAAGCTGGAAGAGAACCTGTTCCGGGGCGAAAGCCCGCAGATCGGCTGGCAGCGGGTTTTCGGCGGCCAGGTCATCGCGCAGGCCCTGATCGCCGCGCAAAGGACGGTGGATAACGACCGTTTCGTGCATTCGCTACACGCCTATTTCATGCGCCCCGGCGATCCGCTGGTGCCTATCGTCTACCAGGTGGAACGCATACGCGATGGCGCGAGCTTCTGCACACGCCGGGTGGTCGCCATCCAGCATGGCAAGGCCATTTTTTCCATGTCGGCCTCGTTTCAGATTTTCGAGGATGGTTTCGACCATCAGATCAAAATACCTGACGTGACGCCGCCTGAAAAACTGATGAGCGAGGAGCAGATGCAGGCAGCCTTTCTTGCCAAGGCGCCCGCCTCTATCCGCAAATACTGGAGCAACAAGCGGCCGATAGAGATAAGGCCGGTATCGCTGACCCACTATATCTCCAGGGAAAAACTTGAACCCCAGCAGGATATCTGGGTTCGCGCCGTCGGCGATGTGCCTGATGATCCGCGTCTGCAATCGGCGATTCTCGCTTATCTGTCGGATATGACGCTGCTCGACACCTCCCTCTACGCCCATGGCACGACGATCTTCGATCCGTCCATTCAGGTGGCGAGCCTCGATCACGCCATGTGGTTCCACCGCCCCTGCCGGCTGGACGACTGGCTGCTCTACACACAGGACAGCCCCAGTGCTTCCGGCGCACGCGGTTTGACCCGTGGCAATATTTTCACCAGACAGGGTGAACTGGTCGCCTCCGTGGCGCAGGAGGGTTTGATCCGCAAAAGGGCAAATGATTAAATAATGTGCTTTTTCTGAAAATCGCACATTTAATAGACGCAAATTTTGGCGACAAATGCCCCTTTTTCAGACGCCCTTCATATAAGTTTTATATTTCAATACGTTAGATACACACTCAAAACTGGCACGCCCTTTGAATGTATGTCCGCAGTCGCTGTTACTGATCTGCCAGCGGCAGGAGAGTCGGCTCCGTGCCGAGGACAAAACAAAGGATGGGAAACCAGATGAAAATTGTGATGGCCATTATCAAGCCGTTCAAGCTGGATGAAGTGCGCGAAGCGCTCACCGGCGTCGGCATCCAGGGCCTGACCGTGACCGAGGTAAAGGGTTACGGACGCCAGAAGGGGCATACCGAGATTTATCGCGGCACGGAATATGCGGTGAGCTTCCTTCCCAAGCTGAAGATCGAGATCGCAGTTCCATCCGACGTCGTCGACAAGGCCGTCGAAGCGATCGCGTCTGCGGCAAAGACCGGGCAGATCGGTGACGGCAAGATCTTCGTCTACTCTATCGAACAGGCCGTGCGCATCCGTACCGGCGAAACCAACACAGAAGCGCTTTGAAGCACGGCTGACAGGGGAGTTTTCTAACTATGCAACTCAACAAGTTTTCAACGCTCGGCAAGCTGGGCGCCGCAGCGGCGGCCCTGATGGCTCCGGCTATCGCCTTTGCCCAGGATGCAGCGCCGGCAGTGGCCGCGGCCGCTCCCGTTCCGGAAAAAGCCGACACCGCATTCATGTATGTCGCGACGATCCTCGTGCTTTTCATGATCATCCCGGGCCTCGCCCTGTTTTACGGCGGTCTTGTCCGCACCAAGAACATGCTCTCCGTTCTCATGCAGTGCACGGTCGTCGGCGCAGTCATGATGCTCGTCTGGGTCATCTACGGTTACTCCTTCGCCTTTGGCGGCGGCACCGGCCCTTATTTCGGCGGTTTCGGCAAGCTGTTCCTGTCGGGCGTTTCGCTTGACAGCACCTCGGCAACCTTCTCTGAGGGCGTCGTGATCTACGAATACACCTTCATCGCCTTCCAGATGACCTTCGCGGCCATCACGCCGGCGCTGATCATCGGCGCCTTCGCAGAACGCGTCAAATTCTCCGCCGTCATCCTCTTCACCATCCTGTGGGCCACCTTCGTCTATTTCCCGATCGCTCACATGGTCTGGGATGCAAACGGCCTGATCTTCGGCATGGGCGCTCTCGACTTCGCCGGCGGCACTGTCGTTCACATCAATGCCGGTATCGCAGGCCTGATCGGCGCGATCATGGTCGGCAAGCGTACCGGCTTCGGCAAGGACATGATGGCCCCCCACTCGATGACGCTGACGCTGGTCGGTGCAGCCATGCTGTGGTTCGGCTGGTTCGGCTTCAACGCCGGTTCCAACCTCGAAGCATCGGGCGGTGCGGTTCTCGCAACCATGAACACCTTCCTCGCAACCGCAGCCGCCATCGTTTCCTGGTCGCTGGTTGAAAGCTTCACCCGCGGCAAGGCCTCCATGCTGGGCGCCGCTTCGGGCATGATCGCCGGCCTCGTCGCCGTCACGCCCGCCGCTGGCTCCGTCGGCCCGATGGGTGCCATCGTTCTCGGCCTCATCGTCTCGCCGATCTGCTACTTCTTCGTCTCCGTGGTGAAGAACAAGTTCGGTTACGACGACACGGCTGACGTCTTCGGCGTACACGGCATTGGCGGCATCATCGGCGCTCTCGGCACCGGCATCTTCACCTCGCCGCTGCTTGGCGGCACAGGCAAGGAAGACTTCTCCATCGCCTCGCAGGTCTGGACGCAGTTCGTCGCCGTCGCCATCACTATCGTCTGGTGCGCCATCGTCTCCGCGATCCTCTACAAGATCGTCGACGTGATCGTCGGTCTGCGGGTTCCGGTCGAAGCCGAACGCGAAGGTCTCGACCTCGCAACCCACGGCGAAGCCGCCTACCACTCCTGATATCCGGGAAAAGGGGTTCTCCATCCCCTCTCCCAAAAGAAGGCCCGCTCCGGCGGGCCTTTTTCTTTGCCGTAAATCCGAAGCGCTTCAAAAAACCGCATGGTTAACACGACATTAACCAGCAAGCGGTTAGTTTTCCCTGTCAATCCGGGATCAGGTCTCCTGCCGGATCTTGCCGAAACCATAAAACGACGGGTTCAGGGACATGGGCAGAATGCATTCTCCGACATTCGATGGTCGTCACACGCGCTTCGTGTTGACGGCGTTTTTCGTGCGTCAGATCATGGCTCTCGCCGGTTTCGCTCTGCTGGCCACGATTGCACTGGGCATCGCCGCGCTCGCGACATGGAATGTCGCGGATCCGAGCCTCTCCTACGCGACAGGAAACCAGCCCACCAATCTTCTGGGCTACGGCGGTGCGATTTTCGCCGATATCGTGATGCAGTTCCTCGGGCTTTCCGCAATCATCTCGCTCCTGCCTGTCATCGCTTGGGCGATCGCGCTGATCGCCGGCCGCAAGTTCCACCGCATACCCGTTCGCCTTGTGGCCTGGGTCGCAGGCGCCATCGTCTGCGCCGCCTCGCTCGGCTGTTTTCCGGCCCCCGTGACATGGCCGCTGCCGAACGGTATCGGCGGCGTCATCGGTGACATGATCCTGCGTTTTCCCGCCCTTTTTATCGGCGCTTACCCTACCGGCACGATTGCCACGGTACTGGGTGTCATATTTGCGGCGCCTGCCGCATGGCTGATGCTGTTTGCCGCCGGTGTCGTTGGCGGTCTGGATGACGAGTTGGAACGCGAAGAAGCCGCTCCCGTCGCCACCAACAAGGCCCGCGCCGCCCGTGAGGCCGAAGAAGATGATGAAGACGACGGCGAGGGTTTCTTCGCCAATATGCTCGCCTTCGGCGCGCTGGCGCATTACTGGTACATCACCCAGGCGCGCCTGCGCCGCCTGTTCGGCCTGAAGTCTAAATCCCTGCACGATGAATTCGAACATCCTTACGACTTCAACGAATATGAATTCGGCACGCTGAACGAACCGTCGCGCCTCAAGACCGCGATCAACCGTCTCGACCAGCGCGCAGAGCCGTCTTTCGAAGAACGCGCCGCATCGCGTCGTCAGATGTCACCTCCCTCCATCGCGCTCGATCATGACGAGGACATGGATGACGAACAAACCTTCGACGCGGATGGACGCCGGCTGCCGAACGGCATTCTCTCCGACGACGAGTCCGACCAGAAATTCACGGCCCGACAGGCGCCGGGACGCGGGCAGCCCAGAATAACCGCACCTTCCGCACGCCCGAAGCCCAGCGAGCGCGTGGCAAGGGAAGCGCAGGCCTCTTTCATCGCCGCCGACGGTTTCCAGCTGCCCACAGTCCATCTTCTGGCGGAGCCGAAGAATGTCGTTCGCGACAATATGCTGAGCGAGGAAGTGCTAGAACAGAACGCCCGCCTTCTGGAAGGCGTTCTCGAGGATTTCGGCGTCAAGGGCGAAATCATTCATGTCCGCCCCGGCCCGGTCGTCACGCTCTACGAACTGGAACCGGCACCCGGCATCAAATCCTCGCGCGTCATCGGCCTTGCCGATGACATCGCCCGCTCCATGAGTGCGATCGCCGCCCGCGTCGCCGTCGTTCCCGGTCGCAATGCCATCGGCATCGAACTGCCGAACCAGACGCGCGAAACCGTGTTCCTGCGGGAACTGATCGGCAGCCGCGATTTCGAAAACAGCAAGGCCAAACTCGCCATGGCCCTCGGCAAGACCATCGGCGGCGAACCCGTCATCGCCGATCTCGCCAAGATGCCGCATCTTCTCGTTGCCGGCACCACGGGTTCGGGTAAGTCGGTCGCCATCAACACCATGATCCTCTCGCTGCTTTACCGCATGTCGCCGGAACAGTGCCGCCTGATCATGATAGACCCGAAAATGCTGGAACTGTCGATCTATGACGGCATTCCGCATCTGCTCTCTCCCGTCGTTACCGATCCGAAAAAGGCCGTCGTGGCGCTGAAGTGGACGGTGCGCGAGATGGAAGAGCGCTACAAGAAGATGTCGAAGATCGGCGTGCGCAATATCGACGGCTTCAACAGCCGCGTGCAGCAGGCGCTGGACAAGGGCGAGATACTCACCCGCACGGTGCAGACCGGCTTCGACCGCCAGACGGGCGAGGCGATCTACGAGACGGAAGAATTCGATCTGAAGCCCCTGCCCTATATCGTCGTCATCATCGACGAGATGGCCGACCTGATGATGGTGGCCGGCAAGGACATCGAAGGCGCGGTGCAGCGCCTGGCGCAGATGGCGCGCGCCGCGGGCATCCATGTCATCATGGCGACCCAGCGCCCCTCCGTCGACGTCATCACCGGCACGATCAAGGCAAACTTCCCGACCCGCATTTCCTTCCAGGTGACGTCGAAGATCGACAGCCGCACCATCCTTGGAGAACAGGGCGCCGAGCAGCTGCTCGGCATGGGCGACATGCTCTATATGGCAGGCGGCGGACGCATCCAGCGCGTGCACGGTCCTTTCGTTTCCGACAACGAGGTGGAAGAAATCGTCGCCTATCTGAAAACACAGGGCGCACCGGAATATCTGGAAGCGATTACCGAGGAAGACGACGAGGAAGGCAATGGCGGCGGCCCGGCCAGCGCCGGCAGTTTCTCCGATTCCGAGGACCCTTACGATCAGGCCGTGGCCGTCGTGCTTCGCGATGGCAAAGCCTCCACCTCCTATGTGCAGAGGCGTCTCGGCATCGGCTATAACCGCGCCGCCTCGCTGATCGAGCGCATGGAGCAGGAGGGCATTATCGGCCCCGCCAACCACGCCGGAAAACGTGAAATACTCGTACCGACGGAAGCAGACATCATCGAGCGGTAACGTCCGCAACCAAGCGGGGCGAAGAAGCGTTATTACACGCTTTCAACGTCATGAAGCCGCCGCCTTTTATGCGGACAATCGCTGCGATGAAGGAGAATAGAATGAACGACCTCACCACCGGCGAAACGGCCAACGCAAACACACCGCAAAACGGCGTGACGCGTCGTGGCGTGCTGACGGCATTTTCCATGGCCGCAATCATGGCCGGCCTGTCACCGCTTGACGCCTTTGCCCAGGCGGCCGGCAACACGGCGACAGCGCAGAAAATCGCCAATCACTTCTCGTCGGTCAAAACCATGATGGGGGAATTCGTCCAGTTCGGCCCGCGCGGTGAACAGACCGGCGGCAAGTTCTATATCGAACGCCCCGGCAAACTCCGCTTCAACTACGAAGACCCCTCGCCCATGCGGGTCATCGCCGACGGCAAGAACGTCGTTATCGGCAATATGAAGCTCAAGACGTGGGATCTTTATCCGCTCTCCAAGACGCCGCTCAGCCTGCTTCTGTCCGACAAGATCGATCTCGGCAATCAGAAGGTTCGCAACGTCAAGGAAGAATCGGACCTGACCACCATCGTGCTGGGCGACAAGAGCGTCTTCGGCGATTCCACCATTACCCTGATGTTCGATCCGAAGACCTTCGATCTGAGGCAATGGACCACGACCGATGCCCAGAACAAGGACACGACCGTCATGATCTTCAACGTCCAGACCGGCGTGAACCTCGATGAACGCGTCTTCAACATCAATTACGAGGAAGTTCGCAAAGGCGGCTGAGGCTTTAAGCCCCAAGGAAATTCTTCGAAAGGCGACCCCACGGTCGCCTTTTTCATTTTCCCGCTAAAATACATTCCCGTTTTCGTCACGATGTTATAAGCCTGCGCCCCGGAAACTTGTCACGGCCCATGCGGTTCGCGGCAATAAAAGCGGAGCACATGCATGTCGTTTTCGATAACCACCTGGAACATTAACTCGGTCAGGCTCAGAATGCCGATCGTTGAGCAGTTTCTGGTGCGTTACAAGCCCGACATTCTCTGCCTGCAGGAAACGAAATGCCCAAATGGCGAGTTTCCGATGAAGCCGCTGAAGGCGCTCGGTTATGAGCACGTCATTATCCATGGCCAGAAGGGCTATCACGGCGTCGCCATCGCCTCGAAGATTCCGCTGACCGAAGATCATCGACAGGACTATTGCGGTATCGGCGATGCCCGGCATATTTCCGCGATTTTTCAGGTCGGATCGCGCCGCGTGCGACTGCATAATTTTTATGTGCCGGCAGGCGGTGACGAGCCGGATCGCTCGATCAATCCGAAATTCGGCCACAAGCTGGATTTTATCGAGGAAATGAAGGCGCTGCGCGCCGACGGTGTACCTGGCACATCCTCCATTCTCGTCGGCGATCTCAACATCGCACCGCTCGAAAATGACGTCTGGTCGCACAAGCAGCTTCTGAAGATCGTCAGCCATACGCCTGTCGAAACCGAAGGCATGCTTGACATCATGAAGAAGGGCAACTGGCTCGATCTGATGCGCCTGAACGTGCCGGAGACGGAAAAGATCTATACCTGGTGGAGCTACCGCGCCAAGGACTGGGAAGCGGCTGATCGCGGCCGCCGCCTCGACCACATCTGGTCTTCGCAGGATCTCGGTTCCTCGCTCGAAAAAATCGACATATTGCGCGAGGCCCGCGGCTGGAACCGGCCATCCGACCATGTTCCCGTCACCGCCCATTTCCGGTTCTGAACAGGCTGAATTTTCTGGCGTCAGACGAAGCGGTTCTGCAAACGGGCCGCACCCGCCGCCAGCGACGCGATATTGTCGCGAATACGCGCCGACACGATATCGGCAACCTCCGGAAACTCCTCTACCAGCCGGTGGAAGAGGATGCGCGTTATGCGGATGACTTCGGAATCCTCCACTGCCACGGCAGTAAACTTCCGTTCACAGAGCGTGAAAAGCGCGAGCTCCGAAAGTAGCGCCCCCTTGCCCGGCGTCGCCTGCAGCACGGGCTTGCCATCCCGCCCTGCCGTGAAAAGCTCGAAATGGCCAGCCGTCACCGCAAAAGCGCATTCGGCCGGCGAGTGTTCCCGAAACAATGTCTGTCCGGCCGATACACGGCGGCGCTCCGCACCGAAGGCGATAAGCCGCAACTGGTCATCGCTGAACCCCGCAAATAACGGCACTTGCCCCAGCAGCATGATATCGTCCGTCAAGGCCATGTCGATCGTTACTCCGGAAAAACGCCTGCACTACTATAGCGGTTTTCCAATATCGGCCCTCAAAATACAAGCTGTTAGAACGCCGCGCACCTTTTCGGACGCGCAGCGTGAGCTTTGGACACAATACAGGTGCAAAGAGGCCCCTGCTCAGGGAACGATCTTGTATCCGCCGTTCTCGGTCACCAGAATTTCAGCGTTGGACGGGTCGCGTTCGATCTTCTGGCGCAGACGATAGACATGCGTTTCCAGCGTATGCGTTGTCACGCCGGAATTGTAACCCCAGACCTCTTCCAGCAGGACGTCGCGGGTAACGACGGTGCTGCCGGCGCGGTAGAGATAACGGATGATCGCCGCTTCCTTTTCCGTCAGGCGGATTTTCTTGCCGTCCTCCGTCGTCAACAGCTTCTGGCTGGGCTTGAACTGATAAGGACCGACGGTGAAAACCGCATCCTCACTCTGCTCGTATTGACGCAGCTGCGCCCGGATACGCGCCAGAAGCACGGCGAAACGAAAGGGTTTCGTCACATAGTCATTCGCCCCGGCTTCCAACCCAAGAATAGTATCGGAATCTGTATCGTGCCCGGTCAGCATGATGATCGGCGCCTTGAAGCCGCCCTTGCGCAACAGCTTTACTGCCTCACGGCCGTCCATGTCCGGAAGGCCGACATCCATGATCAGAAGATCGACCTGGGCGGTCTTGGCGGTCTGCATCGCCTGCGCGGCATTGGCGCCGCTGAGCAGCGAGAATTCCTCATAGGGAGACAATTGCTCGGTCAGCGTCTCCCGAAGATCGTCGTCATCGTCCACCAGAAGGATAGTGCGAGCCGTCATTCGGATTCTCAGCCTTTCTTACTTTAGCGCATCGGCCCAAAAATCAGGCTCGATTTTCGAGAGACACGACGCGTAGTTTAAAAGAGTTAGAACGTCCCTTATGCATCCCAAAAGACGCCTGGCGCTCTAATTACCAGCCAATTCAGCGGTTTGCCGATAAAAGGTCAACCCATTGCCATGATATAACGAAGTGCTATGACTTCACGTTGAATAACCTGCAAAGCAAAATCTCGTGAAAAACATGAGCACCCAGCCCGTAAGACAACGTAAACGCGCATCGACGCTCATGGTTCGGCCGGCCCCGTCGAAAATCAGCCGCGCCATCGTCCAGCTCGGGCATCTCACCTTTCCAGCCGCGATCGGACGCAATGGCCGCACTGCGCTGAAACGCGAGGGAGACGGAAAATCTCCCATCTCCACCATCGGCCTGCTGCACGGGTTTTATCGCGGCGACCGCCTTGCCGGCATCGCCACGGCATTGCCGATGCAGCGAACACGCAAGTCCATGCTGTGGTGCGACGAGCCCCGTAGTCCCAGTTACAACAGACTGGTCAAGGCGCCCTTCGCCCCGAGCCATGAAGAGATGATGCGCAAGGACAGCCTCTACGACGTCTGCCTGGTGCTGGACTGGAATATCACCTCGAGAAGCCGCAACCGCGGCTCGGCAATCTTCATGCATCTGATCAGACCGGGATATGAGCCGACGGCGGGCTGCGTCGCCCTCCATCCCCGTGACATGCGGCGCATCCTGCCGCATCTGCGCAAAGGCACGAAAATCCGCATTCTGTAAATTTCAGCCTGCACTCGGGCAACAAAAAACCCGCCATCAAGGCGGGTTTTTTTAGAGGGAAAAAGCCGGTTATTAAGCGGCTTCGTCCTGAGAATCGTCCTCTTCGACGGTCTTGCCGCGCTTGGGGCCCTTGGCAAGGTTCACTTCCACCAGGCGAACAGCCTCGGTTTCAGACATCTTGTTGACGGCGGCGATTTCGCGCGCCATGCGGTCGAGAGCAGCTTCATAAAGCTGACGCTCGGAATAGGACTGCTCCGGCTGATTTTCCGCACGGTAGAGATCGCGCACGACTTCCGCAATCGCGATGAGATCGCCGGAATTGATCTTCGCATCATATTCCTGCGCGCGGCGCGACCACATGGTACGCTTCACACGCGCCTTGCCCTGCACCACTTTCAGCGCCCGCTCGACAAAATCGCCTTCGGAAAGCTTGCGCATGCCGATGCTGACGGCTTTGGCGACGGGAACTTTAAGACGCATCTTGTCTTTTTCGAAATCAATGACAAAAAGCTCAAGCTTCATGCCGGCGACTTCTTGTTCCTCGATGGCAGAAATGGTACCGACACCATGAGCGGGATACACAATCGCTTCACCGGTCTTGAAACCGTGATGTGCTGGAGATTTCTTCTGCTGGGTCGTCATTCGTTCTAAAAACTCCCTGTTACATACCCGGGGATGCCGGGGTTGGGTCGGTCAGGCCCTGATGAGACGGGGGAACCGTCAGGTGACTCCGCACTGGTCCAGCCGTGCACGCAAAAACACACCTTCCCGTCTTGCGGGGTTCGATAACGTAAACGCTCGATATGTCACGGAAACCGCGTGCAAAAGAGGTGTTGCTTTCGTGGTGTTTTTGGGCACACAAATGCCACGCTGTGGATCAGTGTCGTTGGTGTACCACAAAAATAGGCGCAAATCAATAATTTGCTTCGACCGTGGCCGCAACATCACATGGCAGCCAAAGAACCGCCTAAAAATTAGCCGCAGAAATACTGTCAAAATGCTTCGTGACAGGCCTCACGGCAAAAGGAGCAAAAAAATTTCGTTTCCAAACTGAAGAAACACGAAAGCCTCTTAAACTCTTCGTAATTCCACGCCAATATCCGATTCGACTGAAAAGGCAAAATCCGCAAATTGGCGATGCTTTTTTATATTAAAGTGTGATTTTTGGAGGAATCCACGTCAAATGGGCTACAGAAACAATCCAAAACGCGAAAAACAGATCGAAAAAGCGCGCCAGCAGGCAATTGCCGAAAATGTCCAATTTCTTGATCCGGGTATTCTTTATGGAAGGGCGAGCGCCGACGATATAGAATATTATTCCGCTGAGATGCTGGCTGCGAGCGCCGCTCACAGTTTCGAGGCGCTTTCGCACTGGACCGGAGACGCTCCGTACATCGACATCTCCCAGGTGGAGGGCGTTTCGCCGCGGGATATTCCGGTAACGGTCCTGACCATTATCGGCCGCAATATGCCCTTCCTTTACGATTCCGTCATGGGCGAGGTCACCAGCAGCTATCGCGGTCTTTACCTCGCTGTGCACCCGATCCTGGTGCGCGACGAAAGCGCGCAGGCGGGCTACCGTCTTGCGGAACCCGAGGATGATCCCGCTGAAAATATCAGCCTCATCCAGCTGCATATCGCGCCGCTCACGCCGCAAGCCGCGGCAGCGCTGGAAGAAAGACTGCGCTTCGTGCTGACGCAGGTCCAGTTCGCCTATCGCGACTGGCGGCCCATGCTGGCGAAACTCGACGAGGCGCTGGATGAATTGTCCAGGCGCGGCTCGTCACGGCGCAAGACCGAGCGTGCAGAAGCCGTCGAATTCCTCAACTGGCTTCGCAACGACAATTTCACCTTCCTCGGCATGCGTGACTACACCTATTCCGGCAAGGGGAAGAACGCGAAGATCGAGCGCGGTGACGGCGTGGGTCTCGGCAGCCTCAGCGATCCGGATGTCCGCGTGCTGCGCCTTGGCAAGAATGCCGTGACGACGACGCCCGAAATTCTCGCCTTCCTCGACGGCCCGGATTTCCTCATCGTCACCAAGGCGAATGTGAAATCCATCGTGCACCGCCGCGCCTATATGGATTATATCGGCATCAAGCGCTTCGACGAGGACGGCAATGTCATCGGCGAATTGCGCATCGTTGGCCTGTTCACGGCGACGGCCTATACACGTTCGGTCAAGCAGATCCCGCTGCTGCGCGCCAAGGTGGCGGAAGTCGAGCGGCATTTCGGCTTCGATCCGAACAGCCACTCGGGCCGCATCCTGCAGAACACGCTGGAAGCCTATCCGCGCGACGATCTTTTCCAGATCGAAACCGATCTTCTGATCCGCTTCGTCGAGCAGATCATGGAACTGAGCGACCGGCCGCGCGTGCGCGTGCTTGCACGTATCGACCGTTTCGACCGTTTCGTTTCGGCCATCATCTTCGTTCCGCGCGAGGAGTATAATTCCTATGTGCGCGAGAAGATCGGCGATTATCTGAGCAGGGTCTATGACGGGCATATTTCCGCCTATTACCCCGCCTTCCCCGAAGGCGCCGTCGCCCGCGTCCACTTCATTGTCGGCCGAACGGAAGGCAAGACGCCGCGCATCGCCCAGGACAAGCTCGAAGACGCCGTCAGCGACATTGCGGCGCGCTGGATAGACCATTTCGTCGCCCTCTCCGAGCCGGGTGCACCGGTGCTGGAGGTCGATCAGGCCTATCAGGAAGCCTTCACACCGGAAGAAGCGATCGGCGACATGCCGGATATTCTGGGCGCCGCGAAGGGCGAGCCGGTCCGCATCGAATTTTACCAGCAGGAAGGTCAGTCGGCGGAGACGCTATCGCTGAAGATTTTCCACCGCGATGGCCATCTGCCGCTTTCGCGCCGCGTGCCGCTGCTCGAAAATCTCGGTTTCAATGTCATCAGCGAGCGCACCTTCGATATCGGCGTCGTTTCGGACGGCGAAAAGCGCGACATCGTGCTGCACGACATGGAACTGTCCGTCGCCAAGGGAACGACGCTCGATCTGCCGCACTATGGACAGAAACTCGAAGAAGCTTTCCTCGCCGCCTTCTCCGGCAAGGTCGACAATGACAATTTCAACCGCCTGATCCTCGCCTGCGGCCTCACCGTGCGCGAAGTCTCCGTGCTGCGCGCCTATGCCCGTTATCTCCGCCAGACCGGCATCGTCTATTCGCAGGAGCATATTTCCGAAACGCTCTATAAATATCCGGCGATTTCCCGCAATATTTTCGCGCTGTTCAAGGCCGGCTTCGATCCGTCTGTCGACGAAAAGAAGCGGCTGAAGAAACTCGCCGAAATACACAAGGCAATCGAAGCGGCATTGAGCGGCGTTCCCAATCTCGATGAGGACCGCACGCTCAGGCGTTACGTCAACGCCATCGACGCGACGTTGCGCACCAACTACTTCCAGAAAAATGCCGACGGCACGCCGCGTGACCTGCTGGCCTTCAAGTTCGATCCCAAACATCTGGACGGCCTGCCCGACCCACGTCCCTTCCGCGAAATCTTCGTCTACGGAACAGAGGTCGAAGGCGTGCATCTGCGCTTCGGCAAGGTCGCGCGCGGCGGTCTGCGCTGGTCGGATCGCGGCCAGGATTACCGCACGGAAGTGCTCGGCCTCGTCAAGGCGCAACAGGTCAAGAATGCGGTGATCGTTCCGGTCGGCGCCAAGGGCGGCTTCTTCCCGAAGAGTCTGCCGGCCGGCGGCTCCCGCGACGAGGTCTTCAATGCCGGCCGCGAGGCCTACAAGACCTATATCCGCACCCTGCTGTCCATCACCGACAATATCGTCGACGATGCCATCGTGCCGCCAGCCGACACGCTGCGGCTCGACGGTGACGACCCCTATTTCGTCGTCGCCGCCGACAAGGGAACGGCAACCTTCTCCGATACGGCGAACGGTCTTGCCCATGAAGCCGGTTTCTGGCTGGACGACGCCTTCGCATCGGGCGGTTCGGCCGGTTACGACCACAAGAAGATGGGTATTACCGCCCGTGGCGCCTGGGAAACGGTGAAACGCCATTTCCGTGAAATGGACACCGACATCCAGACCACCCCCTTCACGGTGGCGGGCGTAGGCGATATGTCCGGCGACGTTTTCGGCAACGGCATGTTGCTGTCGGAAAAGATCAGGCTTATCGCCGCCTTCGATCACCGCGACATCTTTATCGATCCGGATCCCGACACCGACAGGTCCTTTGCCGAACGCAAGCGGCTTTTCGAACTGCCGCGTTCCAGCTGGCAGGATTACGATCGCTCGGCCCTCTCCGCCGGCGCGATGATCATCTCGCGCTCCGAAAAATCGGTGACGCTGACACCGGAAGCCGTGGCCGCCATCGGCATCGACAAATCGGTCGCCACGCCCTTCGAGATCATGACGGCCATCCTGAAGGCGCCAACCGATCTTCTGTGGTTCGGCGGCATCGGCACTTACATCAAGGCGGCGGTGGAAACCAATGCCGAGGTCGGTGACAGGGCGAACGACCCGATCCGCGTCAACGCAACCGAGCTGCGCGCCAAGGTCATCGGCGAAGGCGCCAATCTGGGCATCACCCAGAAGGGGCGCATCGCCTATGCGCTTTCGGGCGGGCGATGCAATTCCGACGCCATCGATAACTCGGCCGGCGTGAACTCCTCGGACGTCGAGGTCAACATCAAGATCGCGCTTGCCTCCGCCGTTAACAGCGGTCGCCTGACGATGCCGAAACGCAACCAGCTTCTTGCCTCCATGACGCCGGAAGTGGCGCAGCTGGTATTGCGCAACAACTACCTGCAATCGCTGGCGATCTCGCTGACGGAGCGGCTGGGCCTTTCGAACCGCGAAGAACTCGGCCGCCTGATGAGCGCGCTGGAGGCGACCGGACAACTGAACCGCAAGGTCGAGACCTTGCCTAACAATGCCGAATTCAGCGAAAGATACGCCACCGGCAAACCGCTGACCCGGCCGGAAATCGGCGTGCTCCTTTCCTATGCCAAGCTCACCTTGTTCGATGCATTGGTGGCAAGCACGCTTCCCGACGAACCCTATCTCCAACATCTTCTGGTCGATTATTTCCCGGCCAAGATGCAGAAAAACTATGCGGACGACATCAAGTCGCATCGTCTGCATCGCGAAATCGTCGCCACCGCGCTCGCCAATGCCGTCGTCAATCGCGGCGGCCCGGGCTTTGTGCAGAAACTTGCCGATGCGAGCGGCCTTCTGGCGGCCGACGTCGTTAAGGCTGCGGTGATCGTCGAGGATGGTTTCGGCCTCAAACGTCTGTGGAGCGAAGTCGACGCGCTTGACGGCAAGGTCGGCGGTGAAGACCAGAACGGGCTTTATGCCACGATCACGCGTATCTTCTCGGATGCGAGCAGGCTTTACCTGCAAACCGGGAGCGCGGGTGCGACCGCAGGCGACATGGCAACCGAAATCGAGCGCCTGAGAACCGCGATCAAGACCCTGTCCCCGGCAGCGGCGAAGTATCGCCGCGAACTCGGCGTCACGGAAATCGACGGCGTTCCCTCCGGTCTTCTGGAGGAACTCGATACGCTTTCCCTGCTCGTCTATGTGCCGGAGATCATGCGCATCGCCGAAAGCGCCGGCACCACGCTTGCCCGCGCCGCCGAAAGCTATGCTACCGTCTCGTCGACCTTCCGCGTCGCGCGCCTGCTGGATGCAAGCCAGCGCATCACACCGGCGGATCATTACGAGAGCCTGGCTCTCCTGCGCAGCCAGGACCAGATCTCCTCGTCGAGACGCCGGATCGTCATCTCCGCGCTGACCGAATATGCCAAGGAAAAGGATCCGGTTCAGGCCTGGTATGCGGCGGACCGCGTGCGGGTCAACCGCATCGTCTCCGAACTCGGCGCGCTCAGCGATAGCGGCGATACCAACCTTGCCCGTCTGACGGTCGCGGCCGGGCTGCTTGGCGATATCGTTCAGGCACGCTGATCGGCAGCCTCAAAAACGCCATCCGGGTCCTCCCGGATGGCGCCAGACAAGACGGATGCACCGGCATCGCGCATTTTATTTCCCGATTTTCCGATAGGACGATGAATGACTGTCCCTTCCCCAAATGCGGAAACAGTGGTTGCCAAACGCGGCATCTGGGGCTGGGTGATGTTCGACTGGGCGGCGCAGCCGTTTTTCACGGTCGTCACAACCTTCGTTTTCGGACCCTATTTCGTCGCACGGCTTACCGATGATCCGATTTCGGCGCAGGCGACATGGAGCAACATGGCGACGGTGTCCTCGATCATCATCGCCCTCTTCTCCCCCATTCTCGGCTCCATCGCCGACCAGTCAGGCGCACGCAAGCCGTGGATCGCCTTCTTTGCCGTCATCAAGATCGTCAGTCTTTTCTTCTTGTGGTTCGCAACACCGGGATCGCCGCTCATCCTGCCGATTATCTGTATTATCCTCGCTTCCATCGCGGCCGAATTCTCGATTGTCTTCAACGATTCCATGATGCCGCGACTGACCAATCCGCAAAATGTCGGGCGCATTTCCAATATCGCCTGGGGGCTTGGTTATCTCGGCGGCATGGTGGTGCTGATTGCCGTGGTGACGCTTCTGGCCGCCAATCCACAGACCGGGGTGACCATCGCCGGTATCAAGCCTCTTTTCGGCCTCGATCCTGCAACCGGCGAGGATGCCAGAATAACCGGACCGCTCGCCGCGCTTTGGTATCTCATCTTCATTCTGCCGATGTTTCTTCTCACTCCCGATGCTGAAAAGGGCTTGCCCTTCGCAGCCGCGATCCGCTCGGGATTGGGGGAACTGAAGATCACGCTGCGCGAGCTGCGCTACCGCCCCGTGCTGTTGCGGTTTCTGATTGCGCGCATGCTTTATCAGGATGGCGTCAATGGCGTTCTCATTCTCGGCGGGGCCTTCGCCGCCGGCATGTTCGGCTGGGCAACGATGGAAATCGGCCTCTTCGGCATCCTGCTCAATATCGTTGCCATCGCTGGCTGCTTTGCCGCCGGGCGCGTCGACCACAAGCTCGGGTCGCGCATCACCATCCTCATCAGTCTCGTGCTTCTGTTGCTGGCCACGCTCGGAATCGTCTCGACGGAAAAGGGCTCCACCCTTTTCGGGTGGATACAATTGTCGACCGCAGATAATGGCGGCATCTTCGCCACCGGCTCGGAAAAGGCCTATCTGCTTTACGGTGTGTTGATTGGCCTTGCCTTCGGCCCCGTTCAGGCCTCGTCACGATCTTATCTCGCCCGCAACATCACCGTGGCGGAGGCGGGCCGTTATTTCGGCATTTATGCGCTCTCCGGACGCGCCACCAGCTTCATGGCGACGCTGTCGTTTTCCATAGCAACCACAATAAGCGGCTCAGCCCATATCGGCATGGCGACGCTCATCGTGTTTCTGGGATCAGGGTTCCTGCTGTTGCTGCGCGTGCCGGAAAGAACGGCAGGCTGAAAATCTGAAGCAAAAGCCGATGCGGTTTGCTGAAACCGGGCATCGGCCCGACAGGATCAGAGCTGATCGAGCTTTTGCTGCAATGCGCGCAACTGCGCCTTCAGCTCATCGATTTCGGATGCATTCGGCTTGCGGGTTTCCTTGGGCGCCTGCGGCATTGCGAAAGGTGTGAAACCCTGCATCGCCTGCCGGAACAGTTCCGTATTGCGGCGGATCTGCTCTTCCATCATTTGCAGCGGCGCCTGAAAATTGCGGGCAAGCGAGCCATCACCGAAAGCCTTGGCCATATGTTCCTGCATCTGGCTCTGCTGGTCGGAGAAGGTCTTCATCGAATGTTCGAGAAATGTCGGCACAACCATCTGCATCTGGTCGCCGTAATAGGAGATCAATTGCCGCAGAAACGCCGTCGGCAGCAACGTATTGCCGGTTTTGGCCTCCTGTTCGACGATGATCTGCGTCAGCACCGCATGCGTGATGTCTTCGGAAGACTTGGCATCCTGAACCTTGAAGTCCTCGCCGCGCTTGACCATCTGCGCCAGATCATCGAGCGTCACATAGGTGCTGGTGCCGGTATTGTAGAGCCGCCGGTTGGCGTATTTTTTAATGATTGTTTCGCCGTCGTGTTTCGCCATGCCCGCCTCCTCGCGATGATGGTATTTTCTTGTTTTTTGGTGTTATTGCTCTTCCCGGCGCAAAGTGTATGCGCAAAACGAGCCCTCTGACAAATGTTTTGTGCATCGCAACAGTTTGTTTTTTGCGCAGCAATTTTCCGCAAGATTTCAGTGTGATTTAGCAACATCTTTTAAAGCAACTTTCGCCATTTGACTTGTATTGAAAGCTTTGCCAGTCTCCGCCCGCAAGTGAGGAGAAAAGTGATGACCCTGCCTTCAATCGTGATTGCCAGCGCCGCGCGCACAGCCGTCGGCTCTTTCAATGGCCACTTCGCCAATACGCCGGCCCATGAGCTCGGGGCGACCGTCATCAGCGCTGTGCTGGAGCGTGCCGGTGTCGCGGCGAACGAAATTGATGAAGTCATTCTCGGTCAGGTCCTGACGGCGGGCGAGGGGCAGAACCCGGCGCGACAGGCTGCCATGAAGGCCGGCATTCCACAGGAAGCGACCGCCTTCGGCCTCAATCAACTTTGCGGCTCCGGACTGCGCGCCGTGGCCCTCGGCATGCAGCAGATCGCGACCGGCGACGCAAATATCGTCATTGCCGGCGGGCAGGAATCCATGTCCATGGCTCCCCACTGCGCCCATTTGCGCGGCGGCGTGAAGATGGGCGATTTCAAGATGATCGACACCATGCTAAAAGATGGCCTCACCGACGCCTTTTATGGCTACCACATGGGCATCACCGCTGAAAACATCGCCCGCCAATGGCAGCTTTCCCGCGACGAGCAGGACCAATTCGCCGTCGCATCGCAAAACAAGGCCGAAGCCGCGCAAAGCGCCGGCCGTTTTGCAGATGAGATCGTGGCTTTCACAGTGAAGGGCCGTAAAGCCGATATCGTCATCGATACAGATGAGCATATCCGCGCCGGGGCTTCGCTGGAAACCATGGCCAAGCTGCGACCCGCCTTCGACAAGGAAGGGACGGTCACGGCCGGCAATGCCTCCGGTCTGAACGATGGCGCCGCCGCCACGCTTTTGATGTCGGAACAGGAGGCAGGAAAGCGCGGAATGAGACCGCTCGCCCGTATCGCCTCCTGGGCGACGGCAGGCGTTGATCCGCAAATCATGGGCACCGGTCCCATCCCTGCCTCCCGCAAGGCGTTGGCCAAGGCCGGCTGGTCGATTAGCGATATTGGACTTGTGGAAGCCAACGAAGCCTTTGCAGCCCAGTCCTGCGCCGTGGTGCGCGAACTTGGCCTTGATCCTGCTATCGTCAACGTCAATGGCGGGGCGATTGCCATCGGTCATCCGATCGGCGCCTCCGGCGCGCGCGTCCTCAACACCCTGATTTTCGAAATGCGCCGCCGTAACGTGTCGAAGGGTCTCGCAACGCTCTGCATCGGCGGCGGCATGGGTGTCGCCATGTGCATCGAAGCACTCTGAAACTGCCGCACGACTTGGCAAAAAGCAATTCCGGTTCAGCGCGCAATAGGGTAGAAGCGGCCTCCCATTGGCCGCATTTCTGTGGCCGGTGAGCACGACGAACAAGTTCTGCAAGATATGGAAGCATCCTTGCATATGCAGGCGCTTCAATGACAGGTCATGGAGGCCGATATGAGCCGGGTTGCTTTGATTTCCGGCGGGACGAGCGGCATAGGCGCCGCAATCGCCCGCGCCCTGCAGGCGGCCGGCTACCGGGTGGCGGTCAATTACGCCTTCACGACGGACAGGGCGGAAGCATTCCAGAAAGAAACCGGCATCCCCGCTTTTCAGTGGGACGTGCGCGACTATGACGCCTGCGTCAATGGCATAGCCAGGGTGGAAGAGACCTTCGGTCCCGTCGAGGTGCTAGTCAACAATGCCGGCATCACCCGCGATGCGATGTTCCATAAAATGTCACCGCAGCAATGGCGCGAGGTTATCGATACCAACCTTACCGGCGTGTTCAACATGACCCACCCCGTATGGCCGGGCATGCGCGACCGCGGCTTTGGTCGCATCGTCAACATCTCCTCCATCAATGGCCAGAAAGGTCAGGCGGGACAGGCCAATTATTCCGCCTCCAAAGCGGGCGATATCGGCTTCACCAAGGCGCTCGCCCAGGAAGGCGCCAGCCGGAATATCACCGTCAACGCCATCTGCCCCGGCTATATCGGCACGGAGATGGTGAGAGCTATACCGGAGAAGGTTCTGGCGGAAAGGATCGTGCCGCAAATTCCCGTTGGACGGCTGGGGGAGCCGGAAGAAATCGCGCGCTGCGTTCTGTTTCTGGTTTCCGACGAGGCGGGTTTCATCACCGGTTCGACCATGACGGCCAATGGCGGACAATATTTCGCCTGAGGGCCGTCGATCCTGACTTCCCGGCAGCCTGAACCCAGTAAACTTTCCGTGATCGCGGTTTCAATAATCTTGCCGCGCACAAAAACTTGAAGATGCAACACTGGAATGACACGCAGCCTAAACTAATGAAAATACGATAGTTTTTGTATAGTTTAGAATGAGTCTAGAAAATCCTCAGCGACTCATTAAGAGGTTTTTCTTGACATTTGCTGTCCTGTTTTGGTTTAAGAACGAAAACAACGTGTTGCGTCATACAGGCAGTCAATCATGCTGGTTTGCAGCTGCAATTACATCACCGATCACGATATCCGGGACGTCATCAACGAGCTCCTCGACGAGGACTGTTGGCAGCTCATTGTTCCTGCAAAAGTGTATCACGCCATGGAGAAACGTGGCCGCTGCTGCGGCTGTTTTCCCACCGTTGTCGACCTGATCATCAAAACCACCGAAGAATATCATGCCCGTCGCCACTCGACTGAGGCCGATGTTTTTGATTTTATGTCCCGCCTGAAGCAATTCCATGAAGAGAACAGGAGAGCGGACATTGAAAGGCGACAAAAAAGTCATCGAGCGGCTTAACGAGGCCCTTTTTCTCGAACTCGGTGCGGTAAACCAGTACTGGCTTCACTATCGTTTGCTGGAAGACTGGGGCTACACGAAGCTCGCCAAAAAGGAACGTGCTGAATCCATCGAGGAAATGCAGCACGCCGACAAGCTGGTCGCACGCATCATCTTCCTTGAAGGCCATCCCAACCTTCAGACCGTCGCGCCCCTGCGCATCGGCCAGAACGTCAAGGAAGTTCTGGAATCCGACCTTGCCGGCGAATATGACGCCCGCACCTCCTACAAGAAATCGCGTGATATCTGTTATGAGGCCGGAGACTACGTCTCCATGAAGCTTTTCGAAGAACTGCTGATCGACGAGGAAGGCCATATCGACTTTCTCGAAACCCAGCTCGAACTGCTCGGCAAGATCGGCGAGGAAAAATACGGCCAGCTCAACGCCGATTCCGCCAACGAAGCGGAATAAGCACTGGCGACAAAACAGAAAAGGCGGCCTTGGCCGCCTTTTTTATTTGCCGGAAAGGTGCTGGAACTCCGCCACGACCTGCTCGTATACCGCGCGCTTGAACGGCACGATGAGCTCCGGCAGGCTTTCCATCGGCTTCCAGTCCCACGCGTCGAATTCGGCCGTGTGCCCGGTCGGCGGCGGATCGATCTGGATCTCGCTTTCGTCGCCTTCGAAACGGAACGCAAACCAGCGCTGCGCCTGCCCGCGATATTTGCCCTTGAGGCCGATACCGATCAGTTCGGGTGGCAGGTCATAGTGAATCCAGTCGCTCGCCTCCGCAAGCAGGCTCACCGTTTTCATGCCTGTTTCTTCGTAGAGTTCGCGAATGGCGGCCGTCAGAGGCCGTTCACCGTCATCGATGCCGCCCTGCGGCATCTGCCACAGATGCGGTGAACCATCATATTCGGAATTGCCTTCCTTGATGCGCCTGCCGGCCCAGACAAGGCCCTCGGCATTCAGCACCATAATTCCCGCACAGGGACGATAAGGCAAATCTTCTGCTTTGATTGTCATGGGAAACTCGCACTGTCTGAGCGCCAGAAATGGCCGCACGCAAGGTTTACTGCCCTGCCTGCCCGGAAACAAGCGCAGAAACACCGACAATCTCGATGCCGCGCCCGCCAGCCTCGCGCGACCACTTGGAGATCGCGGCAACGCTTTCATCGAAAGCCGAAGCAACGCCGATCGCCTGGCCGTTCCGCCGTGCAATTCGCTCCAGTTCGTCCAGCTTGCGCAGAATGGCAGCTTCGGTGACTTCGCCGTCGAGCAGAATATCGGCAAAACCCTGTGGGGCGGAAATCGCCTTGGCAATACCGCCGCTCAGCGACTGCGCCGAAGAACCATCATCCAGAAACAGCAGGCCACGCTTGCCGATGTCGCGCATTACCGGCTCCAGCGCCGCCTGCTCGGCAAGGAAACGCCCGCCGAGATAATTCATGATGCCGGTGTAATTGGTGATCTTCGCCATGGAGCGATGCAGCCGGTCGATGTTGACCTTGGCGGGATCACCCGCCAGCAGGGTGTCCGGGCCGGGATTGGTGCCGGGGTAACCGAAAGGCTCAAGCGGTATCTGCAGAAGGATTTCATGTCCCTGTCGGCGCGCTTCCTGCATCCAGCGCTGCAGGCTGTTGCCGCTGGCTGCAAAACCGAGCGTCACCTCCGGCGGCAGCTCCCGGATCGCTTTTTGCGACCCCGTCTGGCTGAGACCCAGCCCGCCGACCACGATCGCCACCCGGGTGCCGCGTGCGCCAGACCAGGGCCGCGCATATTGCTCCATCGGCCGCAAACCATCCGCACCGACAACCGGCAATTTGCCAAACGCGGTTTCTTCCAGCAGTTCCTCATTGGGTCGCGTCGCCATGCGCGGATTCTGACCATAGGTTTGGCCGCTCATCAGCACCGGTCCGTCACCGTCGCGCGGGCGGGGAGAATAAACCGAAACGACATTGCCATCCGGCATCGTCTCGCGATTGATATTGGCGCCAGAGCGCCCGCTTTGCGGCTGCAGAGCGGCAGCGTCAGCGGGTGCCGTTGCCTCGGCCGGTGCGATTTCAGGTGTCTTTTCGGCAAGCTGAGGCTGTGCATCCGGCCCAGTCGCCGTCTTCTGCAAATTGCCAGGCGAAAGTGCCGTATAGACGGACAGGCCACCGATTGAGAAAACCGCAAGCACCGACAGGGCCATAATGACGGAAAAGCGCCGGTTGATACCGGCGCTTTTTTTCTGACGACCCAGAAGCGGTTTTCGCAGGTCCGAAGGCAATGAACGATCCGTCCAAATGGTTGGGCAATAGATGGAATGCGCCGGCTGACCGGCGCACTATCTTACTGCTTGTTGACCACAGCCTTTTCCGGGTTCGGCGGGAAAGACGGATCCGTCTTTGCGCCGCGCAACAGGTCCAGAGCATAGTTGAGCTGGATGTCGTCCTTGGCTTCCGGCGGAACATAAGCGGAGGAACCCGAACCTTCGTCGGTTTCGCTCTGACCCTTGATGTGGCCGGAAAGACCGGATTCACCTTCGGTGGTCACCTTGCCCTGCAACTCGGGCGGCAATGGCTGCTCCACCTTGATGTCAGGCTCAATGCCCGTCCCCTGGATCGATTTACCCGACGGCGTGTAGTAGAGCGCCGTGGTCAGGCGCAGCGCGCCCGCCTCGCCGAGCGGAATGATCGTCTGGACCGAACCCTTGCCGAAGGAACGCGTGCCGACCACGGTCGCACGGCGCAGATCCTGCAGGGCGCCGGCAACGATTTCCGAAGCCGAAGCCGAACCGCCGTTGACGAGCACGATGACCGGCTTGCCATCGGTCAGATCGCCAGCCGTCGCGTTGAAGCGGCGGGTCTCATCGGGATTACGGCCACGGGTCGAAACGACTTCGCCGCGCTCGAGGAACGCATCGGAAACATTGATCGCCTGATCGAGCAGACCACCCGGGTTGAGGCGCAGGTCGAGAACATAGCCCTTCAGCTTGTCGGCCGGCACTTCAGCCTTGATCTTCTTGATCGCCTTTTCGAGGTCGTCATAGGTCTTCTCGGTAAAGGAGATGACGCGCAGATAACCGACATTGTCGCCCTCTACACGGGACTTGACGGCCCGAACGGCAATGACATCGCGCATGACGGTGAATTCGAGCGGCTTGTCGGCGCCTTGACGGATGATCGTCAGCTTGATTGGCGTCTTGACCGCGCCGCGCATCTTTTCGACCGCCTGTTCCAGCTTCAGGCCACGAACCGGCGTACCGTCGATTTCCGAAATGAAGTCGCCGGCCAAGATACCTGCGCGGGAAGCCGGCGTATCGTCGATTGGCGTGATGACCTTGACGAGCTCGTTCTCCATGGTCACTTCGATGCCGAGGCCGCCGAATTCACCCTTGGTCTGGGTGCGCATGTCGTTGGCATCCTTGGCATTCATGAAGCTAGAATGCGGATCGAGCGAGCTCAACATGCCGTTGATTGCGTTTTCAACCAGCTTCTCGTCATCCGGCGGCGTCACATATTGTGCGCGGACGCGCTCGAACACGTCGCCAAAAATCGACAGTTCCTTATAGGTCGAAGGCCCGGCCGCCTGTGCCGGCATGCTCGCCGAATAAATCACGCTCATCGCCGTGGCGCCCATAAGCCCACCGATAAGGAGAAGCGAAACCCTACGAATCATTGTGCGCCCTTCCGGTCTTTTTTGCGGTCCACCACGGCTGAGAATCAACCGGCACACCATCTTTCCTGAACTCAATGTAGAGCGTTGGCCTGTCGGTTTCCAGCGCCAATGCTGCTGCACTCGCTACTCTTTTTGCACCCATGGAGGCGATGGGCTCTCCGGAGAACACGAACATTCCCTGCCGCGTCCTCACATTGTCCATGCCCGTCATCACCACATGATATCCATCGCCCGTATTGAGGATGATCATCCGGCCATAACTGCGAAAATCTCCGGCAAACACCACGAAGCCGTCTGCAGGCGCCGTCACGATGGCTTCCGGTCCGCTCGCGACGACAATTCCCTTGGAAAAGTGGCCCGTTCCGTCCGCATCGCCGAAGTGCCGCAGCACCTCGCCGGTAACCGGCAACTCCAGCTTTCCCTTCAAACTCGCGAAGGGATATGCGGGCGCAATACGGTTTTTATCGGGCATTCCAGCCTCGGCCGCGGCCCGCTCCTTTTCGCGTTCCGCCTCCGAAAGACGGGCCAGGCGCTGCTCTTCCGCCCGCGCCTTTTCCATAGCCTCCCGCACCGAGGTAATCTCGCCTTCGAGCGAACTGACCAGCCCCTCGAGGCTCGTCGCCTTGCTCGCAAGCTCTTCAGATCGCTTGCGTTCCGCCTCCAGCTCCGCCGCCGTCTGGGTATTCTTGCGATCGTTTTCAGCAATCAGCAGGTCAAGGCGTTTTTCCTCTTCCAGACTTGCCGTCATCATACCCGTAAGATCGTCCTTTTCGCGAGCGATTGCCTGTCTCAGATCGGTCAATTCTTTGAGAGCGGCGACCAGCTTGTCGGTTTCACCGCGAATGCCGGGCACGACGGCGCCGAGAAGAATGGCGCTTCGCACGGACGCCAGCGCATCTTCCGGCGAGACGAGAAGGGCGGGGGGCGGGTTTCGGCCCATGCGCTGCAACGCCGCCAGAACCTCCGCCAGCACGCCGCGTCTTTCCCGCAGCGACGCCTTGACGCCATCCTCGCGCACCGAAAGCTTGGCCAGGCGATCCTCACCGTCACTGATCTTGGTTTCCAGCGCCTTGCGCCGGGCAGCCGATGCGATCAGCTCTTCCCGGATGCGGGCGCTATCCTGATTGAGGGAGGCGATACTTTCCTCAAGCTTCCTTGTCTTGTCTTCCGAAAGACCGATGCTGTCGACCAGCTCCTCCAGATCCTGCCGGTTCTGGTCGCGGCGCTTCTCCAACGTCTGTAGCGCATCCGGCGACGTATCGTCGCCTGCGGCCGGAACCGCGCCCGCATCGTCCCGCGAATAGGTCGGACCGATCCCCATCACGAAAGCAGCAATAACCGCGCCCGCAAGGGCAGCGTGCCGTTTTCGTTGAGGCCTGTTGTCCATGTGAACTTTCTTTGATGCCGAAGCAGAAGCGCCGATATTAGGGATTTTGCCGCGATCTTCCAAGAGGCCCTGGAAAGGCCGCCGGCAAAGCCGTGCGCTATCAGCGGTGTCGGGGAGCTTCATGTTGAAATTGAGACATTTATCCGAATCGAAATCCGATCAAACGCGATGATAAGGATGACCGGAGAGGATCGTGACAGCGCGGTAAAGCTGTTCGGCAATCAGGATACGAACGATCTGATGCGGCCATGTCAGCTTGCCGAGATTGAGAACGGCCGTCGCCTTGTCGTAGAGCGCAGGATCGAGCCCATCGGCTCCGCCTATGGCGATCACGAGGTCTCGCTTGCCGCCATCGCGCAAATCGCCAAAGAATGAAGCGAAGGCAGGACTGTCCAGCGCCTTTCCGCGCTCGTCCAGCAGGACGAGGGCTGCTCCGTCAACCAGATGTTTTTCCAGCATCGCGGCTTCTTCGCGCTTGCGGGTCTCCGCATTGGAAGCGCGGCTTTCGGCAACCTCGATCACCCGCGAAAACTCCAGCCCGATCGCCGGGCCGGTCTTTGCCAGGCGCTCGATATAACGGGCCGCAAGATCCTTTTCGGGGCCGGATTTCAGCCGTCCCACCGCAAAAATTGAAATCCGCATCGCAAACCTGCATTCGTCGTGACCCAACAGGGTCACGCTCTTAACAGCATAGCCTGCGGATTCCTATGCGGCCGGTCTGATTTCCGGCCAGAGGCACCGTTTCCGAAGTCAGATATGATCTTCGGCAAAAGCGATGCACTCGCTCAAAGGCTCACCGCATCAATGCAGTGTCTCTTCCGGCATGTCCGGCGTCGCCCACATTTTTTCAATGTTGTAGAAGGCGCGGATTTCCGGTCGGAACACGTGAACGATGATGTCGCCGGTATCGATCAGCACCCAGTCTCCGGTCTCGAGACCTTCGACGCGGGCGTTTCCGAACCCTTCATCCTTCATGTCCTTGAGAAGATGCTCGCAAATCGCCGAAACATGCCTGTTCGACCGCCCGGAGACCACGACCATGTAGTCCGCAAGCGCCGATTTTCCGGCAATGTTGAGAGAGACGATATCTTCAGCCTTGGAGTCCTCGAGGCTCGCGAGGACGGTTTCGAGGGCATGGCCGGCGGCATCGGCGCCACTATCCTGGCCCTTCGGGATAGCAACAAATGCTCTTCCCTTGGCGTGTACTGTTGTCAGAGGTTTTCCTTTCCAAGAATGACAAAACAGGTACTGGCGACGCGATTCTCTGCGTCACACAATGAAGGTGGCATCAAAGCATTAACTTTTCAAGATATGGACCCTTCGACACCCGGCACATACATCATTTGTGATCGAAGGCGTCATTTACGACCGTTGCGCAGCGCCGTGGAGCTGAGCGTCGAGCGCGGACCGTGAATGAAGACCCAGGCAGGGGCCGCTTTTTTCCACAAAACGCCGGCATCATCCTCATCCACCCGTGCATGGCTGAAGGCCTGCGCCATGGTGGAGGAGAGATAAGAGAGCGTGGAACCCGGCCGATCGATCACGGCAATCGGAAATGTCTCGGCGATCCGCCGCCATTTCTGCCAGCGATGGAAGCTTTTCAGATTGTCCGCTCCCATGATCCAGATGAAACGGACATGCGGATTTTTCGCCTTCACCTTGGCGAGCGTATTGGCCGTATAGCTCATCCCCAGTGATTTTTCGAAGGCCGTCACCTTGATACGCGGGTCGTGAACCAGCTTTTCGCAGGCGGCGATGCGATCTTCCAGAGACGCCAGTTCTGAGCGGCTTTTCAGCGGGTTGCCCGGTGTGACGATCCACCAGAGCTGGTCGAGACCGAGCCGGCGCAGCGCAATCTCGGCCACAAGCGCGTGACCCGCATGTGGCGGATTGAAAGAACCACCGAACAGGCCAACAACCATGCCGCGCTCCACATGCGGCATGGTGAGATAACGTCTGTCGAGGCGCTTGTCAGCCGGCAAATATCAGGTCCGTGTCTGGCCGGTGCCATGCACACGGTATTTAAACGAGGTGAGCTGCTCGACGCCAACCGGGCCGCGCGCATGCATCTTACCCGTGGCAATGCCGATTTCAGCACCCATGCCAAACTCGCCGCCATCCGCAAACTGTGTCGAGGCATTGTGCAGCAGAATGGCCGAATCGAGTTCGTTGAAGAAACGCGCAACCACATCGGGATCCTCGGCAATCACCGCCTCGGTGTGGTTGGACGAATAGGTGCTGATATGCTCGATCGCGCCCGAAATTCCCTCCACCACGGCGACCGAAATGATCGCATCGAGATATTCGGTGCGCCAGTCCTCTTCCGTTGCCGGCGTGAGACCCGCCGCCACATCGCGAACGGCCTGCGAACCGCGCACTTCGCAGCCGGCTTCGATCAAGGCCTTGACGAGCGGCGCAAGATGGGTGGAAACGGCAGCGGCGTCCACCAGCAGCGTTTCAGCCGCCCCGCAAATACCGGTGCGACGCATCTTGGCGTTGACGACGATACGTTTCGCCATGTCGAGATCGGCCGATTTGTCGATGTAGACATGACAAATGCCTTCCAGATGCGCGAAGACCGGCACACGGGCTTCCGACTGAACCCGCGCCACGAGGCTTTTACCGCCACGCGGCACGATAACGTCAACCGTACCGTTCAGGCCGCTGAGAAGCGCGCCGACAGCGGCGCGGTCGGTCACCGGCACCAGCTGAATGGCATGCTCGGGAAGACCGGCGATCTTCAGGCCTTCCACGAGGCAGGCATGAATAGCACGCGATGAATGTTGCGAATCCGAGCCGCCGCGCAGGATAACGGCATTGCCCGCCTTCAGGCACAAAGCGCCGGCATCCGCCGTCACGTTTGGGCGGCTTTCGTAGATCACGCCGATGACGCCGAGCGGCGTGCGCACGCGCTCGATCTTCAGCCCATTCGGACGATCCCAGGCGGCGATGACTTCACCGACCGGATCGGGCAGCGCCGCAACCGAACGGATGCCTTCGGCAATACCGGCGATCCTTGCATCGTTGAGGGTCAACCTGTCCACGAAGGAAGCGGCAAGGCCTGCGCTTTCCGCCGCGGCCAGATCTTTGCTGTTGGCGGCAAGAATCGCATCCCTGGATGCCTCAATGGCGGAGGCCATGGCAAGCAGCGCGCGGTTCTTCTGGTCTGTGCCGGCGATGGATAACGGTCGCGAAGCAGCTTTCGCCTGAGCGCCGATGGTCATCATCAACGCGTCAATATCATGGCTCTGCTTCACGGCCTGTTCAGGCATGGACCTCATCCTTTTTTGCATTTTTAACTTTGACGGCAGCGCCCGTCATCACCAGATCGTCACGATGAATCATGGCCGCCCGCCCGACATAACCGAGGATCGCCTCGATCTCGTTGGACTTGTGACCGATGATAAGACGCGCCTCTTCAGCATCGTAACCCGCAAGACCACGAGCGACTTCACGGCCTTCTGCACCGATAATGGCGATTGCATCACCACGGCCGAAATTGCCCTTAACCAGTCGCACTCCCGCCGGAAGCAGACTTTTTCCGGCATAGAGAGCTTTTTCCGCACCGGCATCCACATGGATTTCGCCGGCCGGCTGCAATTGCCCGGCAATCCAGGTCTTGCGCGCCGTCACCGGTGTTCCCGAAGGCGCGAACCATGAGGAGCGCGCGCCGTTTTCAATAGCCTTCAAAGGATTAAGCGTCTTGCCGGAGGCGATGATCATGCCGCAGCCGGCAGCGGTCGCGATCTTGCCCGCATCGATCTTGGTGCGCATGCCGCCGCGTGAAAGCTCGGATGCCGCACCGCCTGCCATGGCCTCAATCTCGGGCGTGATATCGGCGATCGTCTCAAGGAATTTCGCGTCGGGATCAAGATGCGGCGGAGCCGTGTAAAGCCCGTCAATATCCGAAAGCAGCACCAGAAGATCGGCGCCCGTCATGGTCGCCACACGCGCCGCCAGACGGTCATTGTCGCCATAGCGGATTTCGGTGGTCGCCACGGTATCGTTTTCATTGATGATCGGGATAGCGCCGATCTTCAGCAACTGGTTGATGGTGGCGCGCGCATTGAGATAACGGCGACGCTCTTCGGTATCGGAGAGCGTCAGAAGAATCTGGCCGGCGACGATCTCATGCCGCGACAGGCTTTCCGACCATGCCCGCGCCAGCGCAATCTGGCCGACAGCCGCCGCCGCTTGGCTTTCCTCCAGTTTCAATGCACCGGAAGGCAGGCCGAGCACGGTGCGGCCAAGCGCGATGGCGCCCGAAGACACGACCTGGACATCCGCGCCGTTTTTCTTGAGCGCGGCGATATCCTCGCAGATGGCATCCAGCCAGTCTTTCTTCAGGCCGCTTTTCCGGTCCACCAGAAGCGCCGACCCGATCTTGATGACGATCCGGTGATGGCTCGCCAGCGGCTTGCGCGTCAGGCTCATAGGCGGTCGTCCTCTTCCTCGGCCTCGCTGTCCTCATGCGGCATCGACCGGTCGGGTAGGGCGGTTTCGCCGCCATTGCTCGCCGAGACGATGACATCGCGAAGGGCGCGCAGCGCTTCCGTCATGCCGATATGGGCGGCAGCGGAGAGAAGTAGAGGGGGGCGGCCGCAGGCCTTCTCCAGTTCCTTGGCCTTCTTTTTCAGCTCTTTTTCATCGAGCACGTCGATCTGCGACAGCGCCACGATTTCCGGCTTGTCGGTCAGCCCGCCGCCATAGGCGTCCAGCTCGGCCTTAACAGTCTTATAGGCCTTGCCGACCTTCTCCTCCTGCGCGGAAACGAGATGCAGAAGCACGCGGGTACGCTCCACATGGCCGAGGAAACGGTCACCGATGCCCACACCCTCATGCGCGCCTTCGATGAGGCCGGGAATATCGGCCAGCACGAATTCACGGCCATCGATGGTCGCGACGCCCAGATTCGGATGAAGGGTGGTGAAGGGATAATTGGCAATCTTCGGCCGCGCACGGGTGACCGTCGCAAGGAACGTGGATTTACCCGCATTGGGCAGACCGACGAGACCGGCATCGGCGATCAGTTTCAGGCGAAGCCAGACTGTCTTTTCCTCGCCTGCGAGGCCCGGATTGGCATGGGTGGGCGCCTGATTGGTGGACGACTTGAAATAGGCATTGCCGAAGCCGCCGTTGCCGCCGGCGGCAAGGCGAAAACGCTGGCCTTCCTTGGTAAGGTCAACGATCAGCGTCTCGTTATCTTCCTCGAAAATCTGGGTACCAACAGGCACCTTCAGCACCACGTCCGAACCCTTGGCGCCGGTGCGGGTCTTGCCCATGCCGTGCTGTCCGATGGAGGCCTTGAAATGCTGCTGGAAGCGGAAATCGATCAGCGTGTTGAGGCCGTTGACCACCTCAACCCAGACATCGCCGCCGCGTCCGCCATCGCCACCGTCAGGGCCGCCGAATTCGATGAATTTTTCGCGCCGGAAGGAAACGGCGCCCGCGCCACCGTCGCCGGACTTGATATAGACTTTTGCTTCATCGAGAAATTTCATCGGACTGCCGTTCTATCGGTTTGCGGACGCAACAATCTTGCCGTTGCGTCGAACAAAAATATCGTCGTTTCGAATACAAGCGCTTCTTCACGAGGTCAAAGACTATCGTGCGGGAAGCCCATGCGCGAGACAAGGCCGGTTTGGATCAAACCGGCCTTGCAATGCTCCTCAAGTACGATGCGGCTGAATGAAATCTTCAGCCGTGATCATCGTATCGATATGCGCCACCATGGCGGCGCGCGCCGTGGCATAGATTTGGTGGCAGCCGGTCACCCGGAAGCCAAGTTTCTCCTGCACACGCAGCGAAGCGGGGTTATCCGCAAACACGCCGGAATGCAGAACCACTCCGGGCATGCGACGGAAAAACCGCTCGACCACGGCGGCCACCGCCTCGGTCATGTAACCCTTGCCCCAGTAGAAGCGGTTCAGCCAGTAGCCGAGATGCCACTCGCCGTGCCGCAATTCCACCGAGACGACACCGATCAGGGTATCGTCGCCGCTGGTAATGGCGAAATCCCAGTCGGGCAGGGTGCCGGAGGTGCGCAAGACCAGCCATTCCAGCGCATCCTGCTTGTGGTAGGGCGCCGGAACGCGGGCCAACATTCTGGTCACGGCGAAATCGCCAAGCGATTCCGCAATGCTGCCGGCATCGGAAAGCCGCTGCGGCCGCAGCACCAGACGCTTTGTCTCGATGACAGGGCAGGGGCCGGGCGGCGCCACGGCAGTGGCGGCGCGGCGACGGGTAAGCTCTATCGTGCTCATCCCATATCCCCCCAGCTCTTCAGCGAAACCCAGGTCTTGCGGTCCAGCCTGTACCATTCGACCGGCACCATGCCGCCAAGCGCCAGCGAACCGACCATGCCGGAGCCCTGGAACTGGAAACCGCATTTCTGGATGACGCGGCGCGACGCGATGTTGGTGACCCGGCAACGGGCATCGATCTGGTCGATTTCACGCGTGCGGAAGGCCATGTCGATCAGCGCATGCGCCGCTTCCGTCATATAGCCGCGGTTCCAGTAAGGTTCCCCCAGCCAGTAACCGATCTCCAGCGTCTTTTCATCTTCCTGGGGTTCGAGCGCGCAGCAGCCCAGAAACTCGCCATTGTCCATGCGGGTAATCGCATAGACGCACTTGCCAATCTCGCCAGCTTTGGAGCGTCGCACAAAATCCGCGGCGTCTTTGGCCGTGTAAGGGTGCGGCATACGCGACACCATGGTCGCGATATTGGCATTGTTGGCAAGATGGGCAAGGGCGTCGATGTCTTCTTCGTGAGGCTTGCGCAAAACCAGCCTCTGCGACAGTAAAACGGGGCAATCGCTCCTCGACCGATCGGGCCTCGGCCGTTCCTCGGGTGACCGTGATTGGTCAACCCTCAACAATTCAGCTTGCATGGTTCAGTCCCTCCTTGGGGTTAAAGAAAAAGGGGAGTTGGGTGGTGCCCCATCTCCCCTGTTTTCTTGACTGAACCTGATACGTCTCAGCCGGGTCGATGGGACACCGGCTGCATATGACGCTTACCGGCTTATTCTGCGGCTTCCGCTTTCGGGGCCACGGATACGAATACGCGGCCGTTGGCCTTCGTACGGAAGTTCACGTTACCTGCGGTCAGTGCGAAAATCGTGTGGTCCTTGCCGATGCCAACATTGGCGCCCGGATGCCACTGCGTGCCGCGCTGACGCAGAATAATGTTGCCTGGAATGACAGCTTCGCCGCCGAACTTCTTTACGCCAAGGCGCTTGGATTCGGAATCGCGACCGTTACGCGAGGAACCGCCAGCTTTTTTGTGTGCCATTGGAGTTCTCCTTTAAACCTTGTTTCCCGTGTCGCGCCGATCAGGCAGCAACGATGTCCGTGATGCGGACGACAGTGTGATGCTGACGATGGCCGCGCGAACGCTTGGAGTTCTGACGACGACGCTTCTTGAAGGCGATGACCTTCTTGCCGCGATTGTGCTCGACAACTTCAGCCTTGACGATGGCGCCCTTGACGAAGGGTGCACCGAACTTGGCGTCGGCGCCTTCGCCAACAACGAGAACTTCGGTGAATTCTACAGTTGCGCCTGCCTCTGCTTCCAGCTTTTCGATGGTCAGCACGGCGTCGGCCGCTACGCGGTACTGCTTACCGCCGGTCTTGATGACTGCGAACATTTTTTATCCTTTCATGTTCGTTCCGGCTCTGCCCGCAAATGCAAGCTGGCCGTCTTTTTATCAGTCGGAGTAGCGGAAATCCGTCAGGACTGAATGCCCTTTTGAATGTCTGCCGGTGAAGCCGCCTTTTGAAGGGCGGAATAAACAGAAGGCGCACTACGCCATCAATTTGGGTGCCGATTACGCGAGACGCCCGTTTATGTCAAGATGACGACGGCTCGAAAAGTAACTGTAACGCCAAGAATTTCATGCTTTTTCGGCGGGTGAAGCAGTCGGGTCTCGAAATTTGTCCAGCAAGTGTTTATATGGGCCTTCCAACAAGGAGCAGAAATGGCCCGCATAGACCAGACCGACGATTGGCGGGACCGCCATGCGCCGACACTTTCCGCCTTCGAGTCGCTTGCGATCGAGGCATATGGCCACCTGCCGGAAGAATTTCGCGCACTGACGAAAGATCTCATCATCGAGATCGCCGATTTTCCGACCGATGACGTGTTCGAGGACATGGCGCTCGAAACACCCTTCGATCTTCTCGGACTGTTCGAAGGACGCGGCATCTCCGAACGTTTCACCATGGAAACGGGCGAGATGGTGAACCGCATCACGCTTTATCGCCGTCCCATTCTCGACTACTGGGCCGAGAATGAGGAGACGCTGGGCGATATCATCACCCATGTCCTCATCCACGAAATCGGCCACCACTTCGGCCTGTCGGACGACGACATGGAGCGGATAGAGGAAAGCGCCGACGAAGCCGCCGCCGAACGCTGATCGGGGCGGCTACCGCCGCTCACTGCTCGCCGAGCTTCATGTCCGGATGGTATTCCTTGCCCTCGACCACCTTGGTCACGGCCTGGCCGCAATGCATGACGCCGCTTGCGGCGTTGAAGGCGTAGCTTGGCGAACCCGCGAGTTCCCATCCCTTGTTCAGCGCCTCGGTGACCCGGTGACAGAATTTCGCGTCGTCGGGACCGGTTATGAAACGATAGACCTTCACGTCTTATTTGCCTCTCTTTGTGCGATGATATCGGCCATGGCGACCAGCCTTTCGGCCTGCCCCACATGCAGACGCTCGATCATGCGGCCGTTCATGTTGATGACGTTCAATTCCACAGATTCGGGTTTTGCGAAAGCGGCAATGATCTCGCGGGCTTCCGCAACCGCTGCCCGGTCCGGGGCGAAGTGCCGGTTGGCCGGCTCGATCTGTGCCGGATGGATCAGCATCTTGCCATCGAACCCCATCGCGCGACCCTGCTCACATTCGGCTTCGAAAGCGGCGATATCGCGGAAATCGTTCGAGACGCTGTCGATGACATCCAGACCATAGGCACGGGCGGCAAGCACCACCTGCATCATCCAGGGTACGAGATAAGTGCGTCCGGGAAGGGCCGGCACCCGCGTTTCCTTGCGCAGATCGTTGAGCCCGATCACAAAAGCCGAAAGCCGCGCATCCGGCGTGTGGGCCGCGTCAGCAATCGAGGCGGCATTCAGGACGCCAAGCGGCGTTTCGATCATCGCCCAGATTTTCAGGTGCTCCGGCACATCTGCCTCGGCCAGAAGATCGGCCACATCGTGAATATCGGCCGGCTGCTCCACCTTCGGCAAAAGAATTGCATCCGGCCGGCAGGAAAGCACAAGCTGCAAATCCGCCTTCCCACCCGGCGTGGAAGGTGGGTTGATGCGGATAATGGTCTCGCCCGCTGCAAAAGGCCCTTCCGAAAACAGCTTTTGCAGATTGTCCCGCGCCTTGCCCTTCATCCCGGGTGCGACCGAATCCTCCAGATCGAGGATAACTCCGTCACAATCGAGATCGCGGATTTTTTCCAGTGCCCGGACATTGATGGCCGGCACGGAGAGCAACGAACGACGTGGTCTCACAAGAATATTTTCGGAAAAGTTGACCATGCCGCACTTGTGTCAAGCTTTTGTGACATCTGCAAGCTGACAATCCACTGAATCCTCTTGCAAGCCGGAAGAAGAAGGCCCACATTCGTCTGGATAGAAAGGTTTGGATCATGCAAGGCATACGTTCGTTTTTCATCGCCGCATCCGGCATTGCAATTCTGGCGATAGTCGCCCTTTTCACTGCGTCGCTCACGGTCGCTTTTGTCGGCGTGCTCGCGGTTCTCAGTGCTGCCCGCCTGCTTTCCGCGCGTCTGAAGCCGGCCCCCATTCCGGTCAAGCCCCGTAACCAGCGCGATATGCGCGTCTGGAACGACGGCAAAGGCACGATTATCGATCTCTGAGATCGTCTCTAATCGGCAAAAATGCCAGAGCGCCGCGCGCGGCGTACCGAAGAACGCGGGTTTGCGCTTCTAAAGTGATGAGTTTTGCAGTATTTCCCGGCAGAACACGTCCGGTGAGCTTTAACCAGCCCCGGATTTTGTTGAAGGGAAACACGGGAAGCGACAGATGGAAAAATTCACCAAGCTGACGGGCGTTGCCGCGCCCATGCCGGTGGTCAATATCGACACCGATATGATCATTCCGAAAGACTATCTGAAGACCATCAAGCGCACCGGCCTTGGCAAGGGCCTCTTCGCCGAGTCGCGCTATCTCGAGGATGGTTCGCCCAATCCGGATTTCGTGCTGAACAAGCCCGCCTACCAGAACGCCCAGATTCTTGTCGCCGGTGACAATTTCGGTTGCGGCTCTTCGCGCGAACATGCGCCATGGGCGCTTCTCGATTTCGGCATCCGCTGCGTGATCTCCACCAGCTTCGCCGACATCTTCTACAATAACTGTTTCAAGAATGGCATCCTGCCGATCGTCGTCAGCCCCGAGAACCTCGAAAAGCTGCTGGACGATGCGTCGCGCGGATCGAACGCCGTTCTCTCCATCGATCTGGAACGTCAGGAAATCAGCGGCCCCGATGGCGGCACGATCACCTTCGAGATCGACGAATTCAAGCGTCACTGCATGCTGAACGGTCTGGACGATATCGGCCTGACGCTTGAACATTCGGGCGCTATCGACACGTTCGAAAAGGCAAACGCCTCGGTCCGCCCCTGGGCCTGATCAGATTTCCGCTCTTCAAAAAAGCCGATCCCGTACCAAACCGTACCGGATCGGCTTTTGCTTTGCTTGAAAAGCCCTTGAGGCGGAGATAAGAAGCCTCCGATCCCGTCCGGCCGCGATACGACTTTTCATGTGCAGGACGGAAACGAGTTTGACGCCGCGTTCGCCGCAATCGAAAACCCTTCAGGATTTTTCCGGCGCGCCGCCCAAGGAGGGTTCTCATGACAGTCCGTTCGCTTTTCCTGCTGCCCGGTGACGGTATCGGCCCCGAAGCCATGGCCGAAGTTCGCAAGCTGATCGATTATATGAACAGCGCGCACAATGCCGGCTTCACCGTTGCGGAAGGTCTGGTCGGCGGCTCTGCTTATGACGCCCATGGCGTGGCGATTTCCGATGCGGATATGGAAAAGGCGCTTGCCGCCGATGCGATCCTGTTCGGCGCCGTCGGCGGCCCGAAATGGGATGGCGTGCCCTACGAGCACCGCCCGGAAGCCGGTCTGCTTCGTCTGCGCAAGGATCTCGAACTTTTCGCCAATCTGCGCCCCGCCATCTGCTATCCGGCACTTGCCGCGGCCTCTTCGCTGAAGCCGGAACTGGTCGAAGGCCTCGATATCCTCATCGTCCGCGAGCTGACGGGCGGTGTTTATTTCGGTGAGCCGAAGCAGATCATCGATCTCGGCAACGGCCAGAAGCGCGGCATCGACACGCAGATCTACGACACTTTCGAGATCGAGCGTATCGCCAGCGTCGCTTTCGAACTGGCCCGCACCCGCGACAACCGCGTCTGCTCGATGGAAAAGCGCAACGTGATGAAATCCGGCGTTCTGTGGAACCAGGTGGTCACCGAAACCCACGCCGCCAAGTTCAAGGATGTTCAGCTGGAACATATGCTGGCCGATGCCGGCGGCATGCAGCTGGTGCGCAAGCCCAAGCAGTTCGATGTGATCGTCACCGACAATCTCTTCGGCGACATGCTCTCCGACGTCGCCGCCATGCTCACCGGCTCGCTCGGTATGCTGCCGTCCGCTTCGCTTGGCGCGCCTGACGCCAAGACGGGCAAGCGCAAAGCCATGTATGAGCCGGTCCACGGTTCGGCCCCGGATATTGCCGGCAAGGGCATCGCCAACCCCATCGCCATGATCGCGTCCTTCGCCATGTGCCTGCGTTACTCGTTCAACATGGTAGATGAGGCAACGAAGCTCGAAGCAGCGATCGCAAACGTGCTCGACAAGGGCATCCGCACCGCCGACATCATGGCAGAGGGCAGCCGCCAGGTCGGCACCTCTGAAATGGGTGATGCGGTTCTCGCCGAATTCAAGGCGCTTTCGGCGTAACGCTTGACGAAATCGGCTGGGCAGGCGGCACCTTCGCCTGCCCATCTTCCTTCGGCAGAAGATGCTCGTATCTCTTGTCAGTCAGCGTCTTCAGAAAGGCGACGATGGCGTCCACACGCTTGTCGTCCAGCGCCGGCGCGGATGTCAGTTCCGCCATAGCGATATTTTCAGGCACTTCCGGCGCATCCCACGTCTTGCCCGTTTCCGGATTGATCTGGCGGCTCGGCTTCTTGCTTTTATATTTCACATAAAACAGCACCACCGTGCGCAAATCCTTAAACACACCATTGTGCATGTAAGGACCGGTGACGGCGACATTGCGCAACGTCGGCACCTTGAACTTGCCACGCTGGGCGGCATCGCCGGCAACTTCAGGATTTTGCGCCAGACCCAGATCGACCGCGCCCGGCTTGGAGCCGTTCACGGCCCGAACCGATATATTGGCGGGAACGCCGATGTTGAAATATTTGTGGTTGGTGAAGAGGCCGTCTTCCAGACCCCTGGCGCCACGGATTTCATGGCAGGTATTGCAGTTGGTGAATTGCGTCGAGGAGATCAGGACCCGACCCAGCTCTTCCTGATCGGTCAGCTTCTCCTCACCGCGCAGGAAGCGGTCATATTTGGAATCGAAGGTGGAGAACTCATCCGAACGCTCAAAGCTCGCCAGCGCCTTCGTCATCGCGGCATAGGCGGTGTCGTCGCTTTCAAAAACATCCTTGCCGAACTGCGTTCCGAAAGCCGCGACATAATCCGGGTTTTCCCTGAGCCGTCTGACGACCGAGGCCTTGTCCGGCATGCCCATTTCGAGAGGATTGAGCGGCGGACCGCCCGCCTGATCTTCGAGCAGGGAGGCGCGGCCATCCCAGAACTGCCCGCCGACATACTCTCCCGCCGCATTCCTGCCGAATGGCGGCGTGAAGCGGGCATAAGCTGCAGTGGGCGCGTTGCGGTCGCCCAGTGAAATGCCGTCATCGCCGAGCGATACATCCCGCCCGACCTTGTCGCTCTCCCGCGCATCGGAAAAACCGGCGGCCTGCATATGGCAGGTGGAACAGGCCATGGTGCGGTTCATCGAAAGACTGGGATCGTCGAATAGCGCGGCACCCAGTTTTTCCAGCGTCGCATAGTCTTCACCGCCGTGGGCAGCCATACCATCGACACCGGTGCCCAAGGGGGCCAGCAGAATGGATGCGGCAAGAGCAGCGGAGACAAAAAATCCGGGTTTCATCATCGGTAGGCACGCTCGATATAAATGCGCGAGAGCAGGTTCGGACCGGGAGATAACTCCGCGCTTCCATGCCCTGTAAAGAAATCTATAGCACTTTCCCGTGATCCAGGCCTACAAACTTTCGCAGCTTGGTCCACTTTGCCGCAGGTCCACGGGCAGCACCCGGAAACGATCAACCGCCTCTGGCGATGGCGTGGAAAAAAGTCCCCGAGACAAGACCTCTCCTGCCACCGGATGGCCCGAGCGGACGACCCTGCCCGTCCGCAATCTGGGCAAAGGGTTCATCGCGGCCAGGATCGGTAACCCGCGCATAGTGGAATTCATGGCCGCGCAGAACATCACCAGCCGCGCCGAGCGGTCCGCTTGCCGCGATTGTCGCCTGCCGGTAGCCGAGATTCATCTTGCGGGTCGCAAAGCTGGTGGCATGCGACAGAAGCCCGGTCATGGCATGGGTCACGCCATCCGCATCTTCCAGCGCCTCGCCGAGCACCATGTAGCCGCCGCACTCGCCATGAACAGGCTTTGTCGCAGCAAAGCGGGCAATACCCGCCTTGAAACCAGCCGCATCCGCAAGCTTTCCGGCAAAAAGCTCGGGGTACCCGCCCGGCAGCCAGCAAATATCACAACTCCCGTCAGGCGCCTCATCGGCGAGCGGCGAGAACGGCACGATCTCGGCTCCGGCCGCCTGCCAATGCTTCCTGAGATGCGGATAAAGGAAAGTGAACGCCGCATCCTCCGCCAGCGCGATGCGCTGGCCGGGCGGTGCAATCGCCGCATCCACCGAGCCGGAAGGCACACTCACCGGCGCGGCGAGAGAAAGCAGCGCATCGAGATCGATGGATTTTTCCATCGCATCCGCCAGCCGTTCTATATGCGCATCGATTTCCGGATGCTCGCTGGCCTGCACCAGCCCCAGATGCCGTTCAGGCAAGATGAGCGAAGGATCACGCAACACGCAGCCGGCAACGGGAAGGCCGGTTTTTTCGATGGCTTCCGTGCACAGCGTCCGGTGTCTTTCGCTGCCCGCCCGGTTCAGCACAACGGCCGCCATAGTAACGGCCGGATCGTAGTGAGCAAAACCATGGGCGACGGCAGCAGCCGTCTGCGACTGGCCGGACACATCCAGTACCAGCAACACGGGAATGCCGAACAGCCGCGCCAGATCCGCCGCCGAACCTGTGCGATTTTCCGCAACCGGAATGCCGTCGAACAGGCCCATGGCGCTTTCGATCAGAACAAGCTCCGTATCCTCGGCCTGCTGCGAAAACAGGTGCCGCAGCAATTCCGGCCGCATGGCCCAGCTATCCAGATTAAGACCGGCTGTGCCGGTGGCGAAGGCATGGAAACCGGGATCGATGTAGTCAGGCCCCGTCTTGATGCCGCGCACCTTGATACCGCGTCGGGCAAAGGCCCGCAGCAGACCGATGGTCACGCTGGTCTTGCCGGAACCCGAACGCGGCGCACCGATGATGATCGCCCGCGCCGTCATGAGTCGGAAACTCCAAGACGCGCCCGCATCGAAACAATCTCGCCGATGACGATCAAAGCCGGCGCCTCGAAATTTTGCCTGATTGCATCGTCAGCTATGCTTTCCAGCGAACCGATGAAAATCCGCTCCTGCGCCGTCGTTGCCGACATGATGACGGCGACCGGCGTTTCGCCGGAACGCCCACCCTGCATCAAAAGGCTGGCAATCGTGCCGATATTCTTGAGCCCCATATAAACGACGATGGGTTCGCGTGTTTTCGCCAGCGCCAGCCAGTCCAGATCCTCTTCGGTGCCCGCCGCGTGGCCCGTGGCGAGCGTCACGGCGCGGCTGATGCCGCGCATGGTGGCGGGGATGCGGGCGGAAGCAAGGGCGGTGAACGACGAGGTCATGCCCGGCAATATGCGGAACGGAATGCCGGCTTGGACAAGCGCCTCCGCCTCTTCGCCCCCCCGCCCGAAAATAAGCGGATCACCGCCCTTCAGCCGCAGCACCTTTTTGCCCTGGCTGGCGAAATCGATCAGCGAAGCGGTAATATCATCCTGCGTCGCAGAAGGCTTGCCACCCCTTTTGCCCGCAAACACAATCTCCGCCTGCGGACCGAGCGCTATGACATCATCGCTCACCAGCGCATCGCGCACGATAATATCGGCCTGGGACAGCGCGAGCGCCACTTCCAGCGTCAGATAACGCACATCGCCCGGCCCTGCGCCCGCGAGCCAGACGTGGCCGGCTTCGAAGACCGGACCTTTTGCGGCAATGCTGTTCAAAATCTGCGCTATCGACATTCTTCCTGGCTGCTTTTTAACGATGACGGAAAAAGCCGTCCCGGCTATAGAAATTCATATGGATACGGATGGAAAGACCCTTCGCCGCGGCTGGACCACGGGCACCTGCGCGGCAGCCGCCACGAAGGCGGCCTGCGCCGCCCTTCTGACCGGCGAGTTTCCTTACCCTGTGGAGGTCGAACTTCCAAGCGGCGCGAGGCCGGCATTTTCCCTCGCCACTGAGGAAAAGGGTGAAAACTTCGCGCGCGCCGGCGTCGTCAAGGATGCCGGAGACGATCCGGACGTTACCCACGGTGCGCTGATCGAAAGCACGGTGCGGCAAGGTCAACCGGGAAGCGGGATTATCTTCAAGGCCGGAAAGGGCGTCGGCACCATCACCCGGCCGGGCCTGCCCCTGCCGCCGGGAGAACCCGCCATCAACCCGGTGCCGCGCAAGATGATCGAAACCGCCATTCGCGAAGTGGCTGGCGAGGAGGCCGATTTCGAGGTCGAGATTTCCGTCCGCGACGGCGAAAAACTGGCGGAAAAAACCCTGAACGGCAGGCTCGGCATCGTCGGTGGCATTTCCATCCTCGGCACCACCGGCATTGTCATTCCCTTTTCCTGCTCGGCATGGATCCACTCCATCTGGCGCGGCATCGATGTGGCGCGTGCGACCAGCTGCACCCATGTGCTTGGCGCCACCGGCAACACCTCCGAAAAAGCCGGGCAGACGCTTTACGATCTGCCGGAAACCGCGCTGATCGACATGGGCGATTTCATCGGCGGCATGCTGAAATATCTGCGCAGCCACCCCGTCGAGCGGGTGACGATTGCCGGCGGCGTCGCCAAGATGACCAAGCTCGCCCAGGGCATGCTCGACGTGCACTCCAAGAAGGGGCTGGCCGATCTCGATGCGCTGGCGGCATTGGCGACGGAAGCCGGAGGAGATGAAAATCTCGCCATTGCCATCCGTCAGGCCAACATGGTCGCACACGCCTTCGAATTGGCCGAGGGCGCGGGGATAGACCTCGGTGCGGTAGTTGCGGAAAAAGCCTGGGTAACCGCCGCGGCGGCGCTGAAGACGCCGGCCATTGCGCTCGATATTCTGGTGTTCGATCGTCAGGGCGCGCTCAAGGGCCGCACCGCCTCCACGCCGTCGCATCAGCCCTTTGCATCTTCCTTCGGAGAGCGGAACCGCCGGACATAGTCGGTGCTATAGAGCGCGCTTTCGCGAAAATCCGTCGAGGCAAGTCCATGCCCGACGAAGATAAGGGCGGTCCGCTCCACCGGTTCGGCGGCGAGCTTGTCCTCAATGTCGAACAGCGTGCCGCGAATGACCCGCTCATCCGGCCAGGAGGCGCGTACGACGATGGCGACCGGGCAATCCGAACCGTAAAGCGGCGTCAGCTCTTCCACCACCTTGCCGATGGCATGAATGGCGAGATGGACGGCAAGCGTCGCGCCCGTCGCACCGAAAGCCTTCAGCGTCTCACCGTCAGGCATCTTCGATGCGCGCCCGGAAATGCGGGTCAGCACAAGGCTCTGCGCCACTTCCGGCACCGTCAGTTCCCGCTGCAAAGTGGCGGCTGCAGCGGCAAAGGAGGGCACGCCGGGCGTGACGGTATAATCGAGACCCAGTCGCTCCAGCCGGCGGATCTGTTCACCCATGGCGCTCCAGACGGAAAGGTCGCCGGAATGCAGCCGCGCCACATCCTTGCCGGCCTCTGCTGCAACCACGAATTCCGCCTCGATCTCGTCAAGCGAAAGCGCTGCCGTATCGACGATGCGGGCGCCCGGAGGGCAATAATCAATGAGCGCCTTCGGAACCAGCGAGCCGGCATAAAGGCACACCGGGCAGGCGGCGATAAGATCGCGCCCGCGCACCGTAATGAGATCGGCAGCACCCGGACCGGCGCCGATGAAATGAACCGTCATTGTTGTTCTCCATATTCGATGGCGCAGCCGCTGTCGCGTGGGGCATCGTCAGTCGTTGCGATGGCCACCGTCACATCGCCAACAACAAGACGCGACGCGACCAGCCTTGCATTCTCTCCGGCGGCGGCAAGCGCCGCCGCTTCACTGACACTTGGCGAGCCGGCATGATCAAGGCTTGCCTGTGAAAATGTCATTGTTTTCGAAGCAACCGCCTCAAGCCGTTCCTGCGATACGATTTCCAGCGACAGCGACAAGCTCTTCGCCGCCTCCACAATACCGGCTTCATCGGCCTTGAGCGGCGCAGTCGCCAGGCATTCCGCCATCATGCCAAAAGCATGCTCCGCAGCGCGCACGGCGGCAATAATAGCATCTGAACCCGTGCCTCTGCGGCAGCCTATGCCAGCCACGGTCACCATGGCTTGGTCCAGCTCCACTGCGTCACCGGCATTGCCGGACGCCAGCCCGACATGGAGCCAACGGCCGTCACTCGCGACACATCCAGACGGATCATCGAGCCGCGGTGCCGCGCATGGGCGGCAAGCAGCACGGCCTCCATTTCCAGTGTAATCGCATTGGCGACCAGCCGCCCGCCCGGTTTCAGGGCCTCCATAGCCCCCTCAAGCACACCCGCTTCACTGCCGCCGCCACCGATGAAAATCGCATCCGGCTGAGGCAAGCCTTCAAAAGCCGCAGGGGCCGCGCCGATCATCACCTCAAGCCCCGGCACACCGAAAGCTTCGGCATTGCGGGCGATACGCTCCGCCCTTTCCGGGTGTTGTTCTATGGCGATGGCACTGAGCGAGGGATGGGACAGCATCCATTCGATGCCAATCGAACCCGAACCGGCACCGATATCCCACAGCAATTCGCCCCGCCGTGGGGCAAGAGAAGAAAGTGTCACGGCGCGGATTTCACGTTTGGTGATCTGCCCGTCATGTTCGAACAGGCTGTCATCAAGCCCGCAAGTGAAAGGCAGAACGCGGGCGCCCTCATCAGCCACGACATCAATCGCCACCACATTCAGTGCATCAATATCAGCAAACGTAAAATCAACCGCCTTGACCTGCCGCCGCATCTCCCGCTCTCCGCCCAGGGCTTCGAGCAAAATGAATTCCGACTGGCCGAAACCCAAATCGGACAACAATTCCGCGATCAAGGCCGGGGCGTGGGCATCCGAGGTGAGCGCGATGATGCGTGCGCCGGCATGGAGATGCGGCCGCAGGAGATCGATGGAACGCCCGTGCAGCGAAATGCATTCGACCGATTGCAGCGCCCAGCCGAGCCGCGCGGCGGCCAGCGAGAAAGCGGAGGGCGAGGGATAACAAACTGTCTCACCCGCCTCGATACGCCGCAGAAGCGTAACACCGACGCCATAAAAGAACGGATCGCCGGAAGCCAGCACACAAACCCGCTTGCCACGCAGCGCCACGACATCGCCCATATCCGTATCGAACGGCACCGGCCAGCGTCGTGCTTCACCACGAATGGCCGCGGCCGCCAGTTCCAGATGGCGTTTGCCGCCGAAAACCACCTCGGCCCCTTCTATCGCCTCTATCGCATTCCGGCCCAGCCCCTTAAGCCCATCCTCGCCAATGCCGACGATGGAAAGCCAGGGCTTCTCTTTCTTTTCTGTGGAAGCATCGCCCGTTCCGGAATATTCAGACGTCATGACACGCTCCATACTCATCCTTGGCGGCACGGCGGATGCCCGCATTCTGGCTGGCAGACTGGCCGAAGAATCCGGCTACCGAATTCTGCTCTCCATGGCCGGTCGCACGCTCGCGCCGGTCGAACAGCCAGTGCCGATGCGCAGCGGCGGTTTTGGCGGCGCGGGCGGGCTGGCGGATTTCATTCGCGCAGAGAATTTCGATATTCTGGTGGACGCCACCCATCCCTATGCGGCGAAGATTTCCGCCAATGCCATTGAGGCCGCAGGGCTTGCCAAAGTTCCGCTGGTCGTCCTTTCGCGTCCTGCCTGGCAGCGCCAGCCGGGTGATAGGTGGCGTGAGGTGGAAAGCGTCGAACAGGCTGTCACCGCGCTCGGCGACGAAAGCAAACGTGTATTTCTGGCGCTCGGCCGACAGGAGCTTCTTCCTTTCGAAGCCGCGCCCCAGCACAACTATCTCATCCGCAGCGTCGACCCGGTGGAGCCGCCACTGAAACTGCCGCATGCGCGCTATATTACCGCGCGCGGCCCCTTTGCGTTGGACGACGAAATCCGCATGCTGGAAGAAAACCGCATCGAGAGGGTGGTCTCGAAAAACTCCGGTGGCAGCGCGAGCTATGGCAAGATCGAAGCCGCAAGACGGCTTCGCCTGCCGGTCATCATGATTGACCGGCCGCGACAGCGGAACGACGCGCCCCTGAATGACGTGACGGTGCCGGATATTGCCGCTGCGCTCACCGCCATTGGCCATCAGCTCTCTCTTCTCGAAAAACGCGGCGAATAAACCAGCGGTTCTTTGCCGGAACGTTCGATCAGACGTGTTTCAACCGAGCCGACGATAATGCAGGTGGCCATATCTGCCATGTCGCTCGTTGCTTCCGATAGGGGTACGACCCGAATACGCTCATCCGCCCGGCCTGCCGCACGACCGAAAATCACCGGCACCGAACCGGGCAAATGCGCCCTCAACAGATCAAAAGCGGTACCTAGTTGGTGCGGCCGCGACTTGCTGACGGGATTGTAGAAAGCCATCACAAAGCCTGCTTCCGCCGCCGCGATCAGCCGTTTTTCAATGATGCCCCAGGGTTTCAGATTATCCGACAGAGAAATGGCGCAGAAATCATGGCCAAGCGGCGCGCCGGCCTTTGCTGCCACGGCCAGCATGGCAGTCACACCCGGCACGACGGAGAAATCGATATCGCGCCATTCGGCGGGGCCACTTTCGATCGCCTCGCAAACCGCAGCCGCCATGGCGAAAACACCGGGATCGCCGCCGGACACCACACAGACTCTGCCGCCGGAAGCCGCAAGCCGCAGCGCCTGTTCGGCGCGTGAGATTTCCTCACGATTGTCCGAAGCATGGCGGCGTTGATCGGGTCTCAGCGATAGACGGTCGAGATAGGGAATATAGCCGAAGAAATCCTCCGACGCCTCGACGGCGACAAGCGCCTCCGGCGTTACCTGCGCCGCACTGCCGGGGCCGAGGCCGACAACGACCAGCCTGCCCGTCATGGCTTTTCACCAGCAGAGGGTCTGGTTTTCCAGCCCGGCACCAGAACCAGCGAAAAATAGGGAGCAGGTGATGCGTCACGCTCGATGAGCCGCACCGCATGGCTGTTGGCCATGGTGCCGCGCTCGACATAAAGCGCTTCTTCAAGCTTACCGGCCTTTTCCAGCGCCCGGCGAATCTTCGGCAGGTTGCGCCCCACCTTCATGATCACCGCACCATCCGTGCCGGACAGACGTTCCGTCAGCACATCTTCACCGAGCGTGCCGGGAAGCACGCTCAAAATATCATCGCCCTGCACCAGCGGCAGACCGGCCATGGACCAGCAGCCGGACATGGCCGTGATGCCCGCAACGACTTCCGCCGGGTAAGATGGCGCAAGCCGCAGATGAAGGTGCATATAAGAACCGTAAAACAGAGGATCGCCTTCCGACAGCACGGCGACGTTGCGCCCGGCTTCGAGATGCACAGCGATGTCCTTCGCCGACTGATCGAAAAAGGCGGCGATGGCATCGCGGTAATCGTTGCCATTTTTATCGCTTTCGACTGTTACCGGATAGACCAGCGGCATTTCCAGCGTTCCGGGCCGGATGAAAGCTTCGACAATACCGCGACCATTGCCGCTGCTGCCTTTCTTGCAGAAGAAGGCAAGCACATCGGCATTTTCAATGGCGCGGACAGCCTTCAGCGTCAGAAGCTCGGGATCTCCGGGGCCGGTGCCGACGCCCACGAGTTTACCCTTCGGATGTTCAAAAAGAGCCGCACTCACAGGCCAGCCCTCGCAACGGCATTTATAGCGGCAGCCGTCATGGCCGAACCGCCCATGCGTCCCTTGACGATGGCATAGGGAATGCCAAGCGAACTTGCCTCCAGCGCGTCTTTCGATTCCGCCGCACCCACAAAGCCAACCGGCATGCCGATGATGGCGGCCGGGCGCGGGGCGCCTTTTTCCAGCATCTCGAGAAGATAGAACAGTGCAGTCGGCGCATTGCCAATGGCAACCAGAGCGCCGCCCAGCTTCTCTGCCCACAGATCGAGTGCGGCGGCGGAGCGGGTGTTGCCAATCTTTTTCGCCAGTTCCGGCGTGCGGGCATCGCGAAGGGTGCAGACCACATCATTGTCAGCCGGAAGGCGCGCGCGCGTCACGCCATGGGCGACCATTTCCGCATCGCAGAGAACAGGCTTGCCGGCTCGTAGAGCACCACGTGCCGCGGCAACAAAATCCGGTGAAAAGCGGAAATGGCTGGCCGCCTCCACCTGCCCGCAGGCGTGGATCATGCGAATGGCGATATCCGCCTGCTCTTCGGTAAAGGCGGACAAATCCGCTTCCTCACGAATGATGGCGAAGGAGCGCTCATAGATCGCATTGCCGTCGCGAATATAGTCATAGTCGGTCATCGGTCATCCTGTCGAAGCGCCGCACCGATCGCCTGTTCGCCCAGCCGGGCAAACAGGGTGGCGGCGTTTTCACCGGGCTTATGTTCTTTTTCGTAAAGACGGGCAAGCCGCGAAAGCGCCGTCCTCTGATGCTGAAAAAGTAAAATGCCATCCGGCAGGTCACCGGCGCGGCCCGAAATCGAAAAGGCCAGACCATCGGCGGTGCCGGAAAAAGTGAGAAGCGACGGCGCGGGGTGCGCGCAACCTTTGCCGCAGCCGGAAATATGCAGCGTGAAGGAGCCATCCAGCAACGAGGCGCATTCCTCAGACGCAAAGGCGGCCAACTCATGGGTGGGAAGAAAAGCCGAAGCGCAGCCTGGCGCGCCGGGACAGGCGGCAATGGAAGAGCGCGCGTCACCTGCCGTCGTGATGAAACCGGACGCCCTTGCAATCTGAAGCAATGCGCCGCAGGCAAATGACGATCCAAAGAATAGCAGGCTATGGTTTGGTGCCGGCAGCAGGGCCGTGATGCCGAGGGCACCGGCCCGTTCGCAGAGATGCGCCAAATCGCAGGCCCGGATTTGCCCGAAAGCAGGCGCGACAGCAATGGCGAAGCGATCCTTTCCCGTCATCATCAGTCCCAGAGGCGCAGAAGCCGCCCTGGCGTCATCCACAATCACCCGATCCAGCAGGCGATCACCGCAGATTGCTTTTATCGTCGAATGGTCCAGATCGCGGCCACGGGCAAGCGGCCCTTCGCCGGCCAGATAGGCGAGCAGCGACAGGACGACACCCGCCGCTCTGTCCGCCTCGACCAATCCCGCACTCAGCGCCCTGCTTTCCGCTCCACCCACGAGCAATCGCCATACGGCCCGCCCATCAAGCGACACAGCTTTCAGGCGAATATCGGCCAGCAGATCTTCCATGGAGAGGCGCCCGCCGCCATCGATGACGACAGACATTTTAGCGGCAAGCTTTTCATGGAGAACGAGCCTGTCGGCCTCTTTTCGAATCTCCTCGGCGAGAGGGCGACCATCAGCAATTTCAGCGTCATCACGGCCGGCAAGAGGCGACGTCTCGACCGCGAGCCCCGCACGCAGCGGCAAATGCAGCGCCAAAACGTCTTTTTCCAGAGCACAGGCGCTTTCCGGCGTCAGACCGCGAAATTGCAGGCTGCCGCGGGCGGTAATGTCGATCAATCCGTTGCCATGCCGCTCGGCAAGATGGCAAAGCACCACCATGTCACGCGGGTCGATATCCGCCTCGAAAGCGATCCGCGACAAAAAACCGTCGCCGGTGCGCATGGGGGCGGACAGGGCCGGGCAGAGGCCACGGCGGCCGAATGGCTGAACGGGATCGGCGGCCATCATCACGCCTCCACCCTTTGGGAGCGCGGCAGGATCAGCATTTCGAGTTCCGCATCCACCGCGTTGCGGCGGCTGTGCCACAGCCCGCGACGGCGAGCGGATAAAAAGCGTTCGGCCATCACCTGTGCCGCTTTCGGGTTTTCCCGCAGGATGAAATCGCGCACATCCCCATTGCCGAAATAGGCGTCGTAAAGCGCCTCGATCATCGAGGAGGATACCGCATGGGTGGTTTCGGCAAAACCGATCAACCGGTCCACCGTCTCGAGGAATTCCGCCGCCCCGCGCGGACCGTGCCGCATCTGGCCGGCAATGAAGCGGGGATTGACGGCGCGCGCGCGCACCACCCGCGTCAGCGCCTGCGTCATCGACCTTGCACGCGGGCGCGCCGGATCTGTCGTATCGAGTGCAACAATATCGGCGACGCCGCCAAGCACAGCCTTCGCGGCGGAAAAGCCGCCGATGAAGGCAACATCCGAAGAACCGTCCAGAAGGTCACGGCCCGGATCGTCGCCGGTATGAACAAGAAGATCGGCGCGCCTGACCAGCTCCACAAAACCGGTATCTTCGAAAATCTCCAGCCCGTCCGCACCGCCGAAAGCGTAGCTCGCCGCATCGAGATAGGCCTGCCCCAGCTCCTCGCGTTCGTCCCATTTCCCGCTGGCAAGCTTTTCTTCGATGCCCGCACCATAGGTGCCGGGCGCGGAGCCGAAAATGCGCGGCGGAATATGCCCGAGCGTGGCAGCCTCTTCCGCAAGCGGATTGTCGCCAGGCGCCTCCTCCCGTCGCGCAACGGCCTTGGCGGCGGCGTCGAGAAGCGCGATCAGCGCCGGGAACATGTCGCGGAACAGGCCGGAAATGCGAAAGGTGACGTCGACACGCGGCCGCCCCAGGCTCGCCGGCGGCAGAACCTCAATGCCGGTGACCCGGCCGGTGGCGGGGTCGTGGATCGGTCTTGCCCCCATCAGATGCAGCGCCTGCGCCACATCCTCACCGCCATTGCGCAGGCTGGCGCTGCCCCACAGATCGAAAACCAGATGTTTCGGCCAGTCGCCATGGGACTGCAGATGATGGCGCAGCACCTCTTCGCCCGCCATGCGGCCCAGCTCGAACGCCGTCGGCGTCGGCATGGTGCGCGGATCGGCGGCATAGAGATTGCGGCCCGTGGGCAGCACATCGAGCCGTCCGCGCGCAGGTGCGCCGGAAGGGCCGGGGACGATATGCCGGCCATCGAGCGCGGCAAGCAGGGCAGCTTTTTCCGATTTGGCGCTTTCAAGCCTCAGAAGGTCGGTCTCACCCTCGGCACTGCGGCCAAAAACATGCTGGCCATCCTTGATGGCGAAATCCTTGAGGTCGCAGAGAAAAGCGTCGATGCGTGAGAGGGCCGCATCGGCATCATCCTTCGCAGCCACGCCCGCTTCCGCCGCAAGCCCGGTCTCCAGCGCCTTTTCGACGATCAGTTTCGCCAGCCGGTCACGCCGGCGGCGATCCAGCCCATCCGCCTGCGCATATTCATCGACCAGCTGCTCCAGCGCCGACTGTTCTGGCGAAAGCCCGGCATTGACCAGCACGGGCGGGACATGGCCGATGGTCACGGCCGCGATCCGCCGCTTGGCGACCGCCGCCTCGCCCGGATTGGAAACGATGAACGGATAGACCACCGGCAGCGAGCCGGTGACGATTTCGGGAAAACAATTGCGAGAAAGCGCCACCGTCTTGCCCGGCAGCCATTCCAGCGTTCCATGCGCGCCAACATGCACGATGGCATGCGCACCCGCAATCCGCTGCATCCATACACCGAAGGCAACAAGCGCGTGACGCGGCGGCAGGGCAGGGTCGTGGTAGTCCACCCGACGATCCTCATTGCGGCCCCTGTCCGGCGCCAGCGCCACGAACACTTCGCCGAAACGGGCAGCGCGGAACCGGAATGCGCCATCGACGAGTGCATCGTCATCGGTTGCCGCGCCCCATGTCGCGTTCACGGACCCGGCAGATGCCGAGGGCAAGGCGGAGAAAAAAGCCTCGTAGGTGGAAAGATCAATTGCCGCTTCCTGCTGTTCGACGCAGTCGAGCAGCGCCCACGCGGTCTTAGGAATATCCGTGACCGTATAACCGGCCCCGGCGAGATCATGCAGCATTTCGAGAACGCTTTGCGGCACATCGAGACCCACGGCATAACCGGTTCGCCCGGGTGCCGCACCGGGATAATCCGGCATCAGAATGACGATACGGCGATCCCGTGGAAGGGCATTCCTCAGCCGCAGGAAAGCGGCGATGCGATTTGCCACCTGCTCAACGCGATCAGCCTCGGGTACATTGAGCAAACTCGCGCCGCCATCCACGCGCGCCTGTTTGAAAGAAATCGCACCGGCGAGAATCCGGCCATCCAGTTCCGGCAGGACGACATGCATGGCAAGATCGGAGGGATTGAGACCCCGCGCATTTTCCGCCCATCCGTCGCGCCGCGTCGTCGCCATCACCACCTGAAACACCGGCACGCCGAGACGGTCGAACAACGTTGCACCGTTTTCATCCGTCTGGCTGGCGAAGGCGGTGGCGGCAATGATGGCGGCGGGCCTCAGATCGGGCAGCACCGTTTTGAGGAAACGAATCGCCTCCCCATCCTTCAGACCACTGACAAAAATCGGCAGGGGTGCAAAACCGCGCTGCGAGAGCGCCTCGAAAAGCGCATCCACCGGTGCAGCATCTGCCGCCAGCAGCATGGAACGGTAAAACAGAATGGGCAGAACGGGCGCACCGCCGGGAAAACCCGCGCAAGCTTCCGCCCTATCCACAACGCCCCTGCCGGGCCGGTAGAAACCGGCTTTCGGCAGCGGCTCGGCTTCGATATCCGGCCATGGCTCGCCTCTTGCAAGAGCGGCGAGACCAAAAGCAAGCCGGTCCATATTCTCCTGCCCGCCCTCGCGGAAGAAGGAGAGGACCGAGGCCAAAATCCGCCGATCGACGGTCGAGGCCGCTTCGAGTTTCTCGTCCCTTTCGCTGCACTCACCCGGCAAAAGCAGAAGCTTGATGCCGCGCCTGCGCGCAAGAATGGAAAGCTGATCGACACCGTAACGCCAGCGTTCCGCACCGCCGAGAATCCGGATAAGAATAACCCTGGCATGTTCCGCCGTCTTTTCGATCCAGAGATCGACCGACATGGGATGTCGAAGCTCGGAGAGGTTGGCGGCTGACAGGGAGGGGAGCGCACCCTCTGTTCGCCGCCAGGCCTGTTCCAAGCCGGCCAGGTCGCTTGCCGAAAAAGACAGTACCGCCACATCAGACCGGGGCTGGTTGAGATCAACCGGCTCGATCAGGTCGTCCAGAGACGAGGATGTGGTGGCGAGAATGTGCATCGTCAGGCGGCCAGCATCTGTTCGATCTTTTCGCGGTTGATGCCCTTTTCGCCGATGACGACGAGGCGGCTGCGGCGTTCCTCACCCGCGGCCCAGGGTCGGTCGTAATAATGGTTGACGCGGCTGCCGACAGCCTGCACCTGCAGACGCATCGGCTTTGCGGAAACCTCGATGAAGCCCTTGATGCGCAGGACATTTTCCGCAGCCGCCGTCTCGGCGATACGGGCCGCCAGCGCTTCCGGGTCGGTCACGGCCGGGAGATCGATGACGAAGCTGTCGAAATCGTCATGCTCGTGGTCGAGTTCGCCATCATGGTGGGTACGGCGGTTTTCGATATCCTCTTCCACCGCAAGGCCAAGACCGATCAGCACGGCGGGGTCGATGGCGCCATTGGAGGCCACGACGATCTTTGCCGCCTTCGGCAGATGTTCGAGAACATGCTCCTTGGCCTTGTTGAGGCCGGCATCGTCAAGAAGATCGGCCTTGGTCAGCACGATAAGATCGGCGCAGGCGACCTGATCCTCGAAAACCTCTTCGACCGGATCATCGTGATCGAGCGCCTCGTCATTGGCCCGCTGGGCGGCGAGCGCTTCCATGTCGTGCGCCACCTGCCCTTCGGCAAGGGCGGCGCCATCCACCACGGCGACGACGGCATCCACCGTCACGCGGCTCTTGATCGCCGGCCACTGGAAGGCCTGCACCAGCGGCTTCGGCAGAGCGAGGCCCGAGGTTTCGATGAGGATATGCTCCACCTTCGGCTGGCGGCTCAGAATCTGTTCGATGGCAGGCTGGAAATCATCCGCCACCGTGCAGCAGATGCAGCCATTGGCCAGTTCGACGATGTTTTCTTCCGGGCAGCTTTCAATACCGCAACCTTTGAGAATCTCGCCATCGATGCCGATATCGCCGAACTCGTTGACGATGATCGCCAACCGCTTGCCGTCCAGCTTTTCGAGAAGGCCGCGCAGTAGCGTGGTTTTGCCAGCCCCCAGAAAGCCGGTGACGATGGTGCAGGGAACGCGGTCCAGAAGGGTACTCATGATCTCTCCTCGGTAAAATCGAATGGGGGAATGCGCGCCACCATGCCGCGCTTTAAGGGTTCGGGGCGGCCGCGCCAGGGCATCAAGCCGTCGTGGGCGGCAGCCAGCAGCCGTGCACCGGTCAGCAAATCTTCCGCGTCACCGGTCGTCAGCCCGCCGAAGACATAGGACCAGCCATTGGCGCTGCGCAGCACGGCGCTAAGCCCGCGCTTGCAATTGGCGAGGCAGTTGACGGAACGAACGGTGACACCCGTTTCCTCCGCCTTTGCGAGGACGGCATCGGCGAGACGCGAACCGGGGCGCGGTTCGGCATTGGGATCGGCTTCATCGCGACAGCTTCTGCAAACGAAGACGGTCACGCCGGACGCCGTTTCGTCCTGCGTGTTTCCGCCTGCACATGAAGATGTCGCTGAAATATCCAAACCGTATCGTTTCCCGCGCCTTGCAAAAAAATCTCGGGGGTGCGGATGTCGAATACGGTATGCGGACAGGCGCAAACCGGATGTTCGATCTAACCGACTGACCGGAGCACCCCGCCCGGCAGACGTTTTTCCTGAAACGGCAGGTCTCCTGGCTCGCGGCTTTACACCCTGACACCGCCTTCCCGAACCCGTTGAGGTGTCCAGTGGCTTTACGGTGCGGGCTTACCGCTTACAGTTGCGGGGGCAGCCACGGAATGACCCGGTAGTCGGGGTTGGAACCGTGTTCCCTCTTAGCTTTTCCCGTTGCCGGGAAAAGACCGTCAGTCCGTTACCCTTAGGCTGAACGGGCGTGGGGGTCAATGCCGGGGCCCTGTGGCCCGCACATTGCCGGGTGCGGCAAATTGGGTATAGTCGCCGCTCCGAATGGCGGGGGCACCGGGTCCCGCGCCGCTGGATGAAAAGGAAAACGCGATGACACGCGATATCAGCGACAGCGAAGCCGAACGTCACCGGCAGAAAATGGTCACCCGCAAGACCGTGCAGGACGCGGAAGTTGCGGAAAAGACCATCGAAAAAGGTCTGCTGATGATCAATACCGGTCCCGGCAAGGGCAAATCCACCGCCGCTTTCGGCCTTGCCCTGCGCATGCTCGGCACCGGGCGGCGGGTAGGCGTCGTTCAATTCATCAAGGGCGCATGGTCGACGGGAGAACAGCAGGCGCTGACTTTGTTCGGCGACAGGGTCGTCTGGCGCACCATGGGCGAAGGGTTCACCTGGGACACGCAGGATTTGAAACGCGACGTCGCAGCGGCGGCAAAGGCCTGGGAAGAAGCCAAAATCCTGATGGCCGACGAGACCATCGGCCTGCTGATCCTCGATGAGCTGAACATCGCACTCCGTTACGATTACCTGCCGCTGGAAGAGGTGGTGGAAACGCTTTCCAGCCGCAGGCCCGATCTGCATGTCATCGTCACCGGCCGCAATGCCAAGCAACCGCTCATCGACGCGGCCGATATGGTGACGGAAATGACCCTCGTGAAACATCACTTCAAGGCGGGCGTAAAGGCGCAGGCAGGGATAGAATTTTGATATGACTGCGCGCGTGCTGATGTTTCAGGGAACTGGCTCGGATGTTGGCAAATCGCTGATGGTGGCCGGCCTTGCCCGCGCCTTCGTCAGGCGCGGCCTGTCCGTCATGCCGTTCAAACCGCAGAACATGTCGAACAATGCGGCGGTCACCGCCGATGGCGGCGAAATTGGCCGCGCGCAGGCGCTGCAGGCACGGGCGGCGGGCGTGCCGCTTTCCGTGCATATGAACCCGGTGCTCCTGAAGCCACAGAGCGAGACCGGCGCCCAGGTGGTGGTGCAGGGCAAGATTGCCGGCAATGCCAGGGCGGCCGACTATCAGAACATGAAGGCCGGGCTGATGCCGCGCGTGCTCGAAAGCTTTAACCGCCTGAAACAACGGGCCGATCTGGTGCTGGTGGAAGGGGCGGGCAGCGCCTCCGAAATCAACCTGCGTACCAATGACATCGCCAATATGGGTTTTGCGAGAGCTGTGGACGCGCCTGTGATACTGATCGGCGATATCGACCGGGGCGGCGTCATCGCCAGCCTCGTCGGCACCAAAGCCGTGCTCGACGCTGAAGACGCGGCGATGATCGAAGGTTTTATCGTCAATCGCTTTCGCGGCGATCCGGCCCTGTTTTTGGACGGCATGCGAATAATTGCGGAAAAAACCGGCTGGGCCTCTATCGGGCTCCTGCCGCATTTTTCCGATGCCGCGAAGCTGCCGGCTGAAGATGCTCTCGGGCTTTCCGGCCCGGCTGAACGGAAACCTGGCGCGAAGATCCGCATCGCCGTACCGATCCTGCCGCATATTTCCAATTTCGACGATCTCGATCCGCTGGACATGGAACCGGATGTCGAACTGATCCGCGTGCGGCCGGGCGAAACCATTCCCGCCGACTGCCGGCTGGTGCTGCTTTGCGGCTCGAAAGCCACCATTGCCGATCTTGCCGTGCTGAAAAATACGGGGCTCGACATCGATATCAAGGCGCATGTGAGACGCGGCGGCCATGTTCTGGGCCTCTGCGGCGGCTACCAGATGCTTGGAAAAACCGTTGCCGATCCCGAAGGCATCGAAGGACCGCCGGCAACAGTCGACGGGCTCGGCCTGCTGGGTGTCGACACTGTTCTGACGGGGGACAAAAGGCTGGTTTCCGTTACAGGGAAAAGTTTCGACGGAATTGATTTATCCGGCTATGAAATGCATGTCGGTGAAACCACGAGCGGAACCGACAGCCTGCCGTTTTCGAAAATTGATGGACATGAAGACGGCGCTGTGTCGCCTGACGGCCGCATCTTCGGCACTTATATTCACGGCCTGTTTTCAGATGACCGCCAACGCGGCGCGTGGCTTGAGCGGCTTGGCGGACAGAACACGGAACTGAACTACGATGCACAGGTGGACGCCGTTCTCGATCGCCTCGCTGCGCATATGGAACAGCACCTCGATCTCGACCGTCTGCTTGCTATAGCGCGATAAGGATCGCCAGAAGTCCCAGCAGGCCGATCAACAACAGGTCGGCAACCCGTGCAAGCCGCAGCGCCGTGCGAATATCGCCGGCAACAAGTGCCGCCCTGCCGCCTTCGCCCATGAAACGCGCCTCGATCATCTGCCCGCCATAGGAGCGCGGCCCTGCGAGCGCAAAGCCGAGAGCGCCGGCCAGCGCCGCCTCCGGCCAGCCGGCATTGGGGGAACGGTGATGATGGGCATCGCGACGTATCGCGGCAATGGCCCCGCCGGGTGATGCACCCTTAACAAAAAACGCGGCAACCACGAAAAGACCGCCGCTCAGCCGTGAGGCCGGCAGATTGACCAGATCGTCCAGCCGGGCGGAGGCCCAGCCGAAAGCCTCATGACGGGGTGAGCGATGGCCGATCATGCTGTCAGCCGTATTGATCGCCTTGTAGGCCGCGCCGCCCGGCAGGCCCAGAAGACCGAACCAGAAGGCGGGAGCGACGATGCCGTCGGAAAAATTCTCGGCCAGACTTTCGATCGCCGCCCGGCAGATCGCCGCCTCGTCCAGCTTTTGCGGATCGCGCCCGACGATCATCGATACCGCCTTGCGGCCGCCTTCCACGCCCTCTCGTTCAAGCGCAGTGGCGACAGCCTCCACATGCTGTTCGAGACTTTTCTGCGCCGGCAGCGAAGCGCCAAGCACGGCAACCAGCAAAAGGCCGGAGGGCAGGAAGAGGAGAATGGATTGCGCTAACCATGCAACAAGCAGCGTCAGCCCGACGAAAACGACGAGCGCCGCCACGCCTGCCCCCTTGCGCTGTGAAAATGACGCGCTCTCCCGGTTCCATTTTTTATCCAGCAGCGCGATAAGCGAACCGATCCAGGTGACGGGATGGCCGATGCGTTTGAACAGCCAGTCCGGATAGCCGGTCAGGCGTTCGATCACGAGCGACAGGAAAGCGAGAGCAAAGAACATGGGCGAGACAGTACCAGAAAAGGCGAAAGCTGCGATCCGTCACGGCGGCAATCTCGGCAGGGCGCGTCTGCTGTTTCCTGAAGCGCCGGAACCATGGATCGACCTTTCGACCGGGATCAATCCGCACTCCTATCCGCATTCGCCGATCCCCGCTAGCGCATTCGCCCGCCTGCCGGAACCGGACGCCGCCGAAGAATTGAAACATCTGGCCGCAACCCATTTCGGTGCGCCCTCCGCCCGGCATGTGGCGCTTTCCCCCGGCACCCAGATGCTGATGCCATTGCTGGCCCAGATCGCTATCGCCCGCGGGGCCAAGAGCGGCGCAGTACTTTCACCAGCCTACGCGGAACATGCCCGGACCGCACGCATGGCCGGGCTGGCTGTGACCGAGGTGGAAAACATTGATGCGATGTCGGCTCACGACTATGCCGTGGTGGTCAATCCCAATAATCCCGATGGCCGCATCACGGATCGCGCCGCATTGTTGTCGCTGGCCGAAGCCATGCGCCGCAAGGGCGGACTGCTCGTCGTGGACGAAGCCTTCACCGAAACAGGAGGTGCCGAAAGCCTAGCAGATGCCGCCGGTCAGGATGCGCTGGTGGTCCTGCGCTCCTTCGGCAAATTTTACGGCATGGCGGGCGTTCGGCTGGGTTTCGCGATTGCGCAGCCCGATATCGCTACTGAGCTGGAGGCGAAGCTTGGACCCTGGGCGGTCTCCGGCCCGGCGCTGCATATCGCGACGCAGGCTCTGGCGGACGGGGAATGGCAATCATCCATGCGTCTGCACCTTGCCGAAGACGCCCGGCGCATGAACGCCATGCTGGAGAAAGCGGGGCTGGCAATTGCCGGCGGCACCTCGCTGTTTACTCTGGTGCGGGATCCCCGCACCGCAGACCTGTCCAGCCATCTGGGCCGACACGGCATTCTGGTCCGCATTTTTGATGAAAGGCCGAACGACATGCGTTTCGGCCTTCCCGGTAGCGAGACGGAGTGGCGGCGGCTCAAGGAGGCGCTGTCATCCTTTGACTATTCCTCGAAGGTGTAGGTCTCAATCGACTCCGGCTTCATTTCGATGGAGAAGCCCGGCAGTTTCGGCGGCATGTAAGCGGCATTTCTGATATCGCAGGGCTCGATGAAGTGCTCATGCAGGTGGTCCACATATTCGATCACGCGGCCTTCCTTCGTGCCTGATACGACCAGATAGTCGATCATCGACAGATGCTGCACATATTCGCAAAGGCCAACGCCGCCGGCATGCGGCCAAACCGGCAGATTGTATTTGGCGGCGATCAGCAGCACCGCCAGCACTTCGTTCAAACCGCCCATACGGCAGCTGTCGATCTGCACCACATCGATGGCGCCTTCGGCGATGAACTGCTTGAACATGATGCGGTTCTGGCACATTTCACCGGTCGCCACCTTCACCGGGCCGATGGCGGCGCGGATCTTGCGATGGCCGGCGACATCGTCCGGGCTCGTCGGCTCCTCGATAAAGAATGGCTTGGCGAAAGCGAGCTTCTTCACCCAGTCGATTGCCTGATCCACTTCCCACACCTGGTTGGCGTCGATCATCAGATAGCGGTCAGGACCGATCACCTCACGGGCAATGGTGAGACGGCGGATGTCGTCTTCCAGATCGCGACCGACCTTCATCTTCACATGGTTGAATCCGGCATCGATGGCTTCCTGGCAAAGACGGCGCAGCTTGGCGTCGTCATAACCGAGCCAGCCGGCCGAGGTCGTGTAGCAGGCGTAACCTTCGTTCTTCAGCGTCTCAATACGTTGCTTCTTGCCGCTTTCGGCTTTTTTGAGGATCGCGAGCGCATCGTCACGGGTCAGCACGTCCGTCAGATAGCGATAATCGACGATATCGGCGATTTCTTCCGGGCTCATGTCGGCGACAAGCTGCCACACCGGCTTGCCCGCCTTCTTGGCCAGCAGATCCCATACCGCATTCACAACGGCGCCGGTGGCGAGATGCATCGCGCCCTTGTCCGGCCCAATCCAGCGCAGCTGGCTATCGCTGGTCAGATGCCGCCAATATTTGCCGGGGTTCTCGGTGACGGTGGCAAGATCGGTGCCGACGACCAGATGACGCATCGCTTCGATGGCCATGCAGCAGATGTCATTACCGCGGCCGATGGTGAAGGTCAGCCCGTGGCCTTTGAGACCCGGCTCATCGGTATCGAGAATGACGTAAGCCGCCGAATAATCCGGGTCAGGGTTCATCGCATCCGAACCGTCGAGGCTCTGGGAGGTCGGAAAACGCAGGTCGAAAACACGCAGATCAGTAATTTTGGTCATGGCCGTTCACTCGCGGTCAGTGTCAAAGGAAATCGTTCAATCGTGGTGGAAGGTTTCTTCCATCATCGCCCACCACTCGCCTTCCTTCCGGCTTTCGAGCGGTTGCTGGCAGGGAATGGTGAAGGACCACCATTCCTGGTTCTTGGGGCTTGCGGCCATCTTCGCCATGTCGGCGCTGATATCGCTGCCGTGATATTCCCAATAGCCGAAGAGCAGATTTTCCGGCTCGCGCAGGAAGATCGTGTAGTTGCGGATATTGCAGTCGCTGATAAGCGCCAGAATTTCAGGCCACACAGCCGCATGCAGCCTTTTATAATCCGCGATCATCTCCGGTTTGACGCCTATGACCATGCCCATGCGCTGCATGAAAAACTCCGTTATTGCTTTATGGTGGCGAGCGCAGCGCGCAGCTTCGACTGCGGCAGGCTCAATCCCAGCCGTTCCGCTGCGGCAATGATCGGGGCGAAGCGGCGACGCTTCTTTTCATCGTGGTTGCCGGCGATATCGGAGAGCCGATGCGCGAGAAAGGGATTGCGCAAACGCTCCCGCAGCACGCCGATATAGGCCTGCGCATCATCCCCCATGCCTTCGGCGGCAAAGACCGGCAGAACCTCGTCCCGCCAAAGCATCTCAAGATCCGCAACGAGCGCATCGTCGGCCATTGCCTGACGCACCGTCTCGTCCTTCGCACGCGCATCCTGCAACCAGCGTTCCGCCAGATAGGAGTGGCCGAGATTGAGAAGGAAAAGCTTCAGCTTTTCATAGTGATCGAGATCGTCCGTCAGCACCACGGCAGGGTGCGTGCAGGGAAGGACAAGCCCGTCCTGCTTCTCTATAGCCCATAGCGCATAGGGTTCCGCCACCGCACCCACCGGGTCGATAGGCTCGGAGACGATGCGATCCACCAGACTATTGGCGAAACGGCACTTCTCATTCAGATAAAAGGCAAAACCCGCCGGCAATTGCCACTCATCGGCAAGCCGGCGAATGACCTGTTTCAGCTTTTCGCCATTGCGCGGCAAGAGTTCGCAGGGGAAGATGGACACAGGTGCTTCCGGATTGCGCTGAAAACGCTCCAGCAGCAACATGCAGAGTTTCGCCGGAAAGCTTTTCGGTACGACCGTGAAATCGCCAGCAAGCCCGGCATTATCCGCCGAATCCAGCTCATAACCGCGATCGCCTGTATTGGACAGAATAACCTCGGTCTCGCAGGCAAGGCGGCGCACTTCGGCCCAGTCGGTCGCAGCCGTCAGCGCCCGCGCGACAGCTCCGCCATGAATTTCCTCGTCCACTTCCTGCCCATCGCGGATGCCGCGAATGCGCACGGGGTAGGGGGCGCCGCTGTTCAGCGCCGCAACACGCTTCAGGCTCTCCGCATTGCCGGTCGTCTGGACAATCGCGATACGCCCGAGAGCCTCGCCCTTGTCCAGCGCCTGCGACACAAAGAGATCCGCATGCGCCAGAAGAAAGCGGCTGGTGCCGAATTGCAGGATGGGCGTATCGGGCGTCATGCGACCTCCACCATGCCCTTGATCACTCCGGCCTTCGGATCGGTCAGGCCAGCGAATCTGGAGGGCACATCGGCAAGCGTCATGCGATGGGTGATCAGCGCTTCCGGTACCTTGCCTTCGCGCAACGCCTGCAGGACGCGCTCGAAATCCTCAGGCGTGGCATTGCGGCTGCCGAGCAGCGTCGTCTCCCGCTTGTGGAACTCCGGATCGTTGAAGCTGATATCGCTGGCAACGATGGAGACCAGCACATAGGACCCGCCATGGCCGACAAAGGAAAAGCCGCGCTCCATGGCTTTCGGATTGCCGGTCGCATCGAAGACCGCATCGAAAAAATCGCCGCCGGTGATGTCGGAAAGGCGATCCCTGTCGCCCTCGCCGAGCGCCACCGTGTGTGCGACGCCGAGATGCTCCTTACAGAAATCCAGCCGGTCGGTGCGGCCGTCGATCATCGTTACTTCGCCGCCATCGAGAACGGCGAAAACCGCAACCGCCATGCCAATCGGGCCGGCGCCGACGATCAGAACCTTCTGCCCCTTCTCGACTGCGCCACGGCGCACCGCATGCGCACCGATAGCCAGAAATTCGGTCATCGCCGCCTGATCGAGACTCAACCCCTCCGCCTTCAGCACGAATTGCTGTGGCACGCTCAGATATTCGACCATGCCGCCATCGCGATGAACGCCCAGCACACCGATATTGCGGCAGCAATTGCTCTTGCCCTTCAGGCAGGCGCTACATTCGCCGCACGAGATATAGGGAATGACGGTGACCACATCGCCGGCGGACAGATGGCTGCCTTGCGGCGCTTCTTCCACCGTGCCGGAAAGCTCATGACCCATAATGCGTGGATAGGAAAGATAAGGCTGGTTGCCGGTGAAGATGTGCAGGTCCGTGCCGCAAACCCCGATGCGGCGAATACGCACCAGCACTTCACCTTCGCCACGCACTGGTTTCGGCAGTTCCTTGGAGACGAGTTGACCCGGGGTTTCGCAGAAAATCGCCAGCATGCATCACCTGTGGGAAAGGGAATAAAAACGGATGGCGTTACCGCCGAAAACTGCTGCATGGTCTTCTGCCGGCACGATATCGTGGCAGAAATCCAGCCATGCCTGATAATCGCCCGCCAGCCGCAACACCGGCCAGTCACTGCCGAAAATCACGCGGTTGCCGCCAAAGAGTTCCAGAATGGTCTCGGCATAAGGCCGTACCGCTTCCGGGCGCTGCTCACCGCGCTCGGTCAGCAGACCGGAGAGTTTGCAATGGACATTCGGGAGAGCCGCCAGAGCGGCCATATCCTTGCGCCAGTCGCTGTAGTGACCGGTAGCAATCAGCGGCTTCGCGCCATGGTCGATGACGACAGGCAATTGCGGATGGCGGCGGGCAAAGGCGAGGAGATGCGGCAGATTGGGCGGCAGGACCAGCGCATCGAACGCCAGACCATATTTTACCAGCGCCGCCACGGCGGGATCGAGTGCCGGATCATCGATCCAGGCGGCATCCTCCATGCCCTGCAACATCGGGCGGACACCCTTGAACGCCGGATGTTTTGCCCGACGGGCGATTTCACTCGCTGCATCGGCGGATTTCATGTCCACCCAGCCGACCACACCCTTGATGAAATCGGTCTTTTCCGCCAGTTCCAGCATGAAATCCGTGTCGGCCGCCGTCTCCATCGTCTGAACCAGCACGGTGCCGGAAACGCCGGCAGCGGCCAGCAAAGGCGACAGGTCGGCGGGAAGAAAATCCCGGTAGATCGCGGCGAGCGACGGCGGCGGCCATTGCCCGGCGCGATCTTTCATCAGCCAGAAATGCTGGTGGGCATCGATGAGCATTGCCTCAGCCCTTCCCGCCGGGCACCGGCGCGCCTTCGGCAATCAGGCCGCGCCTGTGCAGTTCGGACCAGAATTCATCCGGGATAGACTGTTCGAACCATTCGATATTGGAGGCGAGCTGCTGCGCATTGCGCGCACCCGAAACGACCGTGACCGACGCCGGATGGGCAAGCGGAAACTGCAGCGCGGCCGCCTGCAGCGATACGCCGAGTTCCTCGCAAACACCCTGCAACGCATCGACACGCATGAGAATATCGGCAGGCGCGTCGGCATAATTGAATTTGCGGTTGCCGGCCAGAATGCCGGAATTGAATGCACCGGCAACAACGATGGCGACACCGCTTTCGGCGCAACGGTTCATGAAAGCAAGGCTCTGCTGCTCCAGCAGCGTATAGCGGCCGGCGAGCATGGCGACGTCGATATCGAAGACATCCATGGCGTCGCTGACGATTTCCCACTCATTGACGCCGAGGCCGACGGCCCCCGTCGATCCTTCCTCGCGCAGCTTGCCGAGCGCGCGGAAGCCACCGCCGGTGGTCAGCTGCTCCCAGTAATGCTGGTGCTTTTCGCCGTGGGTGAAGGAGCCGATATCATGCACATAAAGAATATCCGGCTTCAGAACACCGAGCCGTTGCTGGCTTGCCTCGAAGGAACGCAGGATACCGTCATAGGAATAATCATAGACCGGGCGGAACGGCAGGGGCGCTATATAGGCATCCTCCTCCGGACCGACGGTCTCGTCAGGCACCATCACACGGCCGACCTTGGTGCTGAGCGTATATTCGTTCCGGTCATGCTCCGTCACCATGGTGCCGAGGCGGCGCTCCGACCGCGTATAGCCGTAAAACGGCGCGGTATCGAAATAACGCATGCCGCTTTCCCATGCCTTGTCGAACGCACCCTTGGACTCTTCATAGGGCGTGACGCGGTAGAGATTACCCATCTGGGCGCAACCGAGGCCCATGACGGTGGCGTCGACGGCGCGGCGCGGCAATTTACGTGTATCGGAGACTTTCATCGCAGGGACTTTCCAGCTTGTCTTTGGAACGACGCGCCGCCGCAAAGCGGCGCGTCATCACGCAATCAGTAAAGAACGTTCTTGGCTTCAGGCTTTTCGATATTATCCTTGGTGACAACAACGACACCGGTATCGACGAACTTCTCGACCTTTTCCTTGCCGATGAGCTTGGAAATGGTCTCTACGCCCTTCTCACCCATCTGATAGGAACCCTGAACCACGATACCGGCCAGCGTGCCATCCTTGACGAAGCCCTGAAGGTCCTGGTTGCCATCGAAGCCGATGGCGACGACCTTGCCGGCCTTGCCGCTCTGGGCGAGCGCGCGGCCGACGCCGATTGCCGTCGGCTCATTGGCGCCGAAAATGCCCTTGAGGTCGGAATTGGCGGCCAGAACGTCGGTCGTCTGGTTCAGCGCGGTCGCCATCTGCGACTGCGAATAGAACGGGCCGACAATCTTCAGGTTGGAATTCATCTGGATGTAATCGGTGAAACCGCCGACACGGCCGATTTCCGAACCGGCACCGGCGACATAGGACATGACGGCGATCTTGCCTTCCTTGCCCACCTTGTCGATCAACGCCTGCGCTGCCAGTTCGCCGGCTTTCTTGTTATCGGTCGCCAGAAACGACTGGTAATATTGCTCCGAGCCCTTTGCGAGCTGCGAGTCGATCAGAACCACCGGAATACGGGCTTCCCAGGCCTTCTTGACGGCAGGCACCAGCGCGTCCGGATCGGAAGGTGCCAGAACAATGCCAGCGACCTTACGGTTGATGGCGTTTTCAACCATGTTGACCTGGTCGGCAATGGCGGACTCGGCGGCCGGACCCTGGAAGGTCATGGTGTTGCCGGAAGAGTTCTTCATCGCCGCGTCAGCACCCTTTTGGACGTTCTGCCAGAAGGTGGAGTTGACGGTTTTGACGATGACGGCGATTTCACCGGCCTGCACGGTGGAAACGCTCCACAGCGCAATTGCGGATGTCAGAAGGGCAGTCGCAATTTTCTTCATTTCTTCCTCCGTGATGTCGGCATACCGGGCCTCCCCTTGCCGATCTTTTTTGCGGAAAGGGTCCGCAGGCCCTTGATCAGCGGCGGTTGCGCAACTGGTCGATCCAGACGGTGACCAGAATGACGAGGCCGATGATGATCTGTTGTGTGAAGGCAGAGACGCCATTCATGTTGAGACCGTTGCGCAGGATGCCGATGACGAAAGCGCCGATGGCCGTACCGGAAATCGTTCCCACGCCGCCGATCAGCGATGTGCCGCCGATAACGGCGCTGGCAATGGCGTCCAGCTCATACATCACACCCTCGTTCGGCTGGGCGGTGACGAGGCGAGACATCAGCACGCAGCCCGTCAACCCGGCGAGCGTGCCGGACAGGATGTAGGTGAAATTCGTGACGCGGGCGACATTGACGCCGGAAAGGCGCGCGGCTTCGGCGTTGGAACCGACAGCGTAAATGTGACGGCCGAGGATTGAGCGGTTGAGCATGAAGGAAACCGCAAGCGCAATCACCACCATCAGGATGACGGGGTAGGGGATGCCGGGAAACACCACATTCGGAAAGCCGTCGTCACCGATAGTGACGATGCGGAAGAGGGCGCCATTACCAAGTTCGCCGAAAGATTCGCCGAGGCCGGAGACAGCGCGCGCACCGGTGATCTGCAGCGCTACGCCACGAGCGATCAACATCATGCCGAGGGTGGCGATGAAGGGCGGCAGCTTGAAACGGGTGACCAGAAGACCGTTGATGAGACCGCAGAGCGACCCCGTCAGAATGCCGAGCAACATGCCGACCGGCACCGGCATGCCGAGTTCCTTCACCGCAAGGGCGGCGACGACACCGGCAAGCGCAAGCACCGAACCGACGGAAAGATCGATGCCGCCGGTGATGATGACACAGGTGGCCCCGATGCCGAGCAGCGCGATGGACGTGACCTGCAACGCAATCGTCATGCCGTTATTGACGGTGAAGAAGGCGCTGCTGGTGGCGGAAAAGACCGCGACAAGCGCAAAGAGGCTGCCAAGTGCGGCAAACTTTTGGATAATATCCTTCTGGCGGTCGCTGACTGCGAAGCTCTTTTTGGTTTCTGCAATATTGGCCATGTCGTTCCTCACTGCGCGGCCCGGCCGTAACCGGACGCATACCGCATGATTTCTTCCTGATTGGTCTTGGCGGTTTCGAGCACGCCCGTAATCCGGCCCTGGTGGAAAACGGCGATACGATCCGTCAGCCCAAGAATTTCCGGCAGTTCCGAACTGATGAGAATGACGCCGATACCCTGCGCGGCGAGCTCGTCCATGATCTTGTAGATCGCGAATTTCGCGCCGACATCGATGCCGCGTGTCGGCTCGTCGAAGAACAGCACGCGAGATTGCCGGAACAACCATTTGCCGATGATGATTTTCTGCTGATTGCCGCCGGAAAGCAGCCGCACCGTCTGCCCGATCGAGGGAGTGCGGATATTCAGGAGATCGACGTAGCGCTTTGCCACATCGTCATGTTTCTTGAAATCGATCAGGCCGAAACGGTTGGAAACCTCCCCGAGATTGGCAAGCGTCGTATTAGCCGCCACCGACATCTTGATGGCGAGACCATCGCTTTTACGGTCTTCCGAGAGATAGGCGATGCCCTCCTCGATGGCGTCCTGCGGCGAACTGATCGAAAGCTCCCGCCCGTTGAAAAAGATCCTGCCCGCATCGAGCGGATCGGCGCCGAAGATCGCCCGGGCGACTTCGGTGCGGCCGGCACCCATCAGCCCGGCGAAACCGAGGATTTCGCCACGTCGCAGCGAAAAACCGACGTCGTGGAACACGCCGCTGCGCGTCAGGCCCTCGACGGAAAAAATAACGTCTTCCGTGGGACGCGATGTACGCTCGGGGAATTTGTCTTCCAGCGAACGCCCGACCATGCGCGTGACGATGTCGTCAACGGTGATCGAAGCGAAATCGTCGGTCGAAATATAGCGTCCGTCGCGCAGAACCGTCACACGGTCGACGATTTCGGCCATTTCATCGAGACGGTGGGAAATATAAACGATCCCGACACCGGATGCCTTGAGATCGCGGATGACCTTGAACAGGAGCCGGGTCTCCTGCTCGGTCAGCGAGGAGGTCGGCTCATCCATGATGAGCACTTCAGCGTCAAGAGAAAGCGCCTTGGCGATTTCCACCATCTGACACTGGGCGACCGAAAGGCCGCGGACGATCTGGTCGGGGTCGATGTCGACACCCAGCCGGTCGAGACAGCGCTTGGCATCGAGGCGCAGCTTCTTGCGGTCAACAAGGAAACCACGACGCGGTTCGCGCGCAAGATAGATGTTTTCGGCAACGGAAATATGCGGAACGAGGTTGAGTTCTTGGTGGATGATGGCGATGCCAGCAGCTTCGGACTCCAGCGGCGATGCATATTGCACCTTTACACCTTTATGAAGGATGGTGCCGTCGCTCGGCTGATAGACGCCGCTGACGATCTTCATCAGCGTCGATTTTCCCGCACCATTCTCACCACAGACGGCATGCACCTCGCCGGCGCGCAGATCGAAATGCACGTTCGAGAGTGCTTTGACGCCGGGAAATTCCTTGCTGATGTTATCGAGGCGCAGGAGCACTGCGCGCTGTCCATGCGCCATCTGTTCAGGCGAAAAATCGCCCCGAATTGTCGATGCGCCCTGCGACATCTGGAAACCTCCCACCCGTATCCCCGCTCCACCGGGGTCATAAACAGGCCAAATGGTTAGGCCGGTTTTTCAGAATGGTCAAGCCAATTACGCCAAAATTTGCGAAGCCATATCCGAAGCAGAGGCAACACATGAAACGATAACTGAAAATAAATTCGTAATTTCATATGTTTAAGTAATTTCTTGCGTATTGATACGCTTGGCGTTACGGTAAGGCCAAATACGAACTGCAGATAGGACTCGTCAAAAAACACATGAGTGGTCAGGCCAAAATAGCGGAACCGCGCAGACTATATCAGCAGATTGCGGACCAGATACGCGAACTCATTGATATGGGTGAATTCCTGCCCGGCACGCGGCTTCCAGCCGAACGCGAACTGGCACAGAAGCTCGGTGTATCGAGGCCTTCCTTGCGCGAGGCACTGATTGCGCTTGAAATCGACAACACCGTCGAAATTCGCATGGGTTCCGGGGTTTATGTGTCGGCGGAAGCGCTGCAGACGACCCACCATACCAAATCGCTGGGTGACAGCCCCTCCGAACTGATGCAGGCGCGCGCCGCGCTGGAGGGAGCGACCATCGTGCTGGCGGCAAGCCGGATGACCGATGAGACAATCGCGACCCTCCGCCAGATACTCAATACCATGCAGCGGGAAATCGAGGCCGGTCGCAAGCCTCTGGATCAGGATCGGCTGTTTCACGTCACCATCGCCGAGCAATCCGGTAACAGCGTTTTGGCGCGAATGGTGGCGAACCTCTTCGATGAGCGCCACAGCCCCATTTCGGCCCAGCTTCGCGTGAAATTCGAAGACCGCGATACCTGGACCCATGCGCTTCAGGAACACGAGGCCATTCTGGCGGCGCTTGAACTGAAAGACCCGCTGCTGGCGCAGGCCGCCATGCATACCCATCTGGAGGGTTCGAAGAGACGCTGGGTCGAAAACTGATCTGGAAACATAGCAGGCAATATACCGGGAGGAGGAAAACCCGTGAGTGAGAATTCCGAGGCAACCATTTTGCTGAACGCCAACGACAATGTTGCGGTGGCGCGTCGGTCCATTCCGGCCGGCGGCGCGACGGGCAGGGGCGGTCTGGCGGCGCTCGAGCTGATCGGGCGCGGGCACAAGGTGGCCCTGAAGTTCATCAAATCGGGCGATGAGGTGCTGAAATACGGACAGGTCATCGGTATTGCCACCCAGGATATCGAGCCCGGCCGGCACGTGCACCTGCACAATCTCGCCATGGTGCCTTCCGAACACGCGCATCAGTTCAGCGTCGATATCGAAGAAAAGGGCATGGTTCCGGAAGCCGAACGCCGGACGTTCAGGGGTTATGACCGCGGCCTCGGTGGTGTCGGAACACGAAACTATATCGGCGTCATCGCTTCGGTGAACTGTTCCGCCACGGTGTCGCGTTACATCGCGGATTATTTCAACAAGCAGGGCGGCCTTGATGGTTTCGACAATGTCGATGGCGTCGTGGCGCTGACCCATGGCGGCGGCTGTGCGCTGAATACGAAATCGGAAGGTTACCGCCTGCTGATCCGCACTATTCAGGGCTATGCCCGCCATCCGAATTTCGGCGGCATTCTGCTGATCGGCCTCGGTTGTGAAACCAACCAGATCGCGCCCATTCTCGAACATTATAAGATGGAAGAGGGTGAGCGGCTGCGCACCATGACGATCCAGCAGCATGGCGGCACCCGCAAGACGATTGATGCGGCAATTGCCGAGATCAAGGCCATGCTGCCGATGGTCAATGCCGCCCGCCGCACGGAGCAACCGCTTTCCAAGCTGAAGGTGGCGCTGGAATGCGGCGGTTCGGATGGTTATTCCGGTATTTCGGCCAACCCGGCTCTGGGTTATGCCTCCGACCTTATCGTCCGCAACGGCGGCACCACGGTCCTCTCGGAGACGCCGGAGATTTACGGCGCTGAACACCTCCTGACGAAGCGCGCCGTCACACCTGCCGTCGCCGAAAAGCTGCTACAGCGTATCGACTGGTGGCGTGATTATACCGCCCGTAATGGCGACGAACTTAATAACAACCCCTCCCACGGCAACAAGCTTGGCGGCCTCACCACCATTCTGGAAAAATCCCTGGGCGCGGTCGCCAAGGGCGGCTCCATGCCGCTGAAGGCGGTTTATGAATTCGCCGAAACCGTAACGGAGCAGGGTTTCGTCTTCATGGATACGCCCGGCTATGACCCTGTTGCCGTCACCGGCCAGGTCGCCGGCGGCTGCAACGTCATCTGTTTCACCACCGGCCGCGGCTCGGTTTCGGGCTTCAAGCCGTCACCCTGCATCAAGATCGCCACCAATTCCGAAATGTATGAACACATGAAGGAAGACATGGATATCAATTGCGGTGAGATCGTCACCGGCGCTGAAACCATCGAGGAATCCGGCAAACGAATTTTCGAGCATATTCTGGCGGTGGCTTCCGGCGACAAGACGGTCAGCGAGATCTACGACTACGGCGACAATGAATTTGTGCCGTGGCAGGTTGGGGCCGTCACCTGAACCTGCCGCACCAAGTTTGTCCCACGTGAAACAAAAGGCCCGGAAAGTGATTTCCGGGCCTTTGTCATTTCTGCCTGCTTCCACGCTTAGTGGCGGAAGTGGCGCATGCCGGTAAAGACCATCGCCACATTATGCTCGTTCGCGGCGTCGATCACTTCCTGATCGCGCATGGAGCCGCCCGGCTGGATGACGGCGGTGGCACCTGCGGCAATCGCGGCGAGCAAGCCGTCGGCAAAGGGATAAAATGCTTCCGAAGCGACGGCGGAGCCGCGCGTCAACGGTTCGGCAAGGCCAAGAGCCCTGGCGGCATCTTCCGCCTTCTGGGCAGCGATACGAGCCGAATCCACACGGCTCATCTGGCCTGCACCAATACCCGCGGTCTGCCCGTCCTTGGCGTAAATGACGGCATTGGACTTCACATGCTTTGCGATCTTGAAGGCAAATTTCATGTCTTCAAGTTCCTGCGGCGTCGGCGCACGCTTCGTTACGACCTTGAGGTCTAGATCCTCGACCATTCCATTGTCGCGGCTCTGCACCAACAGGCCGCCCGAGACGGTCTTCGCGGTAATACCCGCCGCGCGGGGATCAGGCAGGCCGCCAGCGGCCAGAAGGCGCAGGTTCGGCTTGCGGGCAATGATGGACTGGGCTTCTTCGGTGACATCGGGCGCGATGATGACTTCGGTGAAGAGCTTGACGATTTCTTCCGCCGTTTCCGCATCGAGCGTGCGGTTCAGGGCGATGACGCCGCCAAAGGCCGACACGGAATCGCATGCCAGCGCCCGCCGGTAAGCTTCGGCAAGTGTCGGACCCGTCGCCACGCCGCAGGGATTGGCATGCTTGATGATGGCGACTGCCGGCGCATTTTCCGGCAGGAATTCCGCCACGAGCTCGTAAGCTGCATCGGTATCATTGATGTTGTTATAGGAAAGCTGCTTGCCCTGAAGCAGCGTCGCGGTTGCGACGCCAGGACGCTTTTCGCCGGTGAGGTAAAAACCAGCGCTCTGGTGCGGGTTTTCGCCATACCGCATCTTTTCCTTCAGCGCGCCGCCGATGGCGCGGTAATCCGGCGTTTCGATCGCAAGCGCCTCGGCAAACCAGTTGGAAATCACCGCATCATAGGCGGCGGTGCGGGCATAGGCCTTGGCGGCAAAACGCTGGCGCAGCGCATAGGATGTCTGGCCGTCATCGGCCTGCAGGGCTTCAACCAGATCGGGATAGTCAGACGGATCGGTAACAACAGTGACATAGGCATGGTTCTTGGCGGAAGCGCGGATCATCGCCGGGCCGCCAATATCGATGTTCTCCACCGTCGTCGGATAATCGCCGCCCTTGGCGCGAACTTCCTCGAAGGGATAGAGATTGATAACCGAGAGATCGATTGCCTCGATGCCGTGCGCCTTCATCGCCTCGACATGCTCCGCATCGTCCCGGATGGCCAGAAGCCCGCCATGGACATTGGGATGCAGCGTCTTGACGCGGCCGTCCATTATCTCGGGAAAATTCGTTACGTCGGAGACATCCGTCACCGGCAAGCCTGCTTCGGCAATGGCCTTCGCCGTTCCACCGGTCGACAGAAGCTTGACGCCAAGCTTCGACAGAACCGTCGCCAACTCGATAATGTCAGTCTTGTCGGACACTGAAAGAAGCGCCGTGCGGATTTTGACCTTATCGGGGGCGGGGATTTTCTTGGACACGACGGCCATCAGGCATACTCCGTTTAACGGGGAGGACAGGCTGGAATGGGATTGATCCAGCAATTGCCGCCGCGTTAACACAGCTTACCGGATTAATAAACAGCGTGGATGCCGAACGGTGAAAACTATGGTGGTTTTTGACCGGCACCGCCGGAAATTGTCTAAGCCTGGCGTTCGATGAGCCAGCGGATTTCCCACGTATTTGCGAGATTGAAGGGGAGCTCGATCTGCTGCGACGGGCGTATGCCGGATGCATCGGCCATGAAGACATCCTCGGTGACGAAAAGCTCCAGCCCCGGTGCGGAAAACAGCCAGACGGTTCCATCCGCTGCCTCCAGATAGGCAGACTCCTCATCCCGCTGGTGTATCTGAATGTGGGGATGAATATGGAAACGTGAAACCGCCGTGACCGACTGAAATTGCGTTTTTACCGCACTCGCATCGGCCCGAAGCAGATCCCGACCCTTTATCTTGGTGCCGGCCACATTCAATTCTATTTCCCGCTCATGGTGGCAGCCGAAATTCTGCAAATAACCGTCATGAGACGCCCAGAGAACATCATTGCCGTTTGCATCCGTTCCACGCCGGCTGTCGACGTGGCTGACGCCTGATACCATGATCGGACCAAGCAGCCGCGAGCGCGACAGTCTACAGGATGATGTATCCGCAAGCGTGACGGTAGAATGCGCCGCCGTGGAACGGCTGGCCCGCTGATATTCCGGCGCGGCGTTGCGTGGAAAGCCGGAATTGACGATGAAGCGGTTCTTGCCGCAGGACATTTCGAAAGACAGACAACCCGAATGGGCATTGCGTGAAAGCTCCGCCGAGCCGGGATAGCCCGTATCCACGATGATGACCGTATCGTCCGTCGCAAGCCGGTGGTAGTTCACGTCTGGCAGGACCTTGGAGGGCCGGCCGGCCGTTTCGTCATAACGCAGCACGGAAACAAGCTCATTGGCGAGCGTCGCCGTGGCGCCGTTGAACAGCGCGAGATCGCCGCCCTGATGCCGGAAGAACCGGATCGCCGGGAACATGCGGTCTATCGCCGGCACCAGACCCGACGGCAGATCGTGGCCGAGATTGATATAACTTTGCCGAAGCGGCAGGAGATCGAGCAGCAGGTCCAGCATGACGCGTGGATTGCGGGAAACATGTCCGCCGTCGGGCAGAATCTGGCGTTCCATTTCCTGAGCCAGCTTCATTCCATTCCGCGTGATCCGCGAAAGGCGCGTTGGCATGGCGATGGAAGCCATGGCCAAGGCAATCCTGATCCTCAACCGAGCTTCGCCATCGGGCGCATGTCGGACGATTCTGTCGAGATAACGCACATGAAAGGCGAGGCTTTTCAGGAACCGGCGATAAAAGCCAGCATCGGCCTCGTATAAAACCACGGGAGAGTGCGAAAGCCAGGCAATCAGCCTTTGTGCGGTGATTTCCGGCGACCAGGCAGTGCCTGCAAGCCGTTTGCCATGAAGCACCATCCATTCCGCAACGATACGACGCGCCCGTTTGCAGGCCTCGCTCGATTTATCGGAGCGAATATGCCGTAGCCAAGTGAATGCATGCAGCCGTTCTTCAAAGACCGCCGAGGGATATTCCACCTGAAATGGCGAAGCTCCGCCGGTTTCGACGACACGCCCGGCCAGCGCGATGCGGCCCCGCAACAGTTCCTCGACGAAATAGGGATCGATGGCTCTGAGATCGGTCGGCGCCGCCACCAGACCATCTGGTGCACGAGTGGCAAATCGCGACATATGCAGGCGCAAAGGGGCGAGGCCGACACACAGATGACGATACGCCATCCGCGACAGAAGACCGGCGGCATTCATGCTGCCTGCAAAGGACCCTAACAAGCTGTGTTTCCCGTTTCACATGTTTTGTTTTTATCAGTGAACCGCGACGACCGGAACGTTTTCGATAAATATCTAATGATTCGCGAAAGCTTGGCTTTTTTCTACTTCTTACGCAAGACACTGCTAAAAAACCCATCGACGCCGCCGAACATATCCGGTGTCGTGCGAAGATCGCCATTTGGGCTGATGGCCGCTTCCATTCCGGGCCAATCCTCGCGGCGGACGGCAACACGTTCCACGCCGGGATTTTCTGCCAGAACCTCGGCAACCATCGCTTCTCCTTCGGAAGGATCGAGCGAGCAATTGGAAAAGACCACGAGGCCACCGGGGCCAACAAGGGTCAGCGCATGCCGCAGCATCTGGCCCTGAAGGGCAGCGAGTTTGGCAATGTCTTTCTCATCCTTGGTCCAGCAGACATCGGGATGTTTGCGAAGTGTCCCGGTGGAAGAACAGGGGGCATCGAGGAGGACCGCATCAAAAAGCTGTTCCGGCTGGTACTTCAGCATATTGGCCTCCACCGTTTCGGCACGGAGGCCAAGCCGGTCGAGATTTTCCCTGAGGCGACGCAGACGGTTACCGGACTGATCCAGCGCCGTCACATTGGCGCCCGCCAGTGCCAGCTGCGCGGTCTTGCCACCAGGAGCAGCACAGAGATCTGCGACACGTTTGCCCGCGATGTTACCCATAAGCCGAACCGGCATGCTGGCGGCGAGATCCTGCACCCACCATGCACCCTCGGCGAAGCCTTCGAGCGATGGGATCTGCCCCTCGAATTCACCCAGACGTACGCTGCCATTCGGCATGAGCGTGCCACCCAGTTTTTCCGCCCAGAGAGCGGGATCAGCCTTGATTGTCAGATCAATTGAGGAGGGTGTCAGCTGCGCCTGCGAAATCCTTTGCGCAACCTCATTCCCGTAAGCGGAAACAAGCCGCGCATGGAACCAGTCCGGCAATACCGGAACGCCGGCGACAGCCTTCTCGATATCCGCTTTTTCACGACCGAGCCGTCGAAGAACGGCGTTCACCAGTTTGACGAAACGCCTATTGCGCGGATCGCGGTGAGCCTGCTCCACGGCGAGATCGACAGCGGAATGATCCGGCACATCGAGGTAAAGCATCTGCGCCGCACCGACGACAAGAACATGATGCAGCGAACGCGCTCCTTGCGGCAGCGGCCCATCAAGCAGCATCGACAATGCCGCTTCAATCCGCGGGAGGTGGCGAAGCGCGCTGTTGACGATGGCTCTCACCAGCGCCCGGTCGGCGAGCGACAGGGCTCGATAGACGGGATTGCCGTTTTCGCTATCGAGCATCCCATCCAGCGAGGTCTTCTTTTCCAGAACGGCGGCGAGAATGCGGGTCGCAGCGATGCGCGCGGCAAGACCCGGCTTGTCCTGGAAAGACGAAGGGCCGTCTTCACGGCCCCTCCCATTTGCCGGTCTCGGTTTTCTGGACCGCGCCGGCTTATTCTGAATATCGGATGTCAAGACCACGGCCCCTTGCGCTCGTTTTCATTGCCTCGTCCCCAGCCTGTTTTGGGAACGGAGCCTGATTTGCGCAGAGGTCTATCACCCGATGGCGGCGGCGTCGATCCTCGCGGGGAAAACTCCTGTGCCATGGCATGCAGCGCGGCCACGCGGTTTTCCGTATTCGGATGCGTGGAGAAGAGATTGTCCATGCGCTCACCGGAAAGCGGATTGATGATGAACATATGCGCCGTTGCCGGATTACGCTCGGCATCGTCATTGTGGATGCGCTGTGCCATGCCCGAAATCTTCTGCAAGGCGGAAGCAAGCCAGAGCGGGTTGCCGCAGATTTCCGCGCCGCGCCGGTCAGCGGAATATTCCCGCGTGCGGCTGATCGCCATCTGCACCAGCATCGCTGCCAGCGGCGCCACGATCATCGCGACCAGCACGCCGATAAATCCGAGCGGATTATTGTTGTTCTCCCGATTGCCGCCGAAGAAGAAGGCAAAATTGCCGAGCATGGAGATGGCGCCCGCCAGCGTGGCGGTGATTGTCATGGTCAGCGTATCCCGGTTCTGCACATGCGCAAGCTCATGCGCCATGACACCGGCCACTTCCTCGGGCGTCAGACGCTCCAGCAGGCCTGTCGAAGCGGCAACAGCGGCATTCTGCGGATTCCGCCCGGTCGCGAAGGCATTGGGTTGCGGGCTATCGTAAATATAGACCTTCGGCATCGGCAGACCGGCATTCTGCGACAGGTCGCGGATCATGTGAAAAAATTCGGGCGCATTCGCCTCGTCGATCTCCCGCGCATGATAGGCGGAGAGAACCATCTTGTCAGAGTTCCAGTAGGAAAAAATATTCATACCGGCTGCGATGACCAGGGCAATCATCATACCGCCCTTGCCGCCAATCAGAAAACCGACACCCATGAACAATGCGGTCATGAAGGCCAGAAGCATTGCCGTGCGCATCATGTTCATCCGTTAAACTCTCCTTGTCACTCACCGGGAATATTCCGGGGTTTATAAAGCCCCTCGGATTATATAATCTGGTAAGCGGCAAACGTATTTCAATATCCCGTCATAGGGAGGATTCCATGCAGAATGCGGATAATGACAACGCCACAGACAGTGTCGCGGAAAGTGTAAAGCGACTTTCACCGGCGGCGCAGCGAGCGTTGAAGGAAGCGGAAGAACGGCGCAAGCAACAGGCCGATCTCCAGCTGCCGCCGGAAACCGGCGGCCGCGGCGGCGCAGAACCCGTGCGTTTCGGCGATTACGAAATAAAAGGCCGGGCCATCGATTTTTGAGCGCCGTAAATAAAAATACCCGCCAAAGGCGGGTATTTTATATTTTAAAACAAATAGTTACCTATTTCTGCTCCAGAAGCCGGCATACCGCTTCAAGCTGTTCCAATGTGCGGTAACCGATACGGATTTGCCCCGATCCGCCCTTGTGGTTGATCTTCACATCCAGCCCGAGAGCGTCGGACAGGCTGCGTTCAAGCGCGATCGTATCGGAATCCTTTTCCGCAGCAGGTCGCTTGTCCGCAACATCGCCCTGCGATTTGATATCGTTCTGCGCCAGGCGCTCGGCGTCACGCACCGAAAGTCCCTTGGATACGATTGTTTTCGCGAGCGTCGCCGGATCGGAGGTGGAAACAAGCGCGCGGGCATGACCTGCGGAAAGCGAGCCATCCGCCAGCATGTCCCGTACCGGATCGGGAAGCTTCAAAAGCCGCAGGCTGTTGGCAACGTGGCTTCGGCTCTTGCCGATGATTTCGCCGAGATCATTCTGCGTATAGCCGTGCTCGGCGATCAGCTGCTCATACCCCATCGCTTCTTCGAGCGGATTGAGGTCGGAACGCTGTACGTTTTCGACAATTGCCAGTTCCAGCGCCGTGCGATCATCCACATCGCGAACGATGACGGGAACATCGGTAAAGCCCGCCAGCTGTGCCGCACGCCAGCGCCTCTCGCCTGCAATAATCTCGTATCGGTTGACTTCAACCGTTCTTACAACCACAGGCTGAACAATTCCATGCTGACGAATGGAGGCAGCAAGATCCTGCAGCTCATTCTCATCGAAATGACGCCGCGGATTCCTCTGGCTGCGAGCGATGAATTCGATGGGAATGGTACGATCGGCGTTAACAGCGCGCTGGGGCTCACCCACGGGCACAGGCTGGTCCATTTCTCCGATCAATGCGGCAAGACCGCGCCCCAGCCGACGCTTGGAAAGATCATCACTCATAAGATATTACTCCATACATTCCGGCAAACGTCAGGCGGCTTTACGCAGACGCTCTCTCTGAATCACTTCGGACGCCAGTTGCAGATAGGCCTGACTGCCGGCACATTTCAGATCATAGAGAATTGCCGGCTTACCATAGGACGGCGCTTCGGAAACACGCACATTGCGTGGAATGAGCGTGTGGTAAACCTTTTCGCCCAAATGCGTGCGCACATCCGAAACCACCTGTTGTGCAAGATTATTGCGCGCATCGAACATCGTAAGAACAATGCCCTGTATATCGAGCTGCGGGTTCACCGATCCACGAATCTGACTGACCGTATCCAGCAACTGGCTAAGGCCCTCCAGCGCAAAGAATTCGCATTGTAGCGGCACGAGCACGGAATGTGCGGCCGTCATGGCATTCATCGTCAAAAGATTGAAAGAAGGGGGGCAGTCGACGAGAATATAGGAATAGCCTCTGGCTTCCTGCGTCTCCATGGCCGCACGCAGCAGAAAAACGCGGTTGGAAACATTCGCGACCTGCATCTCGAAACCGAGCAAATCCATCGTGGAGGGTACGATGTCGAGATTGGGAACGGCGGTGGGAACAGCAACTTCCGCTACCCCATGATCTCCTACCAGAAGATCATATGACGAAAGCTTGCGCTCCTTACGGTCGATTCCAAGGCCGGTACTCGCATTACCCTGCGGGTCCAGATCCACGATCAGCACGCGCTCACCAATAGCCGCCAGCGCGGTCGCCAGATTGATGGCGGTTGTTGTTTTACCAACGCCGCCTTTCTGGTTTGCAACTGCGATAATTCGGTTTTTTTCCAAAGTCATGCCGCACCTGGCCAGCTTATCAGCGCCTCAAAGCGAGGTTGCTGATTTCAAGAACAACAGAATCTGCCTCAATGGCACTCTGATGTTTTACCAGATCAAACTCCCAGCGACCATGTGCTTTCTGCACTTCAGAATCATAATCCCGGCCTTTATTAAAATAGGCCTTGAGATTTGGATTATTTTGCGCCCAGGGATGAATATAATCGAAAAGCAGATCCAGCTCGGCGAGCGCACGTGCTGAAACCGCGTCGCAATTTTTGATGATTTCCGGTGCTGTCTCGATCCTGACAGGGTGGACTGCACCTCTTGCACCGGTTTCCTTCAGTGCAATTCGCAAGAATGCCGCCTTTTTATTGTTGCTTTCGACCAGATCAACCCAACCGTCGCCAAGCTCCGCCAGAAAAATCGCGGTGACGACACCGGGAAATCCGCCGCCGCTTCCAAGATCAATCCACTTTTTTGGCTGAGGGGAGAGCTGGAATATCTGCGCGCTGTCGGCCACATGCCGGTTCCAAAGCTCCGCCAGAGTGGAAGGCGCTACCAGATTTGTGGTTCTGTTCCACTTCTTGAAAAGCTCGACAAAATGTTCGAGCCTTTCCTGTGTTTCACGTGAAACACTCTGGCCGTTTATCTTCATAATCCGACTCGCTATTGGTGCATGCGTAATTTTTCACTTCGCGTTGCGGAATCCTTCCGCAGAAGTGCGAGTAGCAGCGATATCGCAGCCGGCGTCATGCCGTCAACACGAGCGGCTTGGGCAATATTATCAGGACGGGCTTTTTCCAGCTTTTGTTTAAGCTCATTGGAGAGGCCGGACAGACTCTTGAAATCAAAATCATCCGGGATTTTTCTGTCTTCGTCCCGCTTGATATCGATGATATCGGCGCTCTGTCTCTGCATATAGACCGCATAACTCGCCTCGATCTGCAAGACCTCGGCAACTTTCCCGTCAAGGGCACCCAATTCCGGCCAATGTGCGGTAAGGACTCCGAGCGTCATATCCGGATAGGCCAGCAATTCATAAACAGAACGGCGTTGACCGTCCTGATTAAGTTTCAATCCCTGCTTCGCCGCCTGGGACGGGCTGATGGAAATCGCCTTCATCAGCTCTCGACCGCGATCCAGATCGGAAATGAAGTTTGCGAAGCGTTCCTGCCGTTCACGGCCGATAATGCCAGCCATCTGGCCAACTGGTGTAAGCCGTAAATCCGCATTGTCCACGCGCAGCGAAAGACGATACTCGGCTCTGGATGTAAACATGCGGTAGGGCTCGCTGACGCCCTTCGATGTCAAGTCGTCAATCATGACACCGATATAAGACTCGGTTCGGCTAAAATAGACCGGATCTGCATCGCCGGCATAAAGCGATGCATTCAAACCTGCAACGAGACCCTGGGCACCCGCTTCTTCATAACCCGTCGTGCCATTAATCTGGCCGGCCAGAAACAATCCGGGAATCTTGCGGCATTCCAGCGACGGCTTCAGCTCACGCGGATCGACATAGTCATATTCGATCGCATAACCTGGCTGCAGGATCGTCACCTGCTCAAGGCCCGGTATCGTTCGGATAAACTGTTCCTGCACGGAAGCAGGAAGGGACGTCGATATGCCGTTTGGATAAATGGTGTGATCGTCAAGACCTTCCGGCTCGAGGAATATCTGATGGCCGTCCCGTTCACCGAAACGGGTGATCTTATCCTCAATCGACGGGCAATAACGCGGACCGACCCCTTCGATCTGTCCAGAATACATCGCCGACAGATGAATATTGTCCTGAATGATCTTGTGCCCAGCCGGAGTGGTGCGAGTTACACCACATTCTATTTGCGGATTGAGAATACGATCCGTCATGAAGGAAAAAGGGACAGGATCCTCATCGGCGGCCTGCCTATCCACCGCATTCCAGTCAATCGTGCGTCCGTCCAGTCGGGCAGGGGTACCCGTTTTCAGGCGACCCATAACGAGACCCAGCCGCGAGAGCGTGTCCGAGAGGCCAATAGACGGCATTTCTCCAACGCGTCCCGCCGGAATCTTTTCGGAACCGATATGAATGAGACCGCGCAGAAACGTGCCGCTCGTCAGCACAACCGCGCCACAAGGAATCCGGCTACCGTTCTTCATGATAACGGCTGCGACGCGATCATCTGCCATCTCAATATCGAAAGCATCGCCTTCAATGATGGTCAGGTTTTCAATCGCATCGATCTCACGCTGCATGGCTTCGCGATAGAGCCGTCGGTCGGCTTGAGTGCGCGGACCACGGACGGCCGGTCCCTTTTTGCGATTGAGCATGCGGAATTGTATGCCCGCTGCATCGGCAACCCGACCCATCAATCCGTCCAGCGCATCGATCTCACGAACGAGGTGTCCCTTTCCCAGACCGCCAATGGCGGGGTTGCAGGACATGACGCCAATCGTCTCACGCTTGTGGGTAACGAGGGCGGTTTTTGCACCATGCCTCGCAGCAGCGGCCGCGGCTTCGCTGCCCGCGTGGCCACCGCCAATAACAACGACATCGAATGACTGGTGCATATCCCTGCGCCCTGTTCTCTCAGCATCGACATCGCCGCTCGGCCGCCGATGTTTCACGTGAATCATTTTCCTATGCAGAATTCCGAGAAGATCACGCCTAGCAAATCTTCCACATCAACGCGGCCGGTGATCCGTCCGAGCGATGTCGCCGCGAGTCTTAAATATTCCGACCTTATCGCAAGGTCCAGGGTCTCGGAATCGAGCGCATCACTAACATAGTTCAGCGTCTCTTCAAGTCGTTTTTTATGTCTCGCGCGCGCCGGAACCAAAGTCTGGCCGGCGCCGACGCGTTTTTTTATTTCCTGCTTCAGCATCGAACGCAGTTCGTTCAAACCTATCCCTTCTTTGGCTGAGATAGACAAATCAAATCCATCATCCAAGACAGGGGAATGAAGCGCTGTTTTCGTTCTAACTCGCAAGTAGCTCTGGTTCTTGAATGATTCGAGAGATTGTTTCGGAAACGAATCATTATCCTGCAGCAGCAGAATGAGATCTGCTGTTTCCGCGGTCAGAACCGCGCGCCGCACGCCTTCAAGCTCCACAACATCCTGTGTTTCCCGTATTCCTGCCGTATCGAATATCCGGACGAGATATCCTTCCAGATTGATGTCAACGCTCAACACATCTCTCGTCGTGCCGGCAATATCGGTAACGATCGCAACATCGCGGCCGCTAAGAGCGTTCAAAAGAGTGGATTTGCCCGCATTCGGTTCACCGACGAGCGCGACCTTGAACCCGTCGCGAATGATTTCTGCGTTTTCGCCACCCTGGAGATGATCACGGATTTCCTTTTTTAGAAGCGCCATGGCTTCCCAAACTTGAGCCGCCACCGAATCCGGAACATCCTCCTCGTCGGCAAAGTCCAGTTCCGCTTCGATGAGCGCGCGAGCGCGCGTCAAGCGGCTGGCCCAGCCATCATAGAGCGCCGACAATTTTCCAGTGCTCTGTTCCACCGCCAACCGCCGCTGCATTTCCGTTTCAGCCTGCAACAGATCGGCGAGGCCTTCGACCTCAAGGAGATCCATCTTCCCATTCTCGAAGGCTCTACGGGAGAACTCACCGGCATCGGCAGGCCGAAGTCCTTCGAGATTTTCAAGCTCGGCAAAAATCGAAGCCATAACCGCGCGACTGCCATGGCTATGAATTTCAACACAATGCTCACCCGTGAAAGAATTTGGAGCTGGAAAGACGATCACCAGCGCCTGGTCGATGATCTCATCGTTTCGATTCCGAATCGAGCAGAGCGTCGCCTTTCGTGGTGAAGGAAGTTCCCGGCCCGTCAACATGTCGAGGGCATCGAAAGCCTTGGGGCCGCTGATCCTGAGAACAGCCACACCCGCCGGCAGGGCACCGCTGGAAAGCGCATAGATCGTATCGGTGGAAGCTGGCATCATTCACCTCGGTCTAAAACAGTCAAGCCGCATCCGAATAAACGGATACGGCTTTAAAGCTCTTATGATGAATCCGGCTAAAGTTCGGATCAGGTATTCATCGATTCGAAGAAATCCGAATTGTTCTTGGTCTGCTTCAGCTTGTCGATCAGGAATTCGATGGCGTCCATCGTACCCATCGGCGCCAGAATACGGCGAAGAACGAAAATCTTCTGCAGATCCTGACGCGGCACCAGCAGGTCTTCCTTACGCGTACCGGATTTAAGAATATCCAGTGCCGGGAAGATGCGCTTGTCGGCAACCTTGCGGTCGAGCACGATTTCCGAGTTACCGGTACCCTTGAATTCTTCGAAGATGACTTCATCCATACGGCTGCCGGTATCGATCAGCGCGGTCGCAATAATGGTCAGCGAACCGCCTTCTTCGATGTTGCGAGCGGCACCGAAGAAACGCTTCGGGCGCTGCAGCGCGTTGGCATCCACACCACCCGTCAGAACCTTACCGGAAGAGGGAACAACCGTGTTGTAGGCACGGCCAAGGCGCGTAATGGAATCGAGCAGGATGACGACGTCACGACCATGTTCGACTAGGCGCTTCGCCTTTTCGATGACCATCTCGGCGACCTGCACGTGACGAACGGCCGGTTCATCGAAGGTGGAGGACACAACCTCACCCTTCACCGAACGCTGCATGTCGGTCACTTCTTCCGGACGCTCATCGATCAGGAGAACGATCAGGTAGCATTCCGGATGGTTTGCCGTGATGGAATGGGCGATGTTTTGAAGCAGAACGGTCTTACCGGTGCGCGGCGGCGCGACGATCAATCCGCGCTGACCCTTGCCGAGCGGCGCAACGAGATCGATCACACGCGACGACAGGTCCTTCGAGGTCGGAACATCCAGTTCCATCTTGAAGCGCTCATTCGGATAAAGCGGCGTCAGATTGTCGAAGTGAACCTTGTGGCGGATCTTTTCCGGATCGTCGAAATTGATCGTATTGACCTTGAGGAGCGCGAAATAACGTTCGCCTTCCTTGGGGCCGCGGATCGGGCCTTCAACGGTATCGCCTGTCTTCAGCGAGAAGCGGCGGATCTGCGACGGCGAGATATAGATATCGTCCGGACCGGGCAGATAGTTTGCATTTGCGGATCGCAGGAACCCGAAACCGTCCTGCAGGACTTCAACGACGCCCTCGCCGATGATTTCGATGTCCTGGCTCGCGAGAACCTTGAGGATTGCGAACATGAGCTCCTGCTTGCGCATGGTGCTCGCATTTTCAACTTCCAGGGATTCGGCAAAAGTCAGCAAGTCGGTAGGCGATTTGCTCTTAAGTTCCTGAAGCTTCATTTCAGCCATGAAGAGAAGACCGTTTGATAATGTAATGTCGGGGGAGGGCGTGTTCGCGAATCAGATGCTGTGGGAGATACCGCAGATGACTGAATAATTCACATGCCACGAAGATGAGTGGCCCGAAAATAGCGATTGAACACGGCCGCTGCAAGAGGAAAGCACGAATTCCGCGAAATTTATCGTCGCACCGTCTTAACCGAAGGGTTTCACAACCACAAGTATGACGATGAGGATCATCAGCACCGTCGGAACCTCGTTCATCAACCGCCAGTGACGGGCAGGCCGCTTGTTTTCATCCCGCGCGAAACGTTTTGCACTGCGCGTGAAATAAACATGGGTCACAGTCAGAAGCACCACCAGCGCGATCTTTGCATGCAGCCAGCCACCGGAAAAACCATAAACCGACCAGGCGAGATAAAGTCCCAATATCCATGATATCATCATCGCCGGGTTCATGATCACCTTGATCAGCCGCTGCTCCATCACCTTGAAGGTTTCGGACTGCTGCGAACCGGCGGGTGCATCGGTGTGGTAGATGAAGAGCCGCGGCAGGTAAAAAATCGCCGCCATCCAGGAAATGACGGCGATGATATGCAGCGCCTTGATCCAGAGATAGAGATCCGCCGGGTCGGCATAAAATAACAGGGCAACGAAAGCAGCAAAGACACCGAGCGCGATGCCGGCGCGCAAAGCCGCCCGGTTTCCGGAACGGGCGGAGGTCTGTTTTTCCTCGCTCATGCTCCCGCTCCGCCGGCACGCACCCGCTCCACCAGCCGGGTGACGTTTTCCGGGTCAGCCTGCGGGGTGATGCCATGGCCAAGATTGAAAATCAGGGGACCCTCTCCCAGAGCCTGCAGCACGGCATCTATACCATCCCGCAGCGCCTTGCCGCCCGCCACCATCAGCATGGGGTCGAGATTGCCCTGCACGGGCCCTTCCTTCTGCAAGTCCCTGGCAAAGCTCAGCGGCACCGACCAGTCGAGCCCAATGGCGTCGGCGCCCGTCTTGCGACGATAATCCTTGAGAAGATAACCAGCCCCCTTGGCGAAGGCGATGATTTTTGCCGAAGGCCGACGGGCGCGTACCGATGCGATAATGCGGGCAACAGGTTTTATCGCATAGTCCTCAAATTCCTTCTCACCGAGCACACCGGCCCAGGAATCGAAGATTTGAACCGCATCCGCGCCTGCATCGATCTGCGCCACCAGATAATCGGCGGAAACGTCGGCGAGGAAAGCCAGCAGCTTTTCCATGGCCACCGGCTCCTGATAACCGAATAGCCGCGCCGGGGCCTGATCCGGCGTTCCGTGTCCCGCAATCATATAAGTCGCAACCGTCCACGGCGCGCCGCAAAAACCGAGAAGCGTCGTTTCTCCGGGCAAAGAGGTGCGCAGACGGGAGACGGTTTCGAAAACAGGAGAAAGATGCGCCATGACATTTGTGGCATCCAGCTTCTCGATACCGCTGACATCGATCGGGTCCATAGCCGGACCTTTTCCCTCGCTGAAAGACACATTGCGGTGAAGCGCATCCGGTATCACCAGAATATCGGAAAAGAGAATGGCGGCATCGAGCCCGAACCGGCGAATGGGTTGGAGAGTGACCTCCGTCGCCAGTTCGGGATTATAACAGAGATCGAGGAAACTACCGGCGCTCTTACGCGTTTCCCTGTACTCGGGAAGATAACGCCCAGCCTGTCGCATCAGCCATATGGGCGGCGGTGCGACCGTCTGCCCGTTCAACACCGTCATAACCTTGCGTTCGCTCATGGCACCCAGCTTCTAAAAAATAAAATCAAAGAGATTTAAAAGATTTTCTATTTCTTAGAGTCTGTGGGTAGCAAGGATTAAAATCATTCCAGTCGAAATGCCGCAGCCGCAAAGTTTCAAGCGCGCCTGCGGATGTTATCGACCTGCTTGCTTTGGAATAATCCGGAGAATAGAAATTTTATAAATAATTTCAGTTATTTATGACGAACCAGAAAAACAGGACGACTGTGGATAATCTGGGGAAAATTTTGAACGGTTTGACATTCTTCCAACAATTCACAAGCACGTCGGAGACGATTGAAGCCACTTGCGGATTGTGGAAAAACACCACCTTATTCACGTCGCGGTTCGACCCGCAGGACAATTCGGAGACTTGTCCCGGTTTATCAACAGCGGGAGAAAAACAGCGTGGAGAACAAAAAAAGCTTCTTCCATCTGCACCTGATTTCGGACTCAACGGGAGAGACTCTGATGTCGGCCGGTCGGGCCGTTTCGGCACAGTTCCACGCTTCCATGCCGGTGGAACATGTCTATCCAATGATTCGAAACCAGAACCAGCTCGCACAGGTGGTTGACCTCATCGACAAGGAACCGGGCATTGTTCTCTATACGATCGTCGACCAGCACCTGGCGGAGTTTCTGGATCTACGGTGCCATGCGATCGGGGTGCCCTGCGTGAATGTCCTTGAACCCATCATCGGCATCTTCCAGACCTATTTAGGTGCGCCGTCCAGACGGCGGGTGGGTGCGCAACACGCCTTGAATGCGGATTATTTCGCCCGGATCGAGGCGCTCAATTTCGCCATGGATCATGATGACGGGCAAATGCCCGAAACCTATGACGAGGCTGATATCGTCATTATCGGCATCAGCCGCACCTCAAAAACACCGACCAGCATCTATCTCGCCAACAGGGGAATAAAAACCGCCAATATACCGGTCGTTCCCAATGTGCCTTTGCCCGACAGCCTCTATGCGGCCACGCGGCCGCTGATCGTCGGGTTGGTCGCGACATCGGACCGAATATCGCAGGTGCGTGAAAACCGGGAACTCGGCGCGACGGGCGGATTTGACAGTGGTCGATACACGGACCGCGCCACCATTATGGAAGAGCTGAAATATGCGCGAGCGCTCTGCGCACGCAACAATTGGCCGCTGATCGATGTCACCCGCCGCTCCATCGAGGAAACGGCGGCGGCCATCCTTGCCCTTCGTTCGAGGACACGATAATCCGAATCGCACCATTCGGAGCAGACAGTCGATGCAACAAGAATTGATCCTCGCCTCGTCCAGCGCATCCCGCCAGATGCTGATGCGCAATGCGGGGCTGACATTTTCGGCCATCCCGGCGGATATTGACGAGCGTGCGCTCAATGAACAGCTGGAACGAGACGGCGCCAGCCCGGAAGAGGTTGCGCTGGAACTCGCCAGGGCCAAGGCTCTTGCGGTTGGCGCGCTTTATCCGGAAGCACTGGTTCTCGGCTGCGACCAGACCATGGCGCTCGGCACCCGCGTTTATCACAAGCCGAAAACCATGGCGGAGGCCGAAGCGCATCTGCTGTCATTGTCCGGCAAGGTCCATCGCCTGAACAGCGCGGCTGTTCTCGTCCGACATGGCGAAGTGGTGTGGCAGATCGTTTCCAGCGCCGAGCTGACCGTTCGGACCTTGAGCGCCGAATTTGTCTCCCGCCACCTGCAACGGGTGGGAGAAAAGGCCTTGAGCAGCGTTGGCGCGTATCAGCTCGAAGGAGAGGGAATCCAGCTATTCACCTCGATTGAGGGCGATTATTTCACGATTCTCGGTCTGCCGCTTCTGCCGCTTTTATCGAAACTGCGCGACATGGATGTCATCGATGGCTGATTCACGTGAAACATTAACCATAAACGCCTTCGTTGTCGGCTATCCGATCAAGCATTCGCGATCGCCTATTATCCATTCCTACTGGCTGAAGAAATTCGGCATTGCCGGTTCCTATAAGGCCGTGGAAATCCCTCCGGACGATTTCGCGAATTTCATTGCAACGCTGAAGCAGGGCAAGCCGGGCACGGCCGTCGGCGGCAATGTCACCATTCCCCATAAGGAAGCGGCTTACCGGCTGGCAGACAGCCCCGATGCTCTGGCGGAAGAACTCGGCGCTGCCAACACTGTCTGGATGGAGGAGGGCGAGCTTCACGCTACCAATACGGATGGTTATGGTTTCGTCTCCAATCTCGATGAGCGGCATCCGGGCTGGGACAGGACAGAGCGGGCAGTGGTTCTGGGCGCCGGCGGTGCAAGTCGGGCGGTCATTCAGTCGCTGCGTGATCGCGGCATCGCCGAAATCCACGTCCTCAACCGTACCGTCGAACGGGCGCGCGAACTGGCCGACCGTTTTGGGCCACGGGTTTTTGCCCATTCCCAGGCAGCGCTTCATGAGGTCATGCAGGGTGCCGGGCTTTTCGTGAATACGACGTCGCTCGGCATGGATGGAACGGAAGCGCCGCATATTGATTTTTCGCCGCTTGCAGATCAGGCCGTCGTGACAGATATCGTCTATGTGCCGTTGAAAACCCCGATCCTGAAAATGGCGGAAGAGCAGGGCATCGCAACCGTCGACGGGCTCGGCATGCTGCTTCATCAGGCAAAACCTGGTTTCAAGCGATGGTTCGGCAAAACGCCGGAGGTCGATGAGGCCCTGCGGTCTCTCATCATCGAGGACATGGAGAAACATTGATGATCGTCATCGGTCTCACCGGCTCGATTGGAATGGGAAAAACGACGACGGCGAAGTTGTTTGCCGCGGAGGGGGTTGCGGTTCTCGATTCGGATGAGGTCGTGCACGGGCTTTACCGGGCGGAAGCCGTGCCGCTGATTGAAGCGGCCTTTCCGGGCACCACCGTTTCCGGTGCGGTGGACAGGCAGAAACTCGGTGAGATTTTGCGGCAGAATCCGGCTAATTTCAGCAGACTGGAAGAGATCGTGCATCCGCTGGTTCGTGGAAGGCAGGAGGCGTTTCTGGCGCAGGCGAGGAAAGAGGATCGGCAATTCGCCCTCCTCGATATTCCGCTGCTGTTCGAAACCGGGGCGGAAAGCCGGGTCGACAGAGTCGTTGTCGTCAGTTGCGCGCCGGAGATTCAGCGAGAGCGGGTTTTATCCCGACCTGGAATGACGGAAGAGAAATTCGAAATGATCCTCGCCCGGCAGATGCCCGACGCCGAAAAGCGTCGGCGTGCCGATTTCATCGTCGATTCCGGAAATGGTGTCGAAGCGGCACGGGATCAGGTAAGACAGATTCTGCAGAAACTGGCCGCTGAGTCGCGCCGCGGAGAGATGAATGCGTGAGATCATTTTCGATACGGAAACCACGGGCCTTGAATCGAAGCTGGACCGCGTGATTGAAATCGGCGGCATTGAGCTGATCAATCACTTTCCCACCGGCCGCACGCTGCATCTCTACATCAGCCCGGAAGATCGCAAGGTTCACCCCGACGCACTTGCCGTTCACGGGATTACCGACGAGTTTCTCAAGGATAAACCCAAATTCGCTGAGGTCGTCGACCAGATTCGTGACTTCTTCGAGGGTGCGCGCTGGGTGGCGCACAACGCCACGTTCGACATGGGCTTCATCAACGCGGAATTCGCCCGTCTCGGTATTGAACCGGTTGCTGCCGATCTGGTGACGGATACGCTTTCGCTCGCCCGTCGCAAGCACCCCATGGGACCGAACTCGCTGGACGCACTTTGTCGGCGTTACGGCATCGACAATTCCCACCGTACCAAGCACGGCGCGCTTCTCGACTCCGAACTGCTCGCCGAAGTTTATATTGAAATGATCGGTGGGCGCCAGACGGCGCTCGGTTTCGGTTCCGCCGCCAAGCAGGAAACCATCATCGTCGAGGAAGAGGTTGCGCTTGAGCCGCTGCAAAGGCCGCGGGCTTTGCCCTCGAGGCTGGATGCGGAAACGGTCGCGGCCCATGGTAAACTCGTTCTCGGCATGGGCGATAAGGCGATTTGGAACCGTTACCAGAATTGATGCCTGTCCAGGCACCGGAAACGGTGAATGCCGTCAAAGAAAAACCCGGGCATGAACCCGGGTTTTGTTTTGTCTGAATTCTGCAGCGCAGAGCCGCATCGCTTAGTTCGGTACGGCCTGAACCTTGGCCTTTGCCTGTTCTTCGGCAACGCGCTGGGCGAACATCTGCGCGAAATCGATCGGATCGATCATCAGCGGCGGGAAACCGCCGTTGCGGGTAACGTCTGCAATGATCTGGCGCGCGAAGGGGAACAGCAGGCGCGGGCATTCGATGAACAGCACCGGCAGCATGTGTTCCTGCGGGAAACCGGCGATGCGGAACACGCCGCCATAAACCAGCTCGGCCGCGAACAGCACCTTGTCGCCATCCTTGGCTTCCGCGTTCAGCGTCAGGACAACATCGAAATCCGAACCCGAGATCGGGTTTGCATTGACGTTGACATTGATGTTGATCGACGGCGCATTGTCACGGGCCTGAAGCGAGCGAGGAGCACCCGGATTTTCGAAGGAAAGATCCTTGATGTACTGGGCAAGAATGTTGAGGGAAGGACTTACTGCGCCCTGTGCACCATTTTCAGCGGTCATTACATTTCCTCACGGCGTGAATTCGTGGAAGGCGGTCTATCATTTCGATCGGGGGCTTACAACCCTTCGTGATCGGGTCATCGCGATCCATTCCGCCCGGGATCAGGGTTTGGGCAGATCGCGATCATCCGGTTTGCGCGACCATGGGGAACCCTTTGGCTCTTCGCGATGAAACTCCTCCTCATCGAGATCCACCACCTTCGAATTGCCCGCATGTCCCGGATCATTCCGAAAGCCGGAAAAATCACCGGGCTGAGGACCGGATTGCTGGCCGGATTGCCGAAACGAACCCGCAACGACGACGCGCGGCCCGAAGGCTTTCCAGAAAAAGCGCCGCACGGTGGGCGAGAGAAGCAGAAGGCCGAGAATGTCGGTAATGAAACCGGGAATGAAGAGCAGGATTCCGGCAACGACGCGCATGGCGCCATTCACCAGCTCATCCGCCGGCTGCGCACCGGTACGCCCCGCATCCTGAAGATTTCTCACCATGCCGATGCCGCCGAGCCGCAGGATGAGCAACCCCAGAAACGAGGTGAACAGGACAAGCGCCAATGTCAGCCACAAACCGATCGCCTTGCCGACGATGATGAAACCGGCAATTTCGAGGATGGGCATCATCAGGACGATGATGGGGAGAAAGGAAAAACGCATCTTCTAGCCTTGCGTGTGCATCTCTGGCAGATTGCCGGTTCCCGGGACACCGATGATTGAATCTGCACATTTGAATGATGATAAGATGCAGACTATATGATGATGAGGTTTTCGAATTTAAATGGCGGTTTTGGTAAAAGATGGGCTTCAGCGACTTTATCACATTGTTTTTTCTCGTTGCAGCGGTGCTGATTTTCTTTCAGCTGCGCAGTGTCCTCGGTCGCCGCACGGGCAATGAGAAGCCGCCATTCGACCCCTATAGCCCGCGGGATGTGGCGAAGGGTCCCGTTGCAGACGATAACAAGGTCGTGACCCTGCCGAGGCGCAGCGAGGGTGACGACGAAAACCGTTTTGCCGAGGCGGATGCGCTTGCGCCCGTCGATACGCCGCTCAATGCGTCGCTGCGTGAGGTGATGACCAGGGACCCGTCCTTTGGGCCGAAGGAGTTCCTGAACGGTGCCCGCATGGCGTATGAAATGATTGTCATGGGCTTTGCCGATGGCGACCGCAAGACGCTCAAGAACCTTCTGTCGAAGGAGGTTTTCGACGGTTTCGAGGCGGCCATTTCCGAGAGGGAAGGTCGCGGCGAGGTGGTCAAGTCCACCTTCGTGGGTATCGAGAAAGCAGATATCACCCAGGCCAGTGTGCGTGATTCCGAAGTGCAGATCACGCTGAGGATCGTCAGCCAGCTGATTTCGGCGACCTACGACAAGGATGGCAAGCTGGTGGATGGCGATCCGGATGCGGTTGCGGAGGTGGACGACATCTGGACCTTCTCGCGCGATATCCGCTCGCGCGATCCGAACTGGAAGCTGATCGCTACCGAATCCGAGCAATGACCGCGCCCTTTTCGATCGAAGAAGTTTCTTTCAGCGACCTGCCCGGATGGCGGCAAGACGATCCGGGCAAGCTTTTTCCGGCGATGGCGACAATCCTGTCGCATCTTCGGAATGCAAAACCTTACAGGACCGGCGCGCTCGGGGTCACGGCGGCGGAACTGGTCTCGCTTCTGGAAAGCGCAGAGAAAAACCAGACAAGCGACCCGGAACAGGCGCGACGGTTTTTCGAAACCAATTGCGTGCCTTTCAGGATTTCTCCAGTTCAGGGAAAAAGCGGTTTCGTGACCGCTTTTTACGAACCCGAACTGGAAGTGTCGTCCGAGCCCGACGACATCTGGCGTTATCCGATTTACCGCCGGCCGCCGGAACTGGTGGATATCGACGACGCCAATCGTCCTGCCGGTTTCGATACGTCCTGTGCTTTCGGCAGGCAGGATGAAAACGGTATTTCCTATTTTCCAGACCGCCGGGAGATCGATGAAGGGTATCTGGAGGGCAGGGGCCTTGAGATTGCCTGGGCAAGATCGAAGGTCGACCTGTTTTTCGTTCATGTGCAGGGTGCGGCGCGTCTGGTGTTTCCCGATGGCGCGGTAAAGCGCATCACCTATGCGGCCAAGGCCGGGCACGCTTTTTCGCCGATTGGCCGTCTGCTTCTCGATCGCGGGGAACTCGATCCGAAAACCGTGTCGATGCAGACGATCCGCAAATGGCTTGCTGACCATCCGGATGAGGTGGATGGGGTATTATGGCATAACCGCTCCTATATTTTTTTCCGGGAGGCGGATGTCGCCGATCAGGATACGGGGCCGATTGCGGCTGCTAAGGTTCCGTTGATTGCGGGGCGAGCGCTTGCGGTGGACAGGCTTATCCACACTTTCGGGCTTCCCTTCTTCATCCATGCGCCGTCGCTTACCCATCTCGATGACGGAAAACCTTTCGCGCGGCTGATGCTGGCGCTCGATACCGGCTCGGCCATCGTTGGTCCGGCGCGTGGCGATATTTTCACCGGCTCCGGTTTCGAAGCGGGAGAGCTGGCCGGTACGGTGCGCAATGAGGCCGATTTTTATATACTGATACCGCAGGTGGCTGCGCAGAGGTATAGGCGATGAAGAGCAGTCGCAAGCTCGGCAAGGAAGAGCGCATTCTGTGGGGAAAGGTCGCAAAAACCACGCGGCCGATCTCCGGCAGACTGGAAGACCTGCTGGCTTTCGATGACATAGATGAGCCTCCGGTGGAACCAGATGTTCCGCAGACCGGCAAAGGGGTTTTTCCGCGCATGCTTTTGGAGCCGGCCGAGCCGTCGCCACCCACTCCGGACAAGAAGCCGAAGATTCATCAGCCGATGGAAAAACCGGTCAAACGCAAGCTCACCCGTGGCCGGTTGCCGCTGGAAGGGCGGATCGATCTGCATGGCATGTTCCAGAGCGAAGCCCATGCGGTGCTGCTTGACTTTCTGTTGCGCGCGCATGAACGCGGTCTGAGGCATGTGCTCGTCATAACGGGTAAGGGCCGCTCCATCGGCAGCGACGGCGCGTTGAAAAGGGCGGTGCCCATGTGGTTTTCCAAGCCGGAATATCGCCACCTGATTTCATCCTATGAGGATGCATCCGCCAATCATGGCGGCGACGGCGCGCTTTATGTGCGGCTGGCGCGTCGACGGGGTGAAAAGTCATGACGCCCTTTGCGGAGGCCGTGCGGCAGCTTCGCGAGCGCAAGGGCGTGACGCAGAAGGAAATGGCCGCCGCAATCGGCGTATCGCCGGCCTATCTTTCCGCGCTGGAGCATGGCAAGCGCGGCAAGCCGAGTTTCGATCTCCTCCAGCGCATCGCCGGATATTTCAACATCATCTGGGACGAGGCGGAGGAATTGTTCTTTCTGGCCGGTTCGTCCGACCCGAAAGTGGTGATCGACACCATCGGCCTGCCGCCGCAATATACGGCTTTCGCCAACAGGCTGGCACGGGATATTCGCAAGCTGCCGCCGAGTGTGGTAGAGGAACTGTCAGCCGTGCTGCAAAAAAGCCGTTCTTGCGATTGAAACCCCTCTATCCCCTGCTTTATGCAGCATCCTGAAGCATGCGGCCTTTGGGATTGGGTGTAGAATTTCTATAGTCGCATGTCGGATTTGAGTGATTCGCTGGCTTCAGGCCCTCTCACTGGAAACCTGGCCCGAGAAAACTTTGGAAAGAGTATTTATGACCGAAACATCGTCAAGCGAAGTCGGCGCGAACGCGGAATATGGAGCCGATTCGATCAAGGTCCTCAAGGGCCTTGATGCCGTGCGCAAACGGCCCGGCATGTATATCGGCGATACCGATGACGGTTCCGGCCTGCACCACATGGTCTATGAAGTCGTCGACAACGCCATCGACGAGGCGCTTGCCGGTCATGCCGATCTGGTGACGGTGACCCTGAATGCCGACGGCTCGGTGACGGTGACGGATAACGGACGTGGCATTCCGACCGACATCCATTCTTCCGAAGGCGTTTCCGCCGCCGAAGTCATCATGACCCAGCTGCATGCGGGCGGTAAGTTCGACCAGAATTCCTATAAGGTCTCGGGCGGCCTGCATGGCGTGGGCGTGTCGGTGGTCAATGCGCTCTCCGTCTGGCTGAAGCTGAGAATCCGCCGCAACGGCAAGCTGCACGAAATCGGCTTTACGCATGGCGTTGCCGATGCGCCGCTTTCTGTCATCGGCGAATATGAAGGCCGCTCCGGCACGGAAGTGACCTTCCTTGCAAGCCCTGAAACCTTCACCATGACGGACTACGATTACGGAACGCTGGAGCATCGCCTGCGCGAGCTCGCATTCCTGAATTCCGGCGTCCGCATCCTGCTCACCGACAAGCGCCATTCCGATATCAAGCAGGAAGAGCTGCGGTATGATGGCGGTCTCGAAGCCTTCGTTCGTTATCTCGACCGTGCCAAGAAGCCGCTGGTGGACAAGCCAGTCGCCATCAAGGGCGAAAAGGACGGTATCACTGTCGAGGTCGCGCTGTGGTGGAACGATAGCTACCATGAAAACGTGCTCTGCTTCACGAATAACATTCCCCAGCGCGATGGCGGCACCCATATGGCCGGTTTCCGCGCGGCACTGACCCGTCAGGTGACCTCCTATGCCGAAACCTCGGGCATCCTGAAAAAGGAAAAGGTGAGCCTGCAGGGTGAGGACTGCCGTGAAGGTCTGACGGCCATTCTTTCCGTCAAGGTTCCCGATCCCAAGTTTTCCTCGCAGACGAAAGACAAGCTCGTGTCGTCCGAAGTGCGTCCGGTCGTGGAAAGCCTTGTCAACGAAGCGCTCTCCACCTGGCTGGAAGAACATCCTTCCGACGCAAGAATCCTCGTCGGCAAGGTGGTGGAAGCGGCGGTCGCCCGCGAAGCTGCCCGGAAGGCGCGCGAACTGACGCGCCGTAAAGGTGCACTCGATATCGCCTCTCTGCCCGGCAAGCTCGCCGACTGCTCCGAGCGCGATCCGGCTAAATCCGAACTCTTCCTCGTTGAGGGTGACTCCGCTGGCGGTTCGGCCAAGCAGGGCCGCTCGCGCGAAACCCAGGCGATCCTGCCGCTGCGCGGCAAGATCCTGAACGTCGAACGTGCCCGTTTCGACAAGATGTTGTCCAGCCAGGAAATCGGCACGCTGATCACCGCGCTCGGCACGTCCATCGGCAAGGACGAGTTCAACGCCGACAAGCTGCGTTACCACAAGATCATCATCATGACGGATGCTGACGTCGACGGCGCCCATATCCGTACCCTGCTTCTGACCTTCTTCTTCCGCCAGATGCCGGAGCTGATCGAGCGTGGCCATCTCTATATCGCCCAGCCGCCGCTTTATAAGGTCACGCGTGGCAAATCCGTGCAGTACCTCAAGGATGAAAAGGCGCTGGAAGAATACCTGATCTCCATGGGTATCGAGGAAGCGTCGCTGACGCTCGGTTCTGGCGAAGTGCGTATCGGCGCCGATCTTCGCGAAGTCATTCTGGATGCGGTGCGCATGCGCTCGCTGATCGACGGTCTGCATTCGCGTTACAGCCGATCGATCGTGGAACAGGCCGCAATAGCCGGCGCGCTGAACCCCGAGCTTTCGGCCGATGCTGCCCGCGCCGAGGAAACCGTTGCCGAAGTGGCGCGGCGTCTGGATATGATCGCGGAAGAAACCGAACGTGGCTGGTCCGGCACGGTACTGCAGGATGGCGGCTTGCGCTTCGAGCGCATGGTGCGCGGCGTCAAGGAAGTCTCGACGCTGGATATGGGACTGCTCGGTTCGGCCGATGCCCGCCATATCGATCAGCTCGCAGCCCGCACGCGTGATATCTACGCTACGCCGCCGGTCCTGCAACGCAAGGACGGCACCATGGAACTGGCCGGTCCACGCGCACTTCTGGATGCGATTTTCGCCGCTGGCCGCAAGGGTCTTTCCATGCAGCGCTATAAGGGCCTCGGCGAAATGAATGCCGAGCAGCTGTGGGAAACCACGCTCGACGCCAATGTTCGCTCCCTGCTGCAGGTAAGGGTGAGTGACGCAACGGACGCCGACGGCCTGTTCGCCCGCCTGATGGGCGACGAGGTGGAACCGCGCCGCGACTTCATTCAGGAAAATGCGCTGAGCGTCGCCAACCTCGACATTTAATCCTGTGGGGTGTTTCGCGTAACGATTCACGTGAAACGAAAATTTAACAAAGGGCCCGGCGGTCAATTTCCGTCGGGCCTTTTGTCATTCGCAGAACATCAATCAACCTTGCCGGTGAAGCGCCCTTCGAAGGCCACATCCGAAAGGGGCAGACGCTTGCTCGGCACTTCCCGCTCCGCCAGATCATCAGGGAGAACGGACTTGTCGGTCAGCGTGCCGATGGCGACCGCGGCCTCCACCTTGTAGCCTTCCGGGATGTTCAGTTTTTCAACGATCTTGTCCTTCAATATGCCAGCCATGCCATGGGCGTGGTAACCGAGCAGGTGAGCCTGCATGGCAAGCGAAAACCAGGCGGCACCCGCATCAAAGGAATGGGTAGCGGATGGTTTTTTCTCGCCTTCGCGCGAGATGTTGTGATCACGGGAAATGACGAAGAGCAGCACAGAGGCATTTTTTGCCCAGCGCTGGTTTCCCTCCATCAGTAGTTCCACGAAGAGCGGCCAGTCGTCGCTATCCTTATGTGCATAGACAAACCGCCATGGCTGATAGTTGGAAGCAGACGGCGCCCAGTGTGCCGCATCCAGAATGGTCATCAGATGCTGGGACGGCATGGCATGGCCATCGAAGGCGCGCGGAGACCAGCGATCGAGGAAAAGGGGATCGACGGGATATTCTGATTGCCGGGAATTACTGTTCGTCACGAGCCATGTCCTTTTGATTGCCGGGAAGGAAAAGGTATTTTTCGAAACTTGGCGTAGTCAAGGGGTGACAAGTATGAATGCATCGTTCATATATGCATCACCTTGTCTGACAACCGGGAGAGAGTTCCATGAAATTGATGCGTGTCGGCCAGCCCGGCCAGGAAAAACCTGCAATCCTTGATGCGGAAGGAAAAGTCCGCGATCTGTCCGCCCATGTCAAAGACATTGGCGGCGAAGCCATTTCTCCCGAGGGCCTCAAGAAGATCGCCGCGATCGACCTCGGCACACTTCCGGTGCTGAACGAAGAGCGCATCGGCGCCTGCGTTGCGGGAACAGGAAAATTCATCTGCATCGGCCTCAACTTTTCCGACCATGCTGCCGAAACGGGTGCCACCGTACCGCCGGAACCGGTCATTTTCATGAAGGCGACCTCGGCCATCGTCGGTCCGAATGACAACGTCACCATTCCGCGCGGTTCTGAAAAGACCGACTGGGAAGTCGAGCTCGGCGTCGTCATCGGCAAGACCGCCAAATACGTCTCGGAAGCCGATGCTCTCGATTATGTTGCCGGTTATTGCGTTTCGCATGATGTGTCCGAACGCGCCTTCCAGACGGAGCGTGCGGGGCAATGGACCAAGGGCAAGTCCTGCGACACCTTCGGTCCCATCGGCCCCTGGCTGGTGACGAAGGACGAAATCACCGATCCCCAGAACCTCGGAATGTGGCTGAAGGTGAACGGCCAGACCATGCAGGACGGCTCCAGCAAGACCATGGTGTATGGCGTCGCGCACGTTGTCTCCTACCTCAGCCAGTTCATGTCGCTGCATCCCGGCGATGTCATTTCCACCGGCACGCCTCCCGGTGTCGGCATGGGCCTGAAGCCGCCGCGTTACCTGAAGGCTGGTGACGTCGTGGAACTAGGCATTGAGGGTCTCGGTTCCCAGAAGCAGACTTTCGTCGCCGACATCTGATCGCTGGCAGGCATTCAACGAAAAGTGAGGCGCCGGCGGGAAACCGCCGGCGCCTTCGATTTTGTGCACCTGCGAAAAGCTGCTATGGTTGAAAAAAAGAGCGTGATCGCGAGGGAGGCGTCATCAGTGTTCTACCACCTCTATGAAATGAACCATGCGGCCATGGCGCCGCTGCGCGCCGGTGCCGACATGATGCGCCAGGCCTGCAACAATCCGCTCAACCCGCTTTCCAGCACGGCTTTCGGACGAAGCCTCGATGCCGGTTTTGAGGTCTTTGAGCGTATGACGCGCCGTTACGCTAAACCGGAATTCGCTCTTTGCAGTACGATTGTCGATGGCCAGACCGTCAATGTTGTCGAAGAGACCGTCTGGTCGCGTCCGTTCTGCAATCTGCTTCATTTCAAGAAGGAACTCGATCCAGCCCTACAGTCCGATCCGAAGGTGCTGCTGGTGGCGCCCATGTCCGGCCACTACGCCACCCTGTTGCGTGGGACGGTGGAGGCCCTGCTGCCTTCGGCGGATATCTACATCACCGATTGGACCGACGCCCGCACCGTGCCGGTGAGTGAGGGCACCTTCGATCTCGATGATTACATCAGCTATGTCATCGAAATGCTGCGCGCGATCGGACCGGGGGCGCATGTGGTCGCTGTCTGTCAGCCATCCGTGCCGGTACTGGCCGCCGTTTCCCTGATGGAGGCTGATGGCGATAAATTCGCGCCGGCATCCATGACGCTGATGGGCGGTCCGATTGACACGCGCATCAATCCAACGGCTGTCAACGGTCTTGCCAAGGCGAAACCCATTGAATGGTTCCGCGACAATGTCGTCATGCAGGTGCCGTGGCCGCAGCCGGCTTTTGGCCGCAATGTCTATCCGGGCTTCCTGCAACTCTCCGGTTTCATGTCCATGAACCTCGACAAGCACATGACGGCGCACAAGGATTTTTACCTCAACCTCGTCAAGAATGACGGCGATTCCGCTGAAAAACACCGCGAATTTTACGATGAATATCTGGCCGTCATGGATTTGACGGCGGAGTTCTATCTACAGACGGTGGAAACGGTCTTCATCGACCATGCGCTTCCGAAAGGGAACATGTTGCACCGGGGCAGGGCGGTCGATCCCGCGGCCATTCGCAATGTCGCATTGTTTACGGTGGAAGGAGAGAACGACGATATTTCCGGCGTCGGCCAGACAAAGGCCGCGCATGATCTCTGCCGGAACATCCCTGACGACAAACGCGCCCATTACATGCAGCCGGATGTCGGGCACTACGGCGTCTTCAACGGTTCGCGCTTCCGCAAGGAAATCGTGCCGCGCATGCTGGATTTTATCCGCAAACACCAGACAGCTTAAAGACATGACGACCGGCGGTGCCGCGCATTTGCATGGCCAAGCGACGGACGAATCGGTTATGAAGAGTTCATGTTTTCGCTCCTCAGAAAATCCCTGAAGTCGCCGGCCCCGAAGAAGGTTGCGCCCAGCCAGCGCACCGTCGCAGTGGCTGGCAGGCAGGTGCCGATTACGGTCAGGGAAAATCCGCGTGCCACGAGCATTACGCTGCGCATCGAACCCGGCGGCCGGGCGCTGAAGCTGACGATCCCCATGGGCCTGCATCACCGCCAGGTGGATGATTTTCTCGAGAGGCATCAGGGCTGGCTGGAAGGCAAGCTTGTGAAATTCAGCCCCGACGGCGGTTTGCGTTCGGGTGCGACCATCGATATTCGCGGCATAGCCCACCGCATTGACCATACTGGCAGCCTGCGAGGGCTGACACATGTCACTAAAGACGTCGATGGGGTGGCCGTTCTGAAGGTCAGCGGCGCGCCGGAACATCTGAGACGGCGGATAGCAACATTCCTCAAAAAGGAAGCGAAGGCGGATCTGGAACGGCTTGTGGCTGTTCATGCACGCGCAGCCGGCCGGCCGGTGCGTTCCATCAGCATGAAGGATACTCGCAGCCGGTGGGGCTCCTGTTCCCATGATGGAAATCTGAGCTTTTCCTGGCGCATCGTCATGGCCCCGGAAAAGGTCATCGACTATCTCGCCGCCCATGAGGTCGCGCATCTGAGTGAAATGAACCATGGCCCGAAATTTTGGGCATTGTGCGAAAAGCTCTGCCCGCACACGGAAGAAGCCAAGAGCTGGCTGAAACGCCATGGTTCCAAACTTCACGCCATCGATTTCGATTGAAACCGGCGGCGCGGATCGCCATCTGGATTCACGTGAAACATTCCATCGGGAATGGATGCGATTTGGCTCGACTCTTGTCGCATTTCATGTCAGGTCGCGGGTATGAAACCGGATATCAAGATTTGCGGATTGAAGACACCGGAAGCGCTGGAGCGCGCCGTCAGGCGTGGTGCCTCCCATGTCGGTTTTATTTTCTTTGAAAAAAGCCCGCGCAACATCGAGCCCGATCTTGCCGGCAGGCTGGCGGAAGGCGCTCGTGGCGCCGCCAAGGTGGTTGCCGTCACTGTCAATGCCGACAATGATTATCTCGATGAAATTGTCGATCTCGTCAAACCGGACATTCTGCAGCTTCATGGCAATGAAAGCCCGGAACGGCTGCTGAACATCAAGGCGCTGTATGGCCTGCCTGTCATGAAGGCGATTTCCATTCGCGATGCTGCTGATCTTGCCAAAATCGATCCTTATATTGGAATAGCCGACCGTTTTCTGCTGGATGCCAAGGCGCCTGCCGGTTCCGAGCTTCCGGGCGGCAACGGCGTCTCCTTCGACTGGACTATCCTACGATCACTTGACGGAAGTGTGGATTACATGCTTTCCGGGGGATTGAACAAGGACAATGTCGCCGAGGCGCTGGCGGAGACCAGGGCAAGCGGACTAGATTTATCGTCCGGTGTGGAAAGCGCGCCGGGCGTCAAGGATTTGTCCATGATCGACGCATTTTTCGATGTGGTGAATGATTGGTCGAAAGGCCCAAAGGGAGCTTGAAGTGAACGACGCGCCAACACCCAATTCTTTTCGCGCTGGTCCCGATGAGGACGGACGTTTCGGCATTTACGGAGGTCGCTTCGTTGCCGAAACGCTGATGCCGCTCATTCTGGATTTGCAGGCGGAATGGGACAAGGCCAAGACCGATCCCGCGTTTCAGGCGGAACTCAAGCATCTCGGCGCACACTATACCGGTCGTCCGAGCCCGCTTTATTTTGCGGAACGCCTGACGGCGGAACTTGGCGGCGCGAAGATCTATTTCAAGCGCGAAGAGCTGAACCACACTGGCTCGCACAAGATCAATAATTGCCTCGGCCAGATCCTGCTTGCCAAGCGCATGGGCAAGACCCGCATCATCGCCGAAACCGGTGCCGGCCAGCACGGCGTTGCCTCCGCTACCGTCGCTGCACGCTTCGGCCTACCCTGCGTCGTTTATATGGGCGCGACGGATGTTGCCCGTCAGGCCCCGAATGTGTTCCGCATGAAGCTCCTTGGCGCCGAGGTGAAGCCGGTCACGGCTGGCCATGGCACCCTGAAGGACGCCATGAACGAGGCCCTGCGCGACTGGGTCACCAATGTCGAGGACACCTATTATCTGATCGGCACCGCGGCCGGCCCGCATCCCTATCCGGAAATGGTTCGCGATTTCCAGGCCGTTATCGGCGAGGAAGCCAAGGCGCAGATGCTGGAGGCGGAAGGTCGCCTGCCGGATCTGGTTGTCGCGGCTGTCGGCGGCGGTTCGAACGCCATCGGCATCTTCCATCCTTTCCTCGATGACAATAATGTCCGCATTATCGGCGTCGAAGCCGGCGGCAAGGGTCTTTCGGGCGACGAGCATTGCGCCTCCATCACCGCCGGTTCGCCGGGCGTGCTGCATGGCAACCGCACCTATCTGCTGCAGGATGAGGACGGTCAGATCAAGGAAGGCCATTCCATCTCCGCCGGCCTCGATTATCCCGGCATCGGCCCTGAACATTCCTGGCTGAACGATATTGGCCGCGTGGAATACGTGCCGATCATGGACCATGAGGCGCTGGACGCCTTCCAGATGCTGACGCGCCTTGAAGGCATCATTCCGGCTCTGGAGCCGAGCCACGCCCTTGCCGAGGTCATCAAGCGCGCACCCAAGATGGGCAAGGATGAAATCATCCTGATGAACCTCTCCGGTCGCGGCGACAAGGATGTCCACACCGTCAGCAAGTTCCTTGGAATGGATGTATAAGATCATGACTGCACGTATGGACAAGCGCTTTGCCGATCTGCGCGCTGAAAATCGCCCGGCCCTGATTACCTATTTCATGGGCGGCGACCCGGATTTCGAAACCTCGCTCGGCATCATGAAGGCCCTACCGGAGGCCGGTGCCGACGTCATCGAACTCGGCATGCCCTTTTCCGACCCGATGGCGGATGGTCCGGCCATTCAGCTGGCCGGACAGCGCGCGCTGAAAGGCGGCCAGACGCTGAAAACCACGCTCGATCTCGCTCGCGAGTTCCGCAAGGGAGATGACGCGACGCCGATCGTGATGATGGGCTATTACAATCCGATCTATATCTACGGCGTCGAAAAATTTCTGGACGACGCAATCGCCGCCGGCATTGATGGCCTGATCGTCGTCGATCTGCCGCCGGAAATGGACGATGAACTCTGCATTCCGGCACTTGCGCGCGGCATCAACTTCATCCGTCTGGCGACGCCAACGACGGATGGCAAGCGCCTGCCTGCCGTCCTTAAAAATACCTCAGGTTTCGTTTATTACGTCTCGATGAACGGTATCACCGGTTCAGCACTTCCCGATCCCTCGTTGATCTCGGGTGCTGTCGGTCGTATCAAGGCGCATACGGAACTGCCGGTCTGTGTCGGTTTCGGTGTCAAAACGGCCGATCATGCAAAAGCGATCGGTGCCGTGGCGGATGGCGTGGTGGTTGGTTCCGCCATCGTCAACCAGATTGCGGGCAGCCTGACCAAGGACGGGCAGGCAACCGCAGACACCGTGCCGGCCGTTACGACGCTGGTAAAAGGACTTTCAACGGGCGTGCGTGCATCACGCCTCGCCGCTGCAGAATAAGCGCGCGGCCCAGTCAGGAGTAGACAGTTGAACTGGATCACCAATTACGTTCGGCCGCGGATCAATTCCATGCTCGGCCGCCGCCCGGAGGTTCCGGAAAACCTGTGGATCAAGTGCCCGGAAACGGGTGAAATGGTCTTCCACAAGGATCTGGAAGACAACAAATGGGTCATTCCGGCTTCCGGTTACCATATGAAGATGCCGGCCAAGGCACGTCTTGCCGATCTTTTCGATGGCGGTGTCTATGAAGCACTGCCGCAGCCGAAGGTAGCGCAGGACCCCTTGAAGTTCCGCGATTCCAAAAAATACACCGACCGCCTGCGCGACAGCCGCACGAAGACCGAGCAGGAAGACACGATCCTTGCCGGCGTCGGCCTCCTGAAAGGCCTGAAGATCGTCGCCGTTGTGCATGAATTCCAGTTCATGGGCGGCTCGCTCGGCATTGCCGCCGGCGAGGCTATCGTCAAGGCTTTTGAGCGCGCCATCTCCGAGCGTTGCCCGCTCGTCATGTTCCCGGCATCGGGCGGTGCTCGCATGCAGGAAGGCATTCTTTCGCTGATGCAGCTGCCGCGCACGACGGTTGCAGTCAACATGCTGAAAGAAGCCGGCATGCCCTATATCGTGGTTCTGACCAACCCGACCACGGGTGGCGTCACGGCCTCCTACGCCATGCTGGGCGATGTGCATATCGCCGAGCCGGGCGCCGAGATTTGCTTCGCAGGCAAGCGCGTGATCGAGCAGACCATTCGCGAAAAGCTTCCCGAAGGCTTCCAGACCTCGGAATATCTGCTGGAACACGGCATGGTGGACATGGTGATCGACCGCCGCGAAATTCCCGACACGCTGGCCAATCTGCTCAAGATCATGACCAAGGCGCCTGCTGACAACGTAAATGCTGTCGTACCGCTGGCCGCTTCGGCCTGAGGAAAAAAATATGTCGCCCGGAGGCATAAACTGCCTTCGGGATGATGCTATACGTTGCATGATTTCATCTTTGGTGCGGCGGACAAATGGCAAGCAAAACGCCTGAAAGGCGAACGGAAGACATGACGAAGCCCGCGATCGGTGAGGCCGAGAAGATCATCGAAGAGCTGATTCAGCTCCACCCCAAGGGCTTTGATCTTTCGCTCGATAGAATTTCCCGTCTTCTTGAAAAACTCGGCAATCCCCAGAACAGAATGCCACCTGTTATCCATGTTGCGGGCACCAATGGTAAGGGTTCCGTCACGGCCTTTTGCAGAGCGCTTTTAGAGGCGGCGGGCCTTTCTGTTCACGTCCATACTTCTCCACATCTGGTGAACTGGCACGAACGTTATCGTATCGGCGTTTACGGGGAAAAAGGCCGTTATGTCGAGGATGCCGTCTTTGCGGATGCGCTGCGCCGTATTGAAGCTGCCAATGCAGGCCAGACGATCACGGTTTTCGAAATCCTGACTGCCGCGATGTTCGTGCTTTTTGCGGAACAGCCCGCCGATGCAGCCGTAGTGGAGGTTGGTCTGGGTGGGCGTTTCGATGCGACCAATGTGATCAACAATCCGGCCGTCTCCGTCATCATGCCGATTTCGTTGGATCATCAGGCCTATCTTGGTGATCGGGTGGAGCTGATCGCCGCCGAAAAGGCAGGCATCATGAAGTCCGGTTCCCCCGTCGTCATAGGCCATCAGGAATATGATGCGGCGCTCGAAACGCTTGTCACCACGGCGGAGCGGCTCGGTTGCCCGGTCTCGGTCTATGGGCAGGATTTTTCCGCCCATGAAGAATTCGGCCGCATGGTCTATCAGGATGAGTTCGGCCTGGCCGATGCGCCGTTGCCGCGTCTTCCTGGCCGCCATCAGCTTGCCAATGCCGCCGCCGCGATCCGCGCCGTCAAGGCCGCCGGTTTCGAGGTGACGGAACGGATGATCGAAAAAGCCATGACCTCCGTGGAATGGCCCGGCCGTCTTCAGCGCATTCTGACCGGCAAAATCGCTGAAATGGCCCCGAAGGATTCGGAAATCTGGATCGATGGCGGCCATAACCCCGGCGCGGGCGAAGTCATTGCCGAAGCGATGGCCGGCTTTGAGGAAAAAACACCCCGCCCGCTGTTCATCATTGCAGGCATGATCAATACCAAGGATCCGGTGGGCTATTTCAAGGCCTTCGCCGACATTGCCGAATATGTCTTCACCGTGCCGATTGGCGGCACGGATGCGGCGATCGATCCCGTCGTACTTGCTCATGCGGCCTTCGATGCCGGTCTGGTGGCGGCCCCCACCTCGTCTCTCACGCATGCTCTGGAAGAGCTGTCGCGCCGCTTCGACCCCGAAGGACCGGCGCCGCGCATCCTGATCGGCGGCTCGCTTTATCTTGCCGGCAACGCGCTTGCCTTCAACGGCACGGTTCCCCAATAAAAAAGCAACGGTGTTATTGGTCAAGCGCGGTTGCTCTGTGATCTCTCATTCTTGCATTGAGGATTATGATCATTTTTCTCATGACGGCGACGAGGGCAACCTTTCCGGGCTTGCCCTTTTCTTTGAGACGCTGGAACAATGCCTTCATAACCGGGTCGAATGGCCGGCAGGGCGGCGATATAGAGGGCGTCGCGCACCTGCTTTCGCCCGCCTGCGATCATCCGCTTGCCGCGCATCTGTCCGCTATCGCGGTTGATCGGTGCCACGCCGACAAGCTTGGCGATCTGCGCCTTGTCCATCAACCCCAGTTCCGGCAATCCCGCGATCAGGAAGCAAGCTGTTCTTAGACCTATGCCCTTGAGCGACATAAGCACGTCAGCCATGGCCGCGAGATGATGGTCCTTCCCGAGGCAATCCTCCATGGCTTCGACGACGGCCTGGCGCTGGTCCGTCAGGAAAGTCAGCGTCTCCTTGATCCATACGGCTTGCCGTTCATCCCGGTTGCTGGCGAGTTTCTCTCGCCGGTTCCTCTCCTGGACGATCATGTGGGATAGCTGTCGGTAACGCGACACGAGCTCACCCAACACGGTCTGGGCTGGGGACACGGCGGCAAGGAGCTTGGTTTCCATGCGCCTGGCATAATCCGCCAGGACGAAAGCATCGATCCTGTCGGTTTTGGAAAGCGTGCCGCAGGCCCGCGCGAACTGTCTGATCTGCCTGGCATTGACCTTTGCGACAGGCTGGGCGGCCGCAAGAAGGGCATCCACGACAGCTCTTTCATAGCCGCCGGTCGGCTCCAGAACGAGGCAGTCTATCCGGTCGAACTGGGTGAGGAATGCCAGGAACCGCGCAATCCCTGCGCTGTCATTGGCAAAGCTTGCAGATCGCGCTTCAGGAAGAACGCAGATATCGAGCGATGATTTTGATATGTCGATGCCGACAAAACGGTTAGTATCGGTCATGAGGTTGTGTCTCCCTTATACGCGAGCGTGAAGCTCTCTCAACGGTTCGACCAAGCCTCGAAATGGACAGAGGGTTATGCTTTTTTACGAACGAAAGTTCAGGCCCGGCATGGACCAACCGCTCCGTCCATCGTCTCGACGGTGTTGCAATCACCCTCAAGACAAACAAGGCCGGAACATCATAACGATGTTCCGGCCTTTAATGTATAAGGCCCGGCATCGCTGCCGGGCTTTTTCATTCCATGAACATTGCTTATGCGGCGCCGGAAATCCAGGCGGACAGCGCTGTCTTGGGAGCAGCGCCAACCTTGATGTCGGCCACTTCGCCGCCCTTGAACATCGCGAGCGTCGGGATGGAGCGAACGCCGAACTGGGCAGCCAATTCCGGGTTTTCGTCGATGTTGAGCTTCGCGACCTTGACCTTGCCGGCAAGCTCGGACGAAATTTCCTCAAGGCTCGGCGCGATCATCTTGCACGGGCCGCACCATTCGGCCCAGAAATCCACTACGACGGGTTCGGCGGATTCGAGGACTTCGGACTGGAAGTTGGCGGCATCGACTTTTACGGTAGCCATATCTGGCTCTCCTTTCAGCTAAACTTCTCCGCTATCGATGTGATGCGGGCGCGTCGGAATTTCAATGCCCCGGTATCTCACTTTGTCTTTATTGCGGCAAGAGCCTGCGTCATTGCATCATCGTCAACCCGCACAAAAGCGGCATTTTCCGTATAGATCAGCGCGCAGACAAATTCCTTGCCGGGATAGAGCGGTGCAAGAATTTCGCGATAAATGGCAAGCTGCGCGGTGTGGGAGAAAGGTATCTCGCGTGCCGTACGCGGCGGAACCCGGTTCGTCTTGTAGTCGACCAGAATAACGCGATCACCGTCCACCGCCAGCCGGTCGACACGGCCGGAGACGGCATAGTGCTGCCGGCCGATGGTCATCGTGCCCATGATGGAGATTTCCGCGCGGCTGTTGGCGGAAAAGGCCGGTTGCACCGCCGGTTCGGAGATGACCCGCAGAACCGCCCGGATCAAATGCTCACGTTCAGCCGTAGGCCAGAAACGGGCCGCTCGCTCCGCATAGCGGCGGGCAGCCTCCTCCCGCTCCGCCTCGGCAAAATCCGGCAGTGCCTGCAGCATGCGATGCACCAGCCGGCCGCGCTGCAGCGCAAGCGAAGAGACATCGGTTTTCTCGCCGAAAAGCGGCGAACGCACGGCGAGATCATCCGCACCGTCATCGATGATGGTGCCTGCACCGGAAGGGCTGAGCGGCCTTGGCAAGGAGGGCAGGGCAGGCAGGGGAGCAAGCAGCCCGGCCGGAAGAGTATATTCTTCGTCCTGTTGCTTTTCCGGCAGCCTTTGCGGGAGAGATGTCGCGCGAGCCTCGGATTTACGCCAGACAAGCCCTTGCCATTCCTCGCCATCGGCCATGAAAAGCTGCGGCTTGCAATGGTCTTCATTGTTGGCAAGCGCCGCCTTGACGATGGCATGCCAGCATTCGGGGTTTTCCTTCTGACCGCGATAACCGCAGACGACGAGGTGATCGGCGGCGCGCGTCATCGCCACATAAAGCAGCCGTCGATATTCGTCTTCGGCGGCCGTCTTCAGCCGTTCTTCGTCCGAGCGAATGAGATGGTTGGAAAAGCCGCTGCCGGGCAGCCAGACCGGGAAGGCGTCCTCACCCGCTTCGACAAAGCGCAGTTTCGGCACATGGCTGTGATTGAAGGCCTTCGAACCGCCATCGACGACAAAAACCACGGGCGCTTCCAGGCCCTTGGAGGCGTGCACGGTCATGATACGTACTTCGCCGCGATCCTTGTCCTGCTCGCGTTTCACTTCCGGTGAATCGGTTTCCAGAACGGAGAGAAAGGCCTGAAGGCCGGGCAGACCGGTTCTTTCGTGGTCCAGCGCAAAGGACAGAAACTCATCCAGAACGTCGCTCGCCTCATTGCCTAGCCGGCCGAGGAATTTTTTGCGCCCGTCATGCAGGGTCAGGACCGCCGCAAAGAAATCATGCACGGTGGCCGTTTTGGAAAGCGCGATGAAACCTTCCAGCTTGGCGGTAACGGCGGAAAGATGACTATTCTCTTCCTGCGAAAGGATTTGCAGCCGTTTCCAGACGCTTTCCGTTTCCGATCGCATGGCGGCGATGTTGAAAACGTCATCTTCGGTCAGGTTGAAAAGCGGGCTCTTCAACAGTGCGGCGAGCGAAAGATCGTCTTCGGGCAGGACCACGAAATGGCCGAGCGCCAGAAGGTCCTGCACGGCTATGTGGTCGGTCAGGCGAAGGCGGTCGGCGCCGGCAACGGGAATATTCTTGCGTCGTTTCAGCTCGCGCGTCAGCGCATTGACAAAGGCATGACGTTTTCTGACGAGAACCAGAATGTCGCCCGGCTCCACGGCGCGCTCGACGCCCTTTTCGATAATGGTCTCGCTTCCGATCATATCGGCGATGCGCGCGGCGATCCGGCGGGCGACTATGGTGGCCGGCGCGCTTTCCCGCAGCGCATCGAAGGGCGCTGTCCAATCCTCTTCGTCTTCGGCGGTTTCCGGTGCCACCATGTCCCACACCTCCACGGTGCCGGGATGGCCGGCACGGTTGGATCGGTGCTCCACCGGCTCGTTATCGGCACTGAGGCCGCTGGCGTTATTCGGGTCTGAAAAGACCTGATCGACGGCGGCCAGAACATCCTCCGTGGACCGGAAAGAAAGCGGCAGACGGATGCGGTGAAAGGCCTGCTCGACGGAATCGACGCGCTTTTTGGTTTCTTCGCGCTCCTGCGAAAACCGTTCCGGCCGGGCGCCCTGGAATGAATAGATCGACTGTTTTTCATCGCCCACGGCAAAAAGCGTGCGCCGTCCCAGGCGGGCGCTCTCGCCGGTGAAGAAATCCGCCGCCAGCGACTGGATGATCGACCATTGCACCGGGCTGGTATCCTGCGCCTCATCGACGAGAATATGGTCGATGCCCTGATCCAGCTTGTAGTGCACCCAGGCGCCGGCCGTATCGCGGTTGAGAAGGTTGGCCGCACGCTCGATCAGGTCTTCGAAATCGAGCTGGCTTCGCTGTTTCTTCAGATCTTCGAAATCGCCGATCAGCCTTTCGGCCAGCACAAGGGCGCATTTTGTCGCCGCCAGCATCCGCACCAGACGATATCGGTTGCGGCAGGAAACGACATGGTCCCGCGCCAGCGTCAGCGCATCGAGAAGTTCGGGGGCGGATTTCTGCATGCCTTTGTTGATGACATAGGCATCCGATTTCTTTTCGCCCTTGGCTGTCAGCAGTGCCGCTTCGATGAATTCCATCCGCCGCACGGGGTCCGACTGTCGTTTTGCCTCCCTGAGCGCATAAGCGACATCGATGACGCGTGATCCACCCACCTCGTCGGCAAGGGTGAGATACGTATCGAGCGCAAGGCCTGAGAGGCCGGGCAGAGGCCAGAAGGCGGCCGCCGCGGTTTCTTCGGTTTCCCCATCTGCTATCTGCATCGCCTGCCGCAACCGCGCATCGATGCCGCCCGACTGTTTGGCGTCCAGAAGAAAGGCACGAAGGGCGCTGCGATTGGCGATGATGGCGGAAAGCAGCGATTCCAGTCCGCTTTCGTCGGCGAGATCGAGCACATAAGCGAGCGATTGCGCCAGCTCCGCGTCCCGCTCCGTCGAAACCGCCGTTAGAAGCGAACGGCGTGCTTCGGCGAGTAGGGTTGTAGCGGCGCGGTCGTCAAGAACGGAGAAATGGCCGGCGACATTGGCTTCCAGCGGGAACTGATGCAGCAACGCCTCGCAGAAGGCGTGGATCGTCTGGATTTTCAACCCGCCCGGCGTTTCCAGCGCCTTTGCAAACAGCCTGCGCGCTTCGGCAAGCTTGATGCGATCTGGCGCCTTGCCTTCGATGGTGGCGATGCGGTCCTTGAGGTCGGAATCCGGCAAAGTAGCCCATTCCGCAAGACGGTCGAAGACGCGGCTGGACATTTCCGACGCCGCGGCCTTTGTATAGGTAAGGCACAAAATCGCCGAGGGTCGGCAGCCGGCCAGAAGCAGGCGGATGACACGCTGGGTCAGAACATGGGTCTTGCCGGAGCCGGCATTGGCCGACACCCATGCAGAGCTTGCGGGATCGGAGGCAAGCCGCTGCCGGGCGCTGGTCCAGTCTATCCAGCTTTCAGGCGTGTCGGCGGCGGGGCCGGCATCGAAGGGATCAATCGTCATCGCCGTCTCCCGGTTCTGCCGTCGACCATTCCGAAACGCGGGCGAGGTGGTCATATTCCCCGCCATAGGATTGTTGCTCTTCCGGCACGAGGCGGGAGGCGAAGCCGTTTTCGCCGTCACGCAGGGAATGAACGAATTTGGTGAGCTGTTCGATCGATTCCGTCGCGAGCTCAATCGCCGATTTCGGCGGTCTTTTGCCGCTTCGGCTGGAATGTTCGTTATTGACCTGATCGGCAAAAAAACGCTCGCCAGGCCGCAGGCGAACATAGATCAGGTTTTCCGGTGTGGGCGAACCGGCTTCGCGGAAGGCACCGCGCATCAGTGCCGCCGCCTCCAGCGCAAGCTGCGGATCGAGCAGCGCGCGCGCCTGATTGACGGAAGGCGCAAGCCCCGTCTTGTAGTCGATAATATCCGCCTGACCGTTTGTCTTGATGTCGATGCGGTCGGCGATCCCCGTCAGCCTTATGCCCGCCTCGACGATTTCCTGCCCGGCGCGAGCCTCGTAGAAGCTGTGGCGAATGGATGGATGACGTTCTTTTTCCCAGTCGATAAATGCGCGCGCTACCGCTGCAAAACGCGGCCGCCAGATGACATCCACATGGGGAGGCAGGTTTTCCGAATCGAAACATTCGTCGAGAATGCGCTGCATGGCTGAAAGCGAGGCCGGTGTGCCGGGAACATGTCCCTCACGGGAATAGCGCTCGATGATCGCGTGATAGAGCGTGCCGCGATCGGCGGCGTTCGGATCGCGATTGAAGGGGTCGAGCGGGTCCAGCTTCAGGATGCGCCGCGCATAGATCGAATAGGGATCGCGGCGCAGGCGGCCCACTTCGCTGAAGGAATATCGCGTCGGCTGCAACGCGGCTGGTGGTTTCGGCGCAGGGCGCTTTGCCGCTTCCTGATCGATGCTTTCATCCATCAATCCCGCCCAATGGCGATAGGTCTCGCCGCGCTTCCTCAGTCTATCGGCAAAATCCTCGCCGCCCAACGCGAGAAGACGCTGCAGCCAGCGTGAGGCGACAGCGGGCGTTGAGCCCTGCCTCAGCGCGCGGGTGTAAAAAATCTGTCGGGTGCCATTTGCCATCTCGAAATCATGCGCCAGCTGACCGATGCGCCGTTCAGGCGGCTCCAGTCCGATGGCGGTCTTCATGGTGCGGGACAGGAATGGATTATTCGCCGTCTGGCCCGGCCAGAGCCCTTCATTGAGACCACCGATGACAACGGTATCGACGCTTTGCAGCCGTGCCTCAAGTGCGCCGAAGATGAAAATGCGCGGATGACGCATCGATCTTGGCTTGATCGATTCACCGGCTACCACTGCCGCAAAAATATCGATCCATTGCGGTCCATCCGCATCGAGGATTTCGCCGCTTTCCATCAGCTCGCCGAACAGCTCGGAAAGCTTGTCTCCCGCTTCACCGGACCAGAGCGCGGCAAGATCGCTGTTCTCATCTGCGCAGATGGCTTCGATCACGCGGCCCGTCCGCTCCGCCCAAACGGACAGCGGCAATTTATCGGTGAAGACGCGGCCGGATCGATCTTTGCGGACAAAAGCGGAGCCAAGCGGCTCGGTCGCAACGGCAATCCGCCGCGCCAGATCGCGCGCAGCCTCCGCGCTCGTCTCCGGCAGCGCCAGCCGCCAAGCAGGTGGGTGCCGGTCGTCGCGCTGCGCCAGAAGCTGCGCCTCCAGAACCGCTTCCAGATTGCCGATTTCGGTCTCCACACGGCCGCCGCGCAGCGCGATCAGCTCCAGCGCTTTCGAGGCTTTCGCGAAAGCTTCATCGGAAAGCCCGAAACGGCTGAGCGGATGTTTCAGAAGGGAAATGATCGGCACCGGGTCGCCGGGCCTCAGGATCGCTTCCAGCGCCAGTTGCGTCAGCCCCGCTTGTGGGGTGGCGGAGAGCGGCGTACCGGCCGAGTCGTCTGCTTCGATGCCGAAGCGCTGCAACTCCGTTGCCACGCGCCGCGCCAGCCCGCGGTCCGGTGTTATCAGCGCTGCCTGCGACGGACGCCCAACGCCGGGCGCTTCAAGCGCCAGCCGCAAAGCCACCGCGATGGCTGTTGCCTCCTCGCGCTCATTGGCGGCTTCTATCAGCGTGGCCGTCGCGAAGGCGTCGTCGAAAAAGCCGGGTTGCGTGTCCTCGCGCCAGCGATTCCAGCCGCTGGTGGATTTGGCCGGCGCGAGTGCGGCCGAAAACACGGCTGCTCGCTTTTCCAGATCGCTATCGATGGCGCCGATCTGAACCACGTCGTCGCGCAGGATGCCGAGCTTCTGCAACAGCATATAAAGCCCATATTGCGAGTGGGTGCGGCTCGAAGGATCGGTAGGGTCCTCGGCGATTGCCTCCCACTGCTCCTCCGGCATGGCGAGATCTAGCCCCGGAAGCACGACGGTGCCCTGGGGCAGGGCCGCAACGGCGGCGATAAGATCGGCTGCGGCAGGAATGGAACCCGTCGACCCGGCGACGATGATTGGTCCCGTATCCGGCAAATTGGCAAGCCGGTTCGCTTCCGCCCGCAGGATGGCGTTGCGATGCCGGCCGGCCGAGGAACGGTTGAGTTCGGCAAGCCGCGCCGGCCAGAAGACACTGGCGATCCGCAGGAAATCCGCCGTCAGCTGCCACCATTGGGCGTGATCGCCAGTATCGAGATGCTGAAGCGCTTCCCAGTCCTTTTCTTCCGTATCCATTGCATCGATCACCTCGCCAAGCGCACGCGCCAGCCAAATGGCGTCTGCGGGGCTGGCGGGGGCGACAAGCGGCGAATCCGAGTGAATTGCCCGGATGGCGTCCGGCAGGCTGTTGCGCCAGGCGAGAATGAGACGCGCCAGTTCGATCAGTCGGCCGGTGCCGGAAATCGGCGGCGCCAGATCCATGATTTCAGGATTTTCGATCTCGAAAAAGCCGCTGTCGTCATCCGTTTCGCCCAAGGGGCGGATCAGCGGCAGAATGGCGGACCGGCCGCCCAGAAGATCGACGAATTCGGAGCGCAGCACACGGGCGGAGCGCCGCGTCGGCACGTAGATCGTCACCTTGGCAAGCGACAGCGGGTCGGCTGGGTCGTATTTATAGCTGGCTGTCAGTGTCCCGTCACACAGCGTTTCCGCGAGCGTCTTGAGGAACGGTGTTCCCGCAGCGATCGTCAGAACGCGCTTTGCGTGGTGGGTGAGCGTCATGCAGAGCGTTTTTCCCTGAATTGGCGGATGATGCTTTCAGCATCTTCTATCGCATCCGGCGTGCCGACGGTGATCCAGTGGCCATCCATAGAAAGCCCGAAAAGCCGGTCTCTTTCAATGGCGCGGTCGAAATAGATATTGAGGTTGAAGGCATCTGCCGGTGCGTCGTCCAGCAGGCGCGAATCCATGGCGATGGCTCCGGCATAAACCACGGGGTTCGGATCGCCATCGCGATACCGCGTCAGTTTCCCATCGGTGGAGAGGTTGAAATCCCGCTTGCCATTGTGCCCGGTGGTGCGGTCCATGTCGACGCAGAGCAGCGCCATGTCCATTCGGGTCGGGTCGAAGAATTGCGCAAGCTTGCGCAGGTTGCTGACCGCATTCAGCTGCTCGCCAATCCAGAAGAGATCGGCATTCATAACGAAGACCGGGCCGGGTTCCAGAAGCTTCAGGCCCTTGGCGAGACCGCCGCCGGAATTCATCAGTTGCAACCGCTCGTCGGAAATCAGGATTTCGGCGTCGGTGCGGTGCTCAAGATGGGCGACCATCTGTTCCGCGTGGTGGTGCACATTGACGACAATGGTTTCCGCACCGGCTTCGACAAGCGCGTCGAGCGCGTAATCTATCATCGGCTTGCCGGCGATCTGGACGAGCGGCTTCGGGATCGTGTCCGTGATCGGGCGCATCCGCGTGCCAAGCCCGGCGGCCAGCACCATCGCATTTTTAATCGTCATCGTGGTCAACCGTCTTTCAGTCGTCGAATTCCATGCCCATGCGCAAGCACCAGTCTTTGAGCGGTGCGAGTTCCGGATGCGAAAGCGCTGCACTGAGATAGCGGAACGTCCTCGGCATATGTTTCATATAACCGGGTTTTCCGTCCCTTTCCAACAGCCTCACCCAGATACCGGCGAGCTTGCAGTTGCGTTGCGCCGACATGATGGCGAAAGCCTTGAGGAAGAGAGCCTCATCGAACGAGGGCGCGCTTCTCCTGCTGTCGAGATAGTGCGAAAGCAGGCGCGCCTGCAATTCGGGTGAGATGGTGACACGGGCGTCCTGCACGATGGAGGCAAGATCGTAAGCGCTCGGACCGATCATCGCGTCCTGATAATCGATCAGGCCGACCTGCCGGATGCCGGTATTCTGCGGCTGCCATATAAGGTTGGGCGAATGGAAATCGCGTAGCACAATTCCCGTCTCGCAGTCGGCGAGCTGGTCGATCAGCGTGTCCCAAAGAGCGTAATAATCGCTCTTTTCGCTATCGGTGAGCGATTTACCGCGTTTATGCGGCAGATACCATTCCACCAGCAGCGAAACCTCGATCTTCATCGCCTGGCGGTCGAACGGGGGAACCTCATAGGCGCTGCCGTCACCCACCGGCAGCAGGCCAGGTCGCGGGGCCTGATGGAGTGCGGCAAGGCAGGCGACGCTTTGCAGATAGCGATCCTCTATCGGCGTTCCGTCAGGCGCAAGTACCCCATCCCGCCCGAGGTCCTCCAGCAATAGAATACCCTGATCGATATCCGCCGCCATAATCTCGGGGGCGCAAAGGCCGTTGTTTCGAAGATAATTGCCGATCGCGACAAAAGAGCGGGCGTCCTGGGCAAGATGGGCGATTTCCGCGTAGGTCTTGCCGTCCGCAATGATTGCACCCTTGAGGGGACGTCGCCAATCCATAAGGATAAGGTCCGGGCCGTCAGTGGAAACGGTCTCATAGGCGCGTGTTGAGGCGTCACCGCTGAGAAAGCGCCGGGCCGCATCGCCCCTGCCATTTTTTGCGAGAAACGCGCGGATGGCGAAAACCCGTTCAAGTCGTGCTTTCAGCTTTGCCGGAGCCTCGATGGCGGCGAGCCGCCCTTCGCCGGAATGCGTCAGCCGGAGCGTGACGGTCTGCTCCGGCGGCAGGATCTCGGCGGCCATATCCGGCCACTCGATCACGCAGATGCCATCCTCCAGCATCTCATCAATGCCGAGTTCGTCCAGTTCCGAAACATCCGAAAGCCGGTAGAGATCGAGATGGGCGACTGGAATGCGGGCGGCATAGGTCTGGACGATCGTGAAGGTAGGGCTTGGAACTTCAAGATCCGGCTCGTCCGCCATTGCCCGGATGAAGGCGCGGGCAAGCGTCGATTTACCGGCGCCGAGATCGCCGATCAGGGCCAGACAATCGCCGGGTTTCAAAGCCAGCGCAAGGTCTTCACCGAGCCTGATGGTGTCCTTTTCTCCCGCAAGGGGAATGGTGATCGGCAAGATGTCTTCGCTCATTCTGCGGCGATGGAATGCGGCCGTGTGCCGGAAGGAATGCGGCAGGTGACGATGGTGCCGTTGCCGGGCCGGCTGTCGATGCTGACCGTGCCATGATGCAGGCTGACGAAGCTTTCGACGATGGAAAGACCAAGCCCCGCACCGGTTCGCCGCCCGCCATTGCCGCGCGTCGCGAAGCGGTCGAACACGCTCTTCAGCATGTCTTCAGGAATGCCCGGACCCTTATCCGCCACCGAGAACACGAAGTCACCTTCGCTGCGCTGGCAGGAGAGCTGTACGGAGGAACCTTCGGGTGCGAAATTGATCGCATTGGTCAGGAGCTTGATGAGAATCTGCTTCAACCGCTGATGATCGGCTACCAGACTGCCGAGATGGGCGGGTGCAACGATCTCTAGCGAAATTCCGCTCTCCTGCAGCCGGTCGGCGATCTGCACCGAAACGTCTTCAAGCAATTCGTTCAGATCGTTTTCCGAATAATTGAGCTGCATGATGCCGGCATCGACGGTCGCGAGATCGAGAATATCGTTGACGATGGTCAGGAGCACCGAGGACGAGGTGGAAATATGGTCGAGATATTCCGCCTGCCGTTCCGTCAATTGACCGATGCCGGGTGTCTTGAGGAGATCGGTGAAGCCGATGATATTCGTCAGCGGTGAGCGCAGCTCGTAGGAAACATGCTGCACAAAATCGTTCTTAAGCTCGTCGGCCTTCAGAAGCGCGTCGTTCTTTTCCTTAAGCGCCCGCTCGGCCCGCACGCTGTCAGTCATGTTGACGAAGGTCAGCATGGTCTGCGCGTCCGGCAGCGGAATGATGGCGTAGTCCAGCACGAGGCCGGAAAGCAGTTCCAGTGTGCCCTGCCGCGACGGCCGCTCATCGTCGAAGCTGGTAATGAACTGGCTGAAGGCGCGCCAGCCGTCCGGCCTGTCATAGGATTGCGTGCAGGCGGTTTCGATGGCGCGGATATGGGTGCCGGTCTCAGCCTGTTCCGCGGTCACGCCCCAGAGCGCCCGGAATGCCGGGTTGGACAGGCGAATGCGCCCATCGGCGCCGAACACGGCCACACCTTCGGCCAGATGGTCGATGGTTTCGCCCTGCACCTTTACCAGCGTGTTGTAGCGCATCTGCAGATCGACTTGCTCGGTCAGGTTCTCGAAAACCCAGGTCGCGCCGCCCTGCGGATGGGCAGTGGCGATGACCCGCAGGGTCTGGCCGTTCGGCAGGTGCCAGAGATCGGTCTTGGTGTCCAGCGAACGGTAGACGGAAAGCGCCGTCTCCTTCCAGTTCTTCCAGTTCAGCTGCTCCGGCAATTTGCCGGCGGTGCGCAGCCTGTCCAGAAGCTCGGAATTGTCAGGGCTGGATTCGAGGAAAACGAGATCGAGACCCCAGAGAGCCGCAAAAGCCTGATTGTAGAATTGCAGCCGCTGACGGCCGTCGAAAATGGCGACAGGCGTTGCCAGATGATCGAGCGTTTCGGCGTGGCTTTTCAGAACCCGCTTGAGTTCCTCGCCGATGGTCTCGGCCTCGGTGGCATCGATGGCGATGCCGGCGGACCCACCCGCCGTCTTGATGTCGACAACGTCAAAGAAGGTGCGGTTTCCGGAAACCACCGTCGAAATACGGTCGTGATAGGGCGATTCCGGTGTCGCGGCCGCGCGTATCTTCTGCCGGGTAACCGTGTTCAGAAGTTCGCGTTTTTCATGAACGGCCTGTTCGGTGTCACGGGCATCCACCGCCTGGGCATAGGCGTGGTTGACCCAGATGAGGTCGCCTTCGCCATTGCGCCGCCAGACGGGCTGCTCAATGGAATCGAGAAGTTCCTGAAAGGTCGAGACGGAAGCGATCAGGCGCTCGCGCTCCACCTGCAATTCAGCGAGTTCGGCGCGCAGATTGTTAAGCGCGATGAAACGCGCAAAGGCATTGCCCCCGGAAACCCGGCCCTGAACCTCAATGACTTCACCGCGCTGCGTCTCGATGGTCAGGTCGAAACTCTGGGCATGGCTGCGGAGTTTTTCGATGGATTTTTCAAGCTGGCTTGCGGATGCCGGTTTCAGCCAGCGGCCAAAGGCCAGAAAATCGTGATCCGCCTGCGGCACACCCGTCTCGGCCGGCAGCTGTCCCAGAAATTCGGGCCGCTTGTCCGCTCCGTCCCAGATGACGATGCGGCGGCTCTTGTCGGAAATCAACGCCTCGTATTTCGCAATCTTGTGGTGGGACTGGGCAAGCGCCTGCCGGTATTCGCTGCTTTCGGCCTCGATATTACCGCGCTGGCGCACCAGCCAGACGACGGAAAACAGCGTTGCTGAAAGCATGCCGACGAAAAGCGAATAGGTGATGGTTTCTCCGGATGAGAACAACCGCGCGCCGGTCTTTGCCACAAGGCCGTCCTGGGCCATCACAACGGTTGTCGAGCCGGCGAGAACCGTGCCCGAAAGCAGGACAGGAAGCCTCGCAAAGCCTGTCTGAACCGCACTGACGACCTGCCGGCAACGCGCAAGAGCCGCGCTCAATGCCACGCCCGCTTGCGTGTTTTCAACGCGTTGAACTGTCTGCTTGCGCAGATCCGAATTTTGAACCGACATCCCCGGTCTGTCTCCGTCCTATGTGCCGCATCTTCGACAAGACATCCCATTTCGTCCCCGCCGCCCTTTGGCGTGTCCGAATCAAGTCTGATGACAATACCGCCTTCATAAATCTGCGAAAAGGGAGCGCGCAAAAAAGATGCCGCGCGCTTTGTCAAGCGCACGGCATCTAGATATTGTGTAATTTCAGTGGATATTAACTATGATATTAATATCTGTAGTGTTCGGCCTTGAACGGACCTTCCTTCGAGATGCCGATATAATCTGCCTGAAGGTCGGAAAGTTCGGTCAGGCGCACACCAAGCTTCTCAAGATGAAGGCGTGCAACCTTCTCGTCGAGGTGCTTGGGAAGCACGTAAACTTCGTTCTTGTATTCGCCCTGCTTGGTGAAGAGCTCGATCTGGCCCAGCACCTGGTTGGTGAAGGAGGCCGACATGACGAAGGAGGGGTGACCGGTGGCGTTGCCGAGGTTCAGCAGGCGGCCTTCGGACAGAAGAATGATGCGGTTGCCCTTCGGGAACTCGATCATGTCGACCTGCGGCTTGATGTTCGTCCACTTCAGGTTACGCAGCGATGCGACCTGAATCTCGTTGTCGAAATGGCCGATATTGCCGACGATGGCCATGTCCTTCATCTCGCGCATATGCTCGATGCGGATCACGTCCTTGTTGCCGGTGGTGGTGATAAAGATATCGGCGGAGGAAACCACGTCCTCCAGACGAACGACCTCGAAACCGTCCATGGCGGCCTGAAGCGCGCAGATCGGATCGATTTCGGTGACCTTCACGCGGGCGCCGGCGCCCTGCAGCGATGCCGCCGAACCCTTGCCCACATCGCCGTAACCGCAGACCACGGCAACCTTGCCGGCCATCATCACGTCGGTTGCGCGGCGAATGCCGTCCACCAGCGATTCCTTGCAGCCGTATTTGTTGTCGAACTTCGACTTGGTGACGCTGTCATTGACGTTGATCGCCGGGAAGGGCAGCAGGCCCTTCTTGCTGAGATCGTAAAGACGGTGAACGCCGGTCGTCGTTTCTTCCGTGACGCCCTTCAGTGCGTCGCGCTGCTTGGTGAACCAGCCGGGCGAAGCCTTGAGGCGCTTGTTGATCTGCGCGAAGAGAATTTCCTCTTCTTCCGAACCGGGGTTGGAAAGAACGTCCTCACCGGCTTCGGCGCGTGCGCCGAGCAGGATGTACATGGTGGCGTCGCCGCCATCGTCGAGGATCATGTTGGAGAGGCCGCCATCGGCCCACTGGAAGATCCTGTCGGTATATTCCCAATATTCCGTCAGGGTTTCACCCTTGACTGCGAATACCGGAATGCCGGCTGCAGCAATGGCGGCCGCCGCATGATCCTGCGTCGAGAAGATGTTGCAGGAGGCCCAGCGAACCTCCGCGCCCAGTTCCTTCAGCGTTTCGATGAGAACGCCGGTCTGGATCGTCATGTGAAGCGAACCGGTGATACGTGCGCCCTTCAGCGGCTTGCTCTCACCGAATTCCTTGCGGCAGGACATCAGGCCCGGCATTTCGGTTTCGGCGATGTCCAGTTCCTTGCGGCCGAATGCGGCAAGGTTGATATCGGCGACGATGTAGTCCTTCTCAAGGCTCATGAAGTTCTCCAGATCAGAAACGCCGCACCTTGCGGTCCGGCTCTTAAACGTAGCAGCGGTTTAGCAGGCCACGAACGATCTGGCAATGATGATATAAAGAAGTCTTTATGTCTTTATATGGTGCCGGCTCAGGCTTCTTCGCCGAAGCGGTCGGCGACAAGCGCCTCCAGTGCCTCCAGCGCTTCTTTCGCCTGATTGCCGCTTGCCTCGACATAAACGCTGCAGCCGGGGCTTGCCGCCAGCATCATCAGGCCCATGATGGAGGTGCCGCCAACGGTCATGCCATCCTTGGAAACCGTGATCGTCGCGTCAAAACCTTCGACCATCTGCACGAATTTTGCAGAAGCCCGGGCGTGAAGACCGCGTTTGTTGATGATCGGTAGTTCCCTGGAGAATGGCGACATAGGCTAACTTCTCACTTGCCGCTCAAAACGCGGCTGGCGACGTTGATATATTTGCGGCCGGCATCGGATGCGTCCTGAAGGGCCTTGTCCATATTATCTTCGCTGCGAACGCCTGCAAGCTTGATCAGCATGGGAAGATTGACCCCTGCGATGACTTCGACATTGCCGTTATTCATGACGGAAATCGCGAGATTGGAAGGCGTGCCGCCGAACATATCCGTCAGGATGATCACGCCATTGCCGTCATTGGCGCGCGCAACGGCGTCGATGATATCCTGCCGGCGCTGATCCATGTCGTCTTCGGGACCGATACAGACCGTCTCGATCAATTTCTGGGGACCGACGACATGCTCCAACGCATGGCGAAACTCCTCAGCCAGCTTGCCATGGGTGACAAGCACTAGTCCGATCATGAAATGCTCCCTTGCACACGCACTCTCATTGCCGACTATCGCAACGCGGCAATCCTGTCCATCGGTGGGATTTCATCTTGATGAGGAAAATGCGAATCGCAAGCCTAAAATCGCCCGAATCATCGTCACTTCACATTCGTTTCAAAAAGATTCTGAGCAAGTGCAGCAAATTTTCCATAGGGCGTAAGACTGGAAAGCGGAATGCGCAGAAGCCTGATATGCCCGCCGCAGGGCAGGGAAAACACCTCGTCACCTTCGGGAAGTCTTGGATTCGTCCCTGAAAGGACTGTCGTGACCGCAAAATGTAGTGGAGCGCACGCAATGCTTTTGACGGAAACAATACCGCTACCGCGCAATTCCAGCAGGCCGGCGATTGCTTCCGGCCGCTCGGCAATGATGTTGTCGCCATCGCGATACACGAAAATCTGATCGTCCGCGATCAGCGCCGCCGGCAATCCGCAGCGTTCCGCCTCCGTCAGGAAGCTGAAGGCAAGCTCGCTTTTGCCGCTGCCCGACGGCCCGACGAAAAGGATGCCGGTGTCTTGAACGGTGATGGCGGTGGCGTGCAGGTTGAAGCGTTCAGCGTTCATGGGTTTCGGCTGCCGGCAGCGACAGGGTGAAGCGCGCGCCGGAAATCACGCCATATTTGTCGACCACGTTTTCCGCCCGCAGACTGCCGCCATGGGCTTCGGCTATCTGGCGGCTGATCGAAAGGCCCAGGCCGGAATTCTGTCCGAACCCTTCGCTCGCCGGCCGGTCGGTGTAGAAGCGCTCGAAAATCCGGTCAATATCCTCGGCCTGAATGCCGGGCCCGTTGTCCTCCACCTGCACGATGCAGCGATCCTTGTGACGGGAAAGGCGCACGGTGATGCGACCGCTTTCCTCGGTAACGAAGGAGCGCGCATTCTCGATGAGGTTGGTGACGATCTGGCCGATACGCAGGTCGTGGCCATTCACCACGAATGAGGTTTTCGCGCCCGCTTTCCGGTCGACGACATAGTCTATCGTCACGCTTTTCTTCTTGGTGCTTATCTGGCGGGATATATCCACCAGACCCTTCATCAGCACATCGAGATCGAGCGGCGAGGCGTCGGCGCGCGCCAGTTCCGCATCGAGTCGCGAGGCATCCGAAATGTCGCTGATGAGGCGGTCGAGGCGGCGCACATCGTGGAAGATGATTTCGGTCAGGCGCTGTTTCGACTCTTCGGTCTTGGCGCGCGGCAGGGTTTCCACGGCGCTGCGCAGCGAGGTCAGCGGGTTCTTGAGCTCATGGCTGACATCGGCGGCGAAGCTTTCGATGGCGTCGATACGGTCGTAAAGCGCCGTCGTCATTTCACGCAGTGCAATCGAAAGATTGCCGATCTCATCCTGACGCGCCGAGAAATCCGGTATTTCCTCGCGGGTTCTCGCCCCGCGGCGCACGCGGATTGCGGCAGCGGAAAGCCGCCGCAGCGGCGTGGCGATGGTCGAGGAGAGGAGCAGCGACAGCACGATATTGACCAGCGTGGCGATGCCGAAGACACGCATGATGGCGAGGCGCTCCGCATGCACGATTTTGTCGATATCGCCCGCCTGCGTGGAGAGCAGCAGAACGCCGAGCACCGCCCGGAAGCGTTGCACCGGCACGGCAACTGAAACGATCAACTCGCCCTTTTCGGTGACGCGCACCACCGCGCCGCGCACACCTGTCAATGCATTCATCACTTCGGGATAGATCGAACCGTCGCCGCCGGGCGCTTCCTTATATTGCGGCAGGCTGCTCGGCTGCAGCATGCGGTTGAACATGCTGGTGAACCAGTCGCCCCAGGTCTGCGTCTCCGGCGTTACCGGCGGCAGATCGAAGCGCAGCACCTGACCGCGCGAATAAAGATGACGGGAATCGAGCAGCAGATTGGCGTCGGCATCGAACAGCCGCGCGCGGGTACGCGTCGGCGAAATCAGCCGCCGCAGCACCGGCGCCACCCGTTCCGGATTGATCGGGAAACTCAGGTCCTCATCATTGGGGGCAGGGGTGATGCTCTGTCCCGCCTGCAATTCGAGCAGCTTTTCCGGATTGATAGTGATCGAATTTGTATCGACCGAGGCGGAAGCGGAGACAGCGCCGGCGATGATCTCGCCCTGCGTCAGCAGGCTTTCCACGCGCGCATCGATCAGCCCTTCACGGAACTGGTTGAGATACAGAATGCCGCCGACCAGAACCACCGTCGCCGCGACGTTGAAAAAAAGGATGCGGCGCGTGAGGCTGGAAAACACCGCATTGCCGAAAATGCGCCGGATGATCGTCAGCGGATGGATACGATGGCGGCGTTCGCTGCCGCGTTCTTCGGCATCGTCGCTGTCCGAGACGGTTTCCGGCGTTTTCTTCAACACGTATTCAAGTCCTCACCACCCCCATGTCGGGTGGCCCCTTCTGCGCGAGTCGGCTTCTTCAAGCCGCTTCGCGGAAGCGATATCCTACGCCATAAAGCGTTTCAATCATATCGAAGTCGCCATCGACCAGTTTGAACTTCTTGCGAAGGCGCTTGATGTGGCTGTCGATGGTGCGGTCGTCCACATAGACCTGTTCGTCATAGGCGGCATCCATCAGCGCGTCGCGGCTTTTCACCACGCCCGGCCGCTGTGCCAGCGAATGCAGGATGAGGAATTCGGTCACCGTCAGCGTTACCGGTTCGCCCTTCCAGGTGCAGGTATGCCGTTCCTGATCCATGGCGAGCTGCCCGCGCTCCAGTGTGCGCGCCTGTTGGTCTGCAGTCGGCTTCAGAACGTTGCCGGTTGCGGCAGACGCTTCGCGGCTGCTGGCGCGGCGCAGGATGGCTTTGACGCGTTCCACCAGAAGGCGTTGCGAGAACGGCTTGGTGATGAAGTCGTCCGCACCCATCTTCAGGCCGAACAATTCGTCGATCTCTTCATCCTTGGAGGTGAGGAAGATAACCGGCAGATCCGACTTCTGGCGAAGGCGCCGCAAAAGCTCCATGCCGTCCATGCGGGGCATCTTAATATCGAAAATGGCGAGCTGCGGCGGACGGGCGATCAACCCGTCAAGCGCGGAAGCGCCGTCCGTATACGTTTCGACCCGGTAGCCTTCGGCTTCGAGCGCGATCGATACCGAAGTCAGAATATTCCGGTCATCGTCGACAAGCGCGATCGTCTGCATGTAGTTGGTCTCCATGGTCATTTTCTCGTAACTCCCGACATTCACCCAGCCAGGTTGTGCGCCGCGAGCCACTCTCATGAGTATAAAGGTGGAACAAATTGTGGCAAAGGAAAACTCGGCCCAAAATCGCAAGGGTATGGCGAGGAGATTTCGTAAAGACGCCGCAGCTGAATTTTAATGCGACTTCAACCGATTTAAAAAGAAATAAAATCTTTTAAATCGATTAATATATTGAAATCACTAAGTTTTTTAAAGTCATCCTCTTGCGTTTCCAAAAGCTGCCACGTATTTTCCGAGGAAATTTCAACGGCCTTATCGTCATCAACAAGGAACGCGTCATGAACGAGCTTGGGGTTCATAATCCTGCCAACGGAGTTGCGGAACTCGGACTGGGCGAGGCCTCCCGCGTCTTTTATAACCTCAACGAGAGCGAATTATACGAAGAGGCTATCCGCAATGGTGAAGCAGAACTCACCATTGATGGCGCGTTGCGGGCCGTCACCGGCCAGCACACGGGTCGTTCTCCGAAGGACAAATTCGTCGTCCGCGACGCTTCCACCGAGAACACCATCTGGTGGGACAATAACAAGCCGCTGTCGCCGGAAAACTTCGAGCTGCTGCACAAGGACATGCTGGCCCATGCCGCCGGAAAGACGCTCTATGTTCAGGACCTGATCGGCGGCGCCGATGAGGAAAACGCTCTGCCGACACGCGTCGTCACCGAGCTTGCCTGGCATTCGCTGTTCATCCGCAATCTGCTGATCCGTCCGAAGCAGGAAAAACTGGCAGGCTTCAAGCAGAAGCTCACCATCATCAACCTGCCGAGCTTCAAGGCCGATCCGGCCCGTCACGGTGTCCGTTCGGAAACCGTCATCGCTTGCGATCTGACCAATGGCCTCGTTCTTATCGGCGGCACCTCCTATGCCGGTGAAAACAAGAAGTCGGTCTTCACGGTGCTGAACTACCTGCTGCCGGCAAAGGGCGTGATGCCCATGCATTGCTCGGCAAATGTCGGTCCGCAGGGTGATTCCGCCGTTTTCTTCGGCCTCTCCGGAACCGGCAAGACCACGCTGTCTGCCGATCCTTCGCGCACGCTGATCGGCGATGACGAACATGGCTGGGGCGAGCACGGCATCTTCAATTTCGAAGGCGGCTGCTATGCCAAGGCGATCAAGCTTTCGGCAGAAGCCGAGCCGGAAATCTATGCCGCGACCCGCCGTTTCGGCACGGTTCTTGAGAACGTCGTGCTGGACGAAAACCGCGTTCCTGATTTCAATGACAACTCGCTGACGGAAAACACCCGCAGTGCCTATCCGCTGCACTTCATTCCGAATGCATCGGAAACGGGCATTGCCGGCCATCCGAAGACGATCATCATGCTCACGGCGGATGCCTTCGGCGTGCTGCCCCCGATTGCCCGGCTGACGCCGGAACAGGCCATGTACCACTTCCTCTCCGGTTACACCGCAAAGGTTGCCGGCACGGAAAAGGGCGTGACCGAGCCGGAAGCGACCTTCTCCACCTGCTTCGGCGCACCCTTCATGCCGCGCCACCCGGCGGAATACGGCAACCTGCTGCGCGAACTGATCGGCAAGCATGGTGTGGATTGCTGGCTGGTCAATACCGGTTGGACCGGTGGTGCTTACGGCATCGGCAAGCGCATGCCCATCAAGGCAACCCGCGCTCTTTTGACCGCCGCACTGACCGGCGACCTGAAGAATGCGGAATTCCGCACCGACGCGAATTTCGGTTTCGCCGTGCCGCTGTCGCTGGATGGCGTCGACAGCGCGATCCTCGATCCGCGTTCGACCTGGGCCGATGGCGCAGCCTATGACGCGCAGGCAAAGAAGCTGGTCTCCATGTTCGTCACGAACTTCACCAAGTTCGAAGATCACGTCGATAGCAAGGTTCGCGACGCTGCACCGGGCCTGCTGCTTGCAGCTGAATAAATAGAACCTCATTCGTGAGGAGGAGGGGACCCGGCCTTGCGCCGGGTTCTTTCGTTTGGCCTGCTGTTTCCATTCCTGCCGATCTATGGCATCACCGGCGCGGAGAAAGATCATGGCCAGCGACCCGCTTTACATCAGCAACCGTATCACCATCGCCGGCTGGGAACTGACGGAGCAATTCGTGCTGGCCGGCGGGCCGGGCGGCCAGAACGTCAACAAGGTCTCGACGGCGGTTCAGCTGTTTTTCGACATTGCCAATTCGCCCTCCCTTCCGGATCGGGTAAAGACCAATGCACTGCGTCTGGGTGGCAGGCGCGTGTCGAAAGACGGCGTGCTGATGATCGAGGCAAGCCGGTTTCGCAGCCAGGAGCGCAATCGCGAAGATGCACGCGAGCGGCTTAAGGAGTTGATCCTGGAGGCGGCGGCTCCGCCGCCACCGGTTCGCAAGGCCACCAAGCCGACAAAAGGCTCGGTCGAGCGTCGTCTGAAGGCAAAGTCCGGCCGTTCGGATATCAAGAAGATGCGCGGCAAGCCCTCCGGCGACTAATCCGAAGGTGCTTGATTTTCAGAGCTTACGAAGTGCAACGGTGTCGATCAGATGGTTCCTGCCTTTGCGTAGAATAAGATCGGCGCGCGGGCGCGTCGGCACGATGTTCTGGCGCAGGTTCTTCAGGTTGATGTTCTGCCAGAGCCCTTCGGCAATGCTCAACGCCGCTTCTTCACTGATCGAGGCATAACGGTTGAAGAACGAATTGGGATCGCGGAAGGCAGTTTTTCTCAGATTCATGAACCGGTTCACATACCAGTTGTGAATGAGGCCCTCATCGGCATCGATATAGATCGAGAAATCGAAGAAGTCGGAAACGATCGGCACGATCCGCCCGCCCGCCGGCAAATCGCGCGATTGCAGCACGTTGATGCCTTCGAAGATGAGAATATCCGGCTGGTCGATGACAGTGAACTCGTTCGGCAGAACGTCGTAGGTCAGGTGCGAATAACGCGGTGCCTTCACATTCGGCTGGCCCGCCTTGATCGCCGACAGGAAACGCAGGAGCGCGCCGATATCGTAGCTTTCGGGAAAACCCTTGCGCTCCATCAGGTTCTCGCGCCGCAGAACCTCATTCGGATAAAGAAATCCGTCTGTCGTGATAAGATCGACCTTGGGGCTGGAGGGCCAACGCGCCAGAAGCTCCTTCAGGATACGTGCCGTCGTCGATTTTCCAACCGCCACGGAACCGGCAATGCCGATCACGAAAGGCGTCTTGTTGACGTCAGCCATGTTGAGGAAGCGGTTGCGCTGTTCGAACAGCAGCTGCGACGCCTCCACATGCGATGACAGGAGGCGCGAGAGCGACAGGTAGATGCGCCGCACTTCATCCAGATCGATCGGGTCGTCCAGCGAGCGCAGACGCTTGACCTCGTCGGCGGAAAGCGTCAGTGGCGTATCGGCGCGAAACTTCGACCATTCTTCCGAACTGAAGAAGTGGTAGGGCGAATATTCATCCGGTCGGAAATGATCGAGTGTGCTCGGCATGCCTCTCTCCCCGCTGCCTGCCTCGACATTCATGATGTCGGCCTCGCTGCCTTTTCCGCAAGGCCGGTTTGCCCCGTACGACGCTCCAGCTCGGCAAACACGTCGTTGAGCGGAATGTCGGCGATCTTCAGCACCACCAGCAGATGGTAGAGCAGGTCGGCCGCCTCGTTCTTCAGCCCGTCGCGGTCTTCCGCGATGGCCGCGATGACGGCTTCCACCGCCTCTTCGCCGAGTTTTTTCGCCGCACGCTCCTGGCCGGCAGCAACCAGTTTGGCCGTCCAGGATTCGTCAGGAGACGCAGCGGCGCGGGTTGCGACGATGCGCTCCAGATCGGAAAGGGAAAATGCGCTCATGGGGAAATCCTGCAATCAATCGAGACGCATGGCGATGCCATGCTCTGCCATGTAGTTCTTGGCTTCACCGATCGAATAAGTGCCGAAGTGGAAGATGGAGGCTGCAAGCACTGCAGTCGCATGGCCATCACGAACGCCTGCCACCAGATCGTCCAGTGTGCCTACTCCCCCCGAAGCGATAACGGGGACTCGAACCTGATCGGCAATACTGCGCGTCAGGCCGATATCGTAACCGCTCTTGGTGCCGTCACGGTCCATCGATGTGACGAGCAATTCGCCGGCGCCGCGTTCGACCATCTTCATGGCGAACTCCACGGCGTCGATCCCGGTGGGCTGGCGTCCGCCATGGGTGAAGATTTCCCAGCGGCCTTCTTCTCCGACCTTCGAAACCCGCTTGGCGTCGATGGAAACAACGATGCACTGGTTGCCGAACTTGTCGGCCGCCTGCGCCACGAAATCCGGATCCTTGACGGCTGCGGAGTTGATCGAGACCTTGTCCGCACCGCAAAGGAGCAGCTTGCGAATATCCGCGACGCTGCGAACCCCGCCACCGACGGTCAGCGGCATAAAGCAATGATCGGCGGTACGCGAGACGACATCGAAGATCGTGTCGCGATTATCCGAAGAGGCGGTAATGTCGAGGAAGCAGAGTTCGTCCGCTCCCGCCGCATCATAGGCTTTCGCCGCCTCGACGGGATCGCCGGCATCGATCAGGTCGACGAAGTTCACGCCCTTGACGACACGGCCGTCTTTCACATCGAGGCAGGGAATAACGCGGGCTTTGAGGGTCATGCGTTTACTTCCTTTGCGGCCTTGATGAGGGCAAGCGCCTCAGCCGGGTCGATGCGGCCGTCGTAAAGCGCGCGGCCGGAAATCGCGCCCTCGAGCTTTGCGGCATCCGGCTGCAACATGCGCTTGATGTCGTCGATGGAGGCGAGACCGCCGGAGGCGATGACCGGGATGGAAACGGCATCCGCCAGTTCCAGCGTCGAAGCCCAGTTGATGCCGGCCAGAATGCCGTCGCGATCGATATCGGTATAGATGATGGCCGCGACGCCTGCGCCTTCGAAACGTTTGGCGAGTTCGATGACGCCGAGTTCGGACGCTTCCGCCCAGCCCTCAACAGCGACCTTGCCGCCCTTGGCATCGATGCCGACGGCGACCTGGCCGGGGAAACGCTTGCAGGCTTCGATGACCAGAACCGGGTCGCGCACCGCAACGGTGCCGAGAATGACGCGAGCAAGCCCACGGCTCAGCCACGCTTCGATATGATCGAGCGTGCGGATGCCGCCGCCGAGCTGCACCGGGTTTTTCGTGGCTTTCAGAATGGCGTCGACTGCCTCGCCATTCACGGTCTGGCCGGCGAATGCGCCGTTGAGATCTACGACATGCAGCCATTCGAAGCCCTGATCCTCGAAGGCCTTGGCCTGTGCGCCGGGGTCCTCGTTATAAACGGTGGCCTGGTCCATATCGCCGAGTTTCAGGCGAACGCACTGGCCGTCTTTAAGGTCGATTGCGGGAAAAAGAATCATGTCAGGGCTTCCAGCGCAGGAAATTGGAAATCAGGGCAAGGCCGAGCGTCTGGCTCTTTTCCGGGTGGAATTGCGCACCCGCCATATTGTCGCGGCCGACGAAAGCCGTCATCGCGCCACCGTAATTGGTGGTGGCGATGACATCCGTCGAGTGCTTGGCGGCCAGATGATAGGAATGCACGAAATAGGCGTGCAACCCGTCCGCGCCGGTCTTGATTCCGTCGAACAGCGGGTGGGCGTGGCGGATTTCCAGCGTGTTCCAGCCGATCTGCGGAATCTTCAGGCTTGGATCGGACGGCGTCATTTCCACGACATCGCCTTCGATCCAGCCGAGCCCGGTGCTGACAGTCTTTTCCAGCCCGCGCGAGGACATGAGCTGCATGCCGACGCAAATGCCGAGGAAGGGATGGGCCTTTTTCTCCACGGCTTCGATGAGTGCGTCATGCATGCCGGGAACGGCGTCGAGACCGGCGCGGCAATCCGCATAAGCGCCGACGCCCGGCAGAACGATGCGGTCCGCCGAGGCGACATGATCCGGCTTGTCGGTCAGGTCGATGGTTGCATTGATGCCGGCTTCGCGGGCGGCACGCTCGAAAGCTTTTGTGGCCGAACGCAGGTTGCCCGAACCGTAGTCGATGATCGCGACACGCATGTCAGCGCCTTCCATTCAAGTCGAAAAGAAACGATCCGGCGGGATCGTTGACGAAGTTTTTGTCGCCGCTCTTTTGCGGCGAAGGGGTCCAGACCGGCTGGGACAGCTGTTCCGCCCTCTCGGTGTTTTCGGAGAGACCGGAGAAATATATGTCTTCGGCGCTCGAAAGATCAGGGGCGGAAAGGACTGACTTCAGCGTCCAGCCTTTGCGGATCAGGTGCCGGACGAGAAAATCGCGTCCCTCCAGCGCCGTGATGAGCCCGATGGCGAAACCGCAGAGAAGGCCAACCGGTTCGAATCCGGCTAATATCGAGACCTGACCGGCCAGAATGAGGGCGATCACAACAACCGCCGTCGCCAGCCACAGCCGGTTGATCGCAAGCCATAACCATGGCGCAATGAGAGCAAGCCAAACGAAACGATCGGCAATGAAGCGGGTCGTCTTGTGGTCCCTGTCCGGCCCGTTGGGGGCTTCCAGAACGAGATAGCTTGTCATGGGCTTCCTGACAGCTTGGGCGTCAGGCCAGCATGCCCTTTGTCGAGGGAACGCGGCCTGCCTGCCGGGGGTCGATCTCGGTTGCCGTGCGAAGAACGCGGGCAACGGCCTTGAAGCATGTCTCGGCGATATGATGGTTGTTGGCGCCGTAATGGTTCAGGATATGCAGCGTAATGCCGGCATTCTGGGCGAGCGCCTGAAAGAACTCGCGCACCAGTTCGGTGTCGAAAGTGCCGATCTTCGGCGCGGAAAAATTGACGTTCCAGACGAGGAAGGGACGGCCGGAAATATCGACGGCGGCCTTGGTCATCGTCTCGTCCATGGCAAGATCGAGCGAGGCATAACGGGTAATGCCGCGCCGGTCGCCCAGCGCCTTGGCAATTGCCTGGCCGATGGCGATGCCGGTATCTTCCACGGTGTGATGATCATCGATGTGCAGGTCGCCCTGAACATCGATCTCCATGTCGATCAGCGAATGGCGGCTCAGCTGGTCCAGCATATGGTCGAAAAATCCCACGCCGGTGGAAATTTTCGATTTGCCGGTGCCGTCGATATCCACACGCACCGAAACCGAGGTTTCGTTGGTCTTGCGGATAATCTCGCCTTTACGTTCTGCCATTTTGGCCGCTCCGTGAAAATGTTGCCGTTCCTTATCAGCACGGGACACAAATATCCAGTTGTTCCATCGTCTTGCCTGACATGCGCAAAACGGTGCGTCGCCTCGAAGATTGCAATCGTGAAAAGCAAACTTACATAGAACCCGAGAAGGGCCGCATCCCGGCCCGTTAACCGCAGGCCCAGCAGGGCAGACAGGTGTTTGATGACAACAATTATTACAGTCAGAAAGGGCGGCAAGGTCGTCATGGCTGGCGATGGTCAGGTAAGCCTTGGCCAGACGGTCATGAAGGGCAATGCCCGCAAGGTTCGCCGCATCGGCAAGGGTGAAGTGATTGCCGGTTTTGCCGGTGCAACGGCGGATGCTTTTACATTGCTTGACCGTCTTGAAAAGAAACTCGAGCAATATCCGGGCCAGCTCATGCGCGCCGCCGTAGAGCTTGCGAAGGACTGGCGTACAGATAAATATCTGCGCAATCTCGAAGCCATGATGCTGGTGGCCGATAAATCCACCACGCTCGCCATCACCGGCAATGGCGATGTGCTGGAGCCTGAGCACGGCGCGATCGCCATCGGTTCCGGCGGCAACTACGCCTTTGCGGCTGCCCGCGCCATGATGGACACGGACAAATCGGCGGAAGAGGTGGCGCGCCAGTCGCTCGATATCGCCGCCGATATCTGCGTTTATACCAACCACAATCTCGTCGTCGAAATGCTCGACGCCGAATAAGCCAGTTTTCTCACCCCATTTCTCACCCAAGGGTCCTGTGGGCCGGGCCGGAGTGGCCGGCCGGAACAGGAAAGCCGAGAGGATAGAATGACCACTTTTTCTCCCCGGGAAATCGTCTCGGAACTCGACCGCTTCATCATCGGCCAGCATGAGGCCAAACGTGCGGTGGCGATTGCGCTGCGTAACCGCTGGCGCCGCCAGCAGCTCGATGAGAGCCTGCGCGACGAAGTCATGCCGAAAAACATTCTCATGATCGGGCCGACCGGTGTCGGCAAGACGGAAATTTCCCGCCGCCTCGCAAAGCTGGCCGGCGCGCCGTTCATCAAGGTCGAGGCGACCAAGTTCACCGAAGTCGGTTATGTCGGCCGCGATGTCGAACAGATCATTCGCGATCTGGTCGAGATCGGCATCGGCCTCGTGCGTGAAAAGAAGCGTGCCGAAGTACAGGCCAAGGCGCATCAGAGCGCCGAAGAACGGGTGCTCGATGCGCTGGTTGGCGCAACCGCCTCGCCCGGCACGCGTGAAAGCTTCCGCAAGAAGCTGCGCGACGGCGAACTGGACGACAAGGAAATCGATATCGAAGTGGCGGATAGCGGATCGGGCATGCCCGGTTTCGAAATTCCCGGCATGCCGGGCGCCAATATCGGCGTTCTCAACCTGTCGGAAATGTTCGGCAAGGCCATGGGCGGACGCACCAAGAAAGTTCGCACCACGGTATCGAAATCCTATGCCGATCTTATCCGCGATGAATCCGACAAGCTGCTTGACAATGAAATGATCCAGCGCGAAGCGGTGAAATCGGTCGAAAATGACGGCATCGTCTTCCTGGACGAAATCGACAAGATCGCCGCCCGTGACGGCGGCATGGGCGCCGGCGTCTCGCGCGAAGGCGTGCAGCGCGATCTGCTGCCGCTTGTCGAAGGCACGACGGTTTCGACGAAATACGGGCCGGTAAAAACCGACCACGTTCTCTTCATCGCATCGGGCGCTTTCCATGTGGCAAAGCCGTCGGACCTCCTGCCCGAACTTCAGGGCCGCCTGCCGATCCGTGTCGAGTTGAAGCCGCTGACCAAGGAGGATTTCCGCCGTATCCTGACGGAGACGGAAGCAAGCCTCATCCGCCAGTACAAGGCGCTGATGGCGACGGAAGAACTCGACCTCGATTTCACCGATGATGCAATCGATGCCCTGGCCGATGTGGCGGTTCATCTCAATTCGTCGGTCGAGAATATCGGTGCGCGCCGTCTGCAGACGGTGATGGAGCGTGTTCTGGACGAGATTTCCTTCAATGCGCCGGATCGCGGTGGTTCCGCCGTCAAGATTGATCAGGAATATGTCCGCAAACATGTCGGCGATCTCGCCGCCGATACGGATTTGTCCCGCTATATTCTCTGAAGATTTCAGAGATACGAGAAAGAGGAGTGCGGCCATATTTGCCGCACTCTTTTATTTTATCCGCCTTGTCTCGCATTCAGCCCGCATTTTGTTTATGGGAAGGGCTGCATTCCGGTTGGAACCGCTTTAGTGGAATGATCCGGTTTTCCCAGCACCTTTCGCTGGCGGAAGCCGCAGGCTTGAGAAAAGGCATTCGCTCGTGTGCAAAACTCTTCTGGCATTTGCCGCTGCTTTGACGTTCACCGTCACCGCGTCTTCTTACGTCGAAGCCGCGACGGTCGTTCCGCCAGGCAATCGCAATGCCGAACAGCCCGGCGTTCCCGGCGCTTCCGCAAAAAGAACAAAGGCGTCCAACACCTCTTTCGAGCGCAAGTACCAGAAGGTCATCGACCTTTTGTCCTCCGACAAGGCGCTGATCGCCAAGATCAAGTCGACGGCCGGGCGCTACGACATCGATCCGATCCATATGATCGGCGCGATCGTCGGCGAACATACCTATAATGTCGACGCCTATGACCGGCTGCAGTCCTATTACGTCAAGGCGGCGTCTTACGCGGGCAACAGCTTCCGTTTCGGCTACAAGGACGAAACCATTGCGCAGTTCCTGACCCATTCGCAATTTGCCAAGTGCCAGTCGAAAAAGGATTCCTACAGCCTCTGGAACTGTCGGGAAGATGTCTGGGAAGACAGTTTCCGCGGCAAAACGGTTGATGGTGTCGCCTACCCGAACAACCGTTTCAGCGCCGTGTTTTTCCAGCCCTTCTATGCCGGCCAGACCTTCGGCCTCGGCCAGATCAACCCGCTGACCGCGCTGATGTTGTCCGATATGGTGTCCAGAACTTCGGGCTATGAGAAGCTGGATGAGAACGACGCCACCGCCGTCTACACCGCCATCATGGACCCTGACCGGTCGCTCGCTTTCATGGCGGCGTCCATCCGCAAGTCTATCGACGACTATAAATCTATTGCCGACATGGATATTTCGAAAAATCCGGGTGTGACCTCTACGCTTTATAATGTCGGCGGATCGCAGCAGCGTGCTGCCGCTCTTGCCCAGAAGAACCGCCAGCGCGCCTCAGGTGGGGAGCAGCCCCTGTTGCCGGAGGAAAATTATTACGGCTGGCTGGTGAATGATCGCATCAAGGATTTGCAGGCGCTTTTGTAGAAAAAGGCGACTATCGCCCGCATTGTTTCCAAAACGGAAATAATATTTGGCTGTCCGCCGCAATTGACGAGCGGCCATCTCCGCGTCCAATCTGTGCCTCCAGAATAAAGGAGGCGCATGTGAGCCGCACGAATAAATTCGGTCTTTCCATCGATGACAGGCTTTATGCCTTTTTGACTGACGACGTCCTGCCCGGCACGGGTCTGGACAGCGAGGCGTTCTTCGAAGGTTTTTCGACCATTGTTCACGAGCTTTCTCCGAAGAACCGCGAATTGCTGGCAAAGCGTGACGCCCTGCAGGAAAAGCTGGATGGGTGGTATCGGCAGAATGGCGCGCCGGCGGATTTTGACGCCTATGAGGGCTTTCTGAAGGAAATCGGCTATCTGCTGCCGGAAGGTCCCGGCTTCCAGGTGGAAACCAGCAATGTCGACCCTGAAATCGCCGCCGTTGCCGGCCCGCAGCTCGTCGTTCCGGTTATGAATGCGCGTTATGCGCTGAATGCGGCCAATGCCCGCTGGGGTTCGCTTTATGATGCGCTTTACGGCACGGATGCCATTTCTGACGCCGACGGTGCGGAGAGGGGCAGGGGGTACAATCCGAAGCGCGGTGAAAAGGTCATTGCCTGGGCGCGAAATTTCCTCGATGAATCCGCTCCGCTGGAGACGGGAAGCTGGTCCGAGGTGACCGGTTTCAAGACCGAGGATGGCTTGTTGCAGCTTGCCATCGGCGACGCCAGGACTGGCCTCAAGGATGCAGCCCAGTTCAAGGGTTTCAGCGGCGAAGCGGCAAAGCCTGCAACGATCCTGCTTGGCAAGAATGGTTTGCACACCGAAATCGTCATCGATCCCACGACCGAAATCGGCAAGGGTGACAAGGCGGGAATCTCAGATGTCATTCTCGAATCCGCCCTCACGACCATCATGGATTGTGAGGATTCGGTTGCCGCCGTCGACGCCGAAGACAAGGTGCTGGTTTATGGCAACTGGCTTGGCCTGATGCGCGGCGACCTGACCGAAGAAGTATCCAAGGGCGGAAAGACCTTCATCCGCAGCCTCAACCCGGATCGTTATTACACGGCTCCCAATGGTGCCGCGCTGACCTTGCCGGGCCGGTCCCTGATGCTGGTGCGCAATGTCGGTCATCTGATGACCAATCCGGCGATCCTCGACAGGGATGGTCGGGAGGTTCCTGAAGGTATCATGGATGCCGTCGTCACGGCGTTGATCGCCCTTTACGATGTCGGTCCATCCGGGCGGCGTCAGAATTCCCGCGCTGGCTCCATGTATATCGTCAAGCCGAAGATGCACGGGCCGGAGGAAGTGGCCTTCGCCAACGAAATCTTCAGCCGGGTCGAAAAGCTTGTCGGCATGGCGCCCAATACCATTAAGATGGGCATCATGGATGAGGAGCGCCGCACCACGGTCAACCTCAAGGAAAGCATTCGCGCTGCGAAGGACCGCGTCGTCTTCATCAATACGGGCTTCCTCGACCGCACCGGCGACGAAATCCACACCTCGATGGAGGCGGGTCCGATGATCCGCAAGGGCGACATGAAGCAGGCGGCATGGATCGCGGCTTACGAGAACTGGAACGTCGATATCGGCCTCGAATGCGGCCTTTCCGGCCATGCGCAGATCGGCAAGGGCATGTGGGCCATGCCGGACCTGATGGCGGCGATGCTGGAGCAAAAGATCGCGCATCCGAAGGCCGGCGCCAATACGGCCTGGGTGCCATCGCCGACGGCGGCGACGCTGCATGCCACGCATTATCACAAGGTCGATGTCGCTGCCGTTCAGGAAGGTTTGAAAAGCCGCGGCCGTGCGAAGCTTTCCGATATTCTGTCGGTGCCGGTCGCGCCGCGTCCCAACTGGACGCCGGAAGAAATCCAGCGCGAACTCGACAACAACGCGCAGGGTATTCTCGGATACGTCGTGCGCTGGGTCGATCAGGGCGTTGGCTGCTCCAAGGTGCCGGATATCAACAATATCGGGCTGATGGAAGACCGCGCCACGCTTCGCATCTCCGCGCAACACATGGCGAACTGGCTGCGCCACGGCGTGGTGACAGAGGGGCAGATCGTCGAGACCATGAAGCGCATGGCCGCCGTGGTCGATGCGCAGAATGCCGGCGATCCGGCCTATCTGCCGATGGCATCCGATTTCGATGGCTCGGTGGCATTTCAGGCGGCTGTCGAACTGGTGCTGAAGGGCCGTGAACAGCCGAACGGCTACACCGAGCCGGTTCTGCACCGCCGTCGTCTGGAGCTGAAGGCCAAACAGGCGGCCTGAAGCCGTCGGCGTCCCGAGAAACAAAAAAGCCGCCGGGGAAATCCACGGCGGCTTTTTCTTGTCTGGTATGTGATCTTTACTGGATCACGATGACCTTGGTGCTGCGGCCGGGACGAACGCGGCTGTAAAGGTCGATGACGTCCTGGTTGATCATGCGGATGCAACCGGAAGAGGCGGCGGTGCCGATCGAGGCCCATTCGGGCGAACCGTGGATGCGGAACAGCGTGTCCTGTCCCTTTTCATTGAAGAGATACATGGCGCGCGCGCCGAGCGGGTTGGTAAGACCCGGACCCATGCCAGCCTCGACATATTTCGCGACTTCCGGCTTACGGTCCGCCATTTCTTTCGGCGGATGCCACATCGGCCATTCCTGCTTCCAGGCGACATAGGCCTCACCGGCCCAGGCGAAACCTGCCTTGCCGACGCCGATGCCGTAGCGAACCGCGCGGTTGCCGGACAGGATGTAATAGAGGTAACGCTCACGCGTATTGACGATGATGGTGCCGGCGCGTTCGGATGTCTGGAATTCGACGATCTGACGGCGGTACTTCTCATTCACACGATTGATCGGAATGGCTGGCAGCGCATAGCCCGCATCGGTTACGGGACCGTAGACATCGTTGAAGATCTGGACCGTTTCGACCTTTGCCGGAACGGGGTCAGCAACCGGGACTGACGCTGCGATCTTGCCGGAGGTCGGAGCGGAAGATTGGGAGGTAGTTTCGGCGCAGCCGGCCAGAGCCAGTGCTGCCGTCAGACCGAGTGCGGTCAATGGGGTACGGATGCGCATGTCGTTCTCGCGGAAAATTCGCCAAATTGTGCGAAAGAGTAGGCTTAATTGGATAAATCGGTTATTTTCCATTCAGCCGCTCTTGGCAAGCCGTTGCGCCACCGCGAAACGGTCGCGCATTTAAAATTGCCGGTTGATTGCCTTTTTGCAACAATAGGCCAAACGCTTCAGCAACCTTTATCCATGACTATTCTTTCCGTTACCAATAATAATCCGTTAATAGACGGTCGCCAGTCGGACAAGGCGATGCTGGTCCGCCGCGGCGTTCAGGTGCTTTTGCACGAAATGCGCCATTCGGTGCTGCCCGAACTGCCGCTTGCAAGCGGGCGGCGGGCAGATCTCATCAGCCTGTCGGTCAAGGGTGAGATCTGGATCATCGAAATCAAATCCTCCATCGAGGATTTCCGTGTCGATCGCAAATGGCCAGAGTATCGCCTGCATTGCGACCGCCTGTTCTTCGCCACCCATCCTGAAGTGCCGACCGACATATTCCCGGAGGAATGCGGGCTGATCCTGTCGGATGGATATGGCGCCCATATGCTGCGCGATGCGCCGGAGCATAAATTGCCGCCCGCAACCCGCAAGTCGGTGATGCTGGATTTCTCGCGAACCGCTGCGACCCGGCTGATGCTGGCGGAATGGACGACCGGGCGCAGCTTCGGAGAATGACTTCGGTTATTTGGGTGCGCGCTTGGCGAGAATGCGCTGCAGCGTTCGCCGGTGCATGTTCAGACGGCGGGCGGTTTCCGAAACGTTGCGCTCGCACATTTCATAGACACGCTGAATATGCTCCCACCGAACCCGGTCTGCCGACATCGGGTTTTCGGGGACTTCGGTCTTTTCGCCCTTGCGCTGCGTCAGCGCATTGAACACATCGTCCGCATCGGCGGGCTTGGCGAGATAATCCAGCGCCCCAAGTTTCACGGCAGTAACGGCGGTTGCGATATTGCCGTAGCCGGTCAGAACGACGATCTGCGTATCGTCCCGGTTCTGCCTGATGGCCTCGATCACTTCCAGACCGTTGCCATCCGCAAGCCTCAGATCGACAACCGCATATTTCGGCGGTGCAGCCCTGGAGCGGGCAATGCCATCGCTCACCGTCTCGGCGGTGTCGACGGTAAAGCCGCGTGTTTCCATTGCCCGGGCAAGCCGGCGCAGAAACGGGCCGTCATCATCGACGATCAGCAGCGATCTGTCGGGCCCGATCGGGTCGATGTCGTCCGTTGGCGCGCTGGTGGAGTTGTTCTGGTCTTCTGTCTTCATGTTTCCGGCCTTCCGGCAACTTCGTCGGCTTGGTTTTCTTCTTCTTATCGCCGCTTCAACGTGGATGGTAAAGTCAACGGCTTCTTTTATCGTCCATAAGCGCCCGAGGCCAGACGATTGTGACCCGCGCTCCGGTTCCGCTCGTGCCGCGATTTTCAAAGGTGACGGTGGCGCCGGAGCGCTCCAGCAAGGTCTTGGCGATGAAAAGCCCGAGCCCGAGCCCGCCCGCCCGTGTGTCATTGTGACGTTCGGTCACATAGGGCTCGCCGATACGGGCAAGCACATCATGGGCATAACCCGGCCCATCGTCTTCAATGATGACGGCGACGTTCTGCTGGTCGTAATCCACCGTCACGGTCACCTTTTCCCGCGCATAATCCACGCCGTTTTCAATGAGGTTGCCAAGTCCGTAGATGATGCCGGCATTGCGGATGCCGACCGGCTCGTCGGCGCGATTGTTCTTTTCAACGAGTTCGAGGCGGATGCCGAATTCCCGGTGCGGCGCCATCACCTCCTCGATCAGCGAGGAGAGCGGCAGGCGGCGCATGTGCTCCTCATTGTCGGCGGAAAGCGAGGTGAGACGGCGAAGAATATCGCGGCATCTTTCGCTCTGGCTGCGCAGCAGGGCTATATCTTCGCCAAATTTTTCGTCGTTTCCGAGTTCCCGCTCCATCTCCTTCGCGACGACACTGATGGTCGCGAGCGGCGTACCGAGCTCATGCGCCGCCGCCGCCGCCAGTCCATCCAGCTGCGAGAGATGTTTTTCCCGCTCCAGCACCAGCTCGGTTGCAGCCAGCGCATCCGCCAGCTGGTTTGCCTCATGCGAAACGCGATAGGCGTAAAAGGCCGCAAAAGAGGTTGTGGCGATGATCGCAACCCAGGTGCCGACATGCAGCAGAAGCTGAATCGGCAAAACCTCGCCGGGATACCACGGAACCGGAAAGGGCGAAAAGGCGATCGCGGTCGAGCAGATGACGGCAAAGCCGAGGAGAATGAGCGAATGCCGCAGCGGCTGGGAGGCAAAGGCAATGATGACCTGCACGCAGATCAGCGGCGCGAAGGGATTGGAAAGTCCGCCGGTGATGTAAATCAGCGCCGTCAATTGCAGCAGGTCGAAGGCCAGCAGCAATGTCGCTTCCCAGGGCTCCAGACGATAGGTGGAGGGAAAACGGGCGGTAAGAAACAGATTTGCAAGAGCGAGTGCCGCGATCAGAAGGCCGCAGGCCAGAAGCGGCAGGGGGAAATTGAGCCCGAAAGCGACAAGCAGGATCGTTGCCGTCTGTCCCGCAACCGCCAGCCAGCGCAGCCAGACGATGGTCTGCAGCCTTATCCTGCGGCTGGCGCGGCCGAGCCTCGTGGTTTCGATAGAATGGCCAGCCACCTTCATCTCCTTTGCCCTGTTCATCATCGTCACGTCCCGCGCGGTTTTGCACGGCTGGTCGGCAGGGCCGATGCCGGGTCTTCCGGCCATGGATGGCGTGGATAACGCCCGCGCATATCCGCCCGTACATCCTTCCAGGACCCCGACCAGAAGCCGGGAAGATCGCGTGTCGTCTGTATCGGCCTGTGCGCCGGGGAGGTCAATTCCAGCAATAGCGGCAACCGCCCCTGCGCAATGGACGGGTGTGCTCTCAGCCCGAAAAGCTCCTGCACGCGAATGGAAAGCGTCGGCTCGCTGGCGTCGTAACGAATGGGGTGCCGCTGGCCCGTCGGTGCTTCGAAATGCGTCGGCGCCAGCTTGGCGAGATCGCGCGCCACCTCATGCGGCACCAGAGACAGGATCCCTTCGGAGAGGCTGCCGGGCCGAATGTCCTGCAGGCTGCGCGCACCGTTCTGAAAAGGGACGAACCATTCGTCCAGTCTGGAGAGCAATGCCTCGTCGCTGACATCCGGCCAGGGCTCCCCGATACTGGCGTTCAGAAAGCCGATCCTGTCGCGCAACTGCAACGTCTCTTTCGAAAAAGGAAGTATGCCGATGCCGAATTCCCGAACGCCATTGGCGAGCGCCTGTGCCGCCTGCTCGCCCTCGGGACGGGGCAGGGGTGTCTCATCGAGGATGATGGCGCCAAGCCGCGTCACCTTTCGCGCGCGCGCCTGGCCGCTCGCCTTGTCGAAAAGCAGCTGGTCCTGCTGAACGATGAGATGCGGCATCCGCTCTTCTACATCGCTCCTCTCTATGCCTGCTGCCGCAAGGATGCGCGGCTGCGCCGCTCGCCCCGTAATATCGGCAACCACCAGCATTTTGCTCGCCGCCAGCCGTTCTGTCTCCGCAAGCTCTGCGCCACGCCCGTTGGCCATCACATAACGTCCCCGCGCACCGCGCTGAAGCGCGATCCTGTCCGGATAGGCATGCAGCAGCAGCGGACCGGCCTCGCTCGGCAACTCGGCTGTCGCCGTTTTGTCGCCGATTGCGTCGAACAGCCTCGATGCCAGCTTGCGCGCCGCCTGTGCCCTTTCGCTTCTGTCGGAAAGAAAGCGCCGCAGCCGTTCATCGAGATCGATATCGTTTCCGCCGAGCCCCTGTTCCGTCAGCATGACGGCGAGCATCGCCGCCTTTTTTCCCGCGCCTTCGCTTGCCGCCGCAATCACCATGGCCGCCAGCCTTGGTGGTAGTGAAAGGCCGCGCATCAGACGGCCGCGCTGCGTCAGCGCTCCGCCTTTGTCGAGCGCGCCCAGATTTTTGAGAAGCGCCACCGATTCTTTAAGTGCGGCTTCGGGGGGCATATCCAGAAAGGCAAGAGAAGAGGGATCCTGAACACCCCAATGGGCGAGATCGAGCGCAAGGCCGGCAAGATCGCTCGCCAGAATTTGCGGTGGCGTAAAGGCGTTGAGCGCCGCCGTCTGCCCCGGATGCCACAGGCGGATCGCTACACCGGGTTCCGTTCGCCCGGCGCGACCCGCCCGCTGGTCGGCGGAAGCGCGCGACACCCGCACCGTCTCCAGTCTCGTGATTCCCGTTGTCGGCTCGAAGACAGGTAGCCGCTGCAATCCGCTGTCGATCACCACACGCACGCCATCGATGGTAATCGAGGTCTCCGCAATCGAGGTGGCGAGCACGATCTTGCGTCGTCCGGCCGGCGCCGGCTTTATCGCTGCATCCTGCTCTTTCTGCGAAAGGTTGCCGTAAAGCGGGATGATATCCGTATCGTCGGGAAAACGCCCCTCCAGCCGCGTGGCCGTTCGGGTAATTTCCGCCTGTCCCGGTAAAAAGGCGAGGATGGAGCCGGTTTCCGACCCATGGGCTTCGGTGATCGCCTTGGTGACTTTCTCTTCAATCGGCACGCCCTGCCAACGATCCTCATAACGGACCTCGATTGGAAACGTCCGCCCAAGGCTCTGAATGACCGGGGCGTCTGCCATGAGTGTGCTGATGCGTTCGACATCGAGAGTGGCAGACATGACGAGGATACGCAGATCGTCGCGCAACCCACCCTGCACGTCGAGTGCAAGCGCCAGTCCGAAATCGCCGTCGAGCGAACGTTCGTGAAACTCGTCGAAAATCACCGTCGAAACGCCGGCAAGTTCAGGATCGTCCAGAACCATCCGGGCAAACACGCCTTCGGTCACCACTTCTATCCGGGTTTTCGAGGAGACGCGATTGTCGAGCCGCATGCGATAGCCAACGGTTTGCCCGACATCCTCGTGAAGCAACTCGGCCATGCGCCCGGCTGCGGCACGGGCGGCCAGCCGGCGTGGTTCGAGAAGGATGATCTTGCCGTCCCCCCGCCAGCCCTGTTGCAAAAGATGCAGCGGCACCAGTGTCGTTTTACCCGCGCCCGGTGGAGCTGAAAGAACTGCGCGCTTCGCCCCGGCCAGAGCCTCGGCGATATCGCCGAGAACGGCACTGACGGGAAGTTCGGGCAACTCGGTCTTTATAGGAACGGGCATTCTGGTCATGCAAACAGGCCTGCGGCATCTGGGGTGGTGTTCAAGCGTCTCATATGCCGTTTCTAATGCACGGCCCCGCACTTTGACAGCCGTATGTAAGGAGCAGGCAAATGCTCCGACGTCAAAGTTACGGTTCCTTGCGCGCTATTTGCAGTCAGGACCGGAGGGCAGGCATTGGGCGTGTGGCGAAATGTCGGAAGATTCCGTCTCTTCCGCTTGTTTTCGCTTCGCTTCACGAAACTACCTAATAAAATCAATATTTTGATAAAAATGTCAGTTTTTTGACGATGGGTGTGTTGACTTGTTTGGCTGGGTAGATTTATAAGTCCGCTCACTGAACGAGGGCGGCGGCGCTGCTGGCGACGGCGACTTTCGTTCTGAAGAAATCAAGTTGATGAGCGGATTGCTTGTTGGGTTTCGGGGCTTATGGCTTTGGGGCGATTGATTTTGTGACTGCTTTGGGCGGTCTGTTATTTGACAATTGAATATGAGAAGAAAGAGAAACGTGGGCGGCGAAGCTTGCGGGGTCTGAAGGTAATTTGGATCTCAGGAATAGACTTTGACGGTCACGTTTGGATAAGAGAATACACCTCATTATGAGCGCAGTGATGCGCGGAATGATGGGTGTGAGTTC